>NZ_JBEZJY010000062.1:0-44784 GCF_040651415.1 Streptomyces sp. NPDC048484
GGGGTGGGGGGGGGGGGGGGTGGGGGTGTTTGGGGGGGGGTTGGGCCCGGGTTTTTCTTGTGGCGCGGGGCCCCCCGCCCCCCCGGGCCCCCGGCCCCCCCGACGACGAGGACCGGGAGGGCTGTTGAGTCGGTGGCAGGCATGAGGGTCTCACTTTCCGTCAGGTCATCAGCGAGGGGCTCGGTGTGCGCGGGCGACCTGGCGGTGGTCGCGCCCGCATGCGGGACGGTGGGCACCCCGGTCCGCGTGGGGTGCCCACCAGGGAGTCACGAGGACTCTTCCTGCGGCAGCGGGCGGCTGTTGATCGCCTCGGTGACGGCGTACGCGGTCTCGACGAAGGACTGCGCCTGCTGCTCCGACAGATTCCGGGCGGAGGTCTCCTCCAGGGCCTGCCACAGGGCCGCAATGGGTTCGCGCATGGCCCGGCCCTTGTCGGTGAGATGGACCACCATGACACGCCGGTCATGTGCGGCCGGCTCGCGGATGACCAGGCCGGCGTCCTGCATGCGGCGTAGCGCCTTGGAGACGGTGGAGTGGTCCAGGCCGACGCTGTCGAGCAGCTCGGACTGGGTCTGGCCGTCCCGGTCGAGAAGGTGCATCAGCAGCAGTTCCTGTCCGGGATGCAGGTCCATCTCGCGGAGCAGGGCGGCGGCGTAGGCGCGGTGGGCGCGGGCGAGTTGGAAGATCGCGTAGCTCATCGGTCCTGCGCCGGCCGCTGTGGGGATGCGGGGTTCGGGGGTGGGCATGATCCGGCTCCTCAGACGGTGTGGGTGGGGTAGTCGGTGTAGCCGGCCTCTCCGCCGCCGTAGAAGGTCGCCGGGTCGGGGGTGTTCAGCGGCGCGCCGGTGCGCAGCCGCTCGACCAGGTCCGGGTTGGCGAGCGCGAGGGCGCCGACGGAGACGAGGTCGGCCGTGCCGTTGTCGATGTCCTTGGCGCGGGCGGGCAGGTCGGTGCCGCCCCGGTTGAGGATCAGCGTGGTCGGCCACATCGCGCGCAGGGTGCCCAGCAGCTCCTCGTCGCCGACGTGCATCACGTGGAGGTAGGCCAGGCCCAGGGGGCGCAGGGCGTCCAGGAGCGCCGGATACAGCTCGGCGGTGTCGGACTCGGCGATGTCGTTGTAGGGGTTGCCGGGGGAGATACGGATGCCGGTGCGCTCGGCGCCGATCTCGTCGGCCACCGCGGCGGCGACCTCGACGGCGAAGCGGATGCGGCCCTCGATCGAGCCGCCGTAGCCATCGGTGCGCTGATTGGTGTTGTCGGACAGGAACTGGTGCACCAGGTAGCCGTTGGCGCCGTGGATCTCCACGCCGTCGGCGCCTGCCGCGACGGCGGCCGCTGCCGCGCGGCGGAAGTCGTCGACGGTCGCCGCGACCTCCTGCGTCGACAGAGCACGGGGTGTCGGCATCTCCTGGGGCCCGGACGCGGTGAACATCGCGCCCTGCGGCCGGATCGCCGACGGGGCGACCGGCCGGCGCCCGTGGGGGGTGTTGTCGGGGTGGGCGATGCGTCCGGTGTGCATCAGCTGGATGACGATCCGGCCGTCGGCCGCGTGCACGGCGTCGGTGACCTTGCGCCACCCGGCGATCTGCTCGTCGTTGTGGATGCCTGGCGTCAGGAGGTAGCCCTGGCCGTCGGCGGAGGGCTGGGTTCCCTCGGTGATGACGAGCGCGTGCGAGGCCCGCTGGGCGTAGTACTCGGCGTTCAGCTCGGTCGGTACGCCTTCAGGTGTGGAGCGGTCACGGGTCATGGGGGCCATGACCAGGCGGTGCGGCAGAGATATGCCGCCAAGAGTGGTCGGCGTCCACAGGGAATCCAGCATGAGGGGGTCCTTCGATAGGGCGGTGACCGGCCGGTCACCGAAAAGGCAGGGGGTGGTCGTGGGGATGCGGTGGGCGGGGGTGCTCAGCCGACGGTCAGGACGAGCTTGCCCCGCACGTGCCCGGCGTCGCTGACCTGCTGGGCCGTGGCGGCCTGGTCGAGCGGGTAGGCGGTGACGGTGGTGACGAGCTTGCCGGCCGCCGCGTCCTGGGCCAGGGCGGCCAGGCGGGCGGTCGAGCGTTCCTGGGGCCCCTGGGAGAAGGTGATGCCCAGCTGCCGTGCACCGAAGTCGGCGATGGTGACGATGCGGTCGGTGCCGCCCCGCAGGGCGATGGAGTCCTCCAGGGCGCCCTTCCCGGCCAGGTCGAACACCGCGTCCACGCCGTCGGGGGCCAGCGCCTGCACGCGCTCGACCAGGCCCTCGCCGTACACGGTCGCGGTGACGCCGAGCGAGGTGAGGTAGTCCTGGTTGGAGGGGCCCGCGGTGGCGATCACGCGTGCTCCGCGGGCCGTGGCGAGCTGGACCGCCACAGTGCCGACGGCTCCGGACGCGCCGTGCATCAGCACGATGTCCCCGGCGGCGACCCTCAGCTGGTTCAGGACCCGCTCGGCCGTCTCGCCGGCCACCGGCAGTGCGACCGCATGCTGCCAGTCGAGGCCGGCGGGCTTGGGGGCCACGGTGGTGGCCAGCGCGTACTGGGCGTACGAGCCGGTGTCCGACCAGCCCAGTACCTCATCACCGACCTGCACGTCGCTCACGCCCTCACCCAGGGCGTCGACCACGCCGGCGAGCTCGCCACCGGGGACGGCGGGGAGGGTCGTCGGGCGGACGGCCTCCAGTATCCCGGAGCGGATCTTGCCGTCCAGCGCGTTCAGCCCGGCGGCCTTCACGCGGACCCGGACCTGGCCGGGGCCGGGCTGCGGCACCTCGATGTCTGCCTCGTGCAGCACGTCCGGGCCGCCGAACCGGTCGAAAACGATTGCTTTCATGGTGACTCCATTCCCTTCGGCCACCAGAAGTGTGGCTGGCCACGTAATGAAGGTACCAGCAATCGTGTGGCTAGCCAAGTATTCGCGAAGGCGGTCCACCTCGGCTCGCTTCTGGGCGCCGACCACTGCATGGCCGATGAAGGTGTTTCAAAGGCGGTGACGGACAACTTGTGGGTGCGGATCGGACCGCTGCTCCCGGTGCGGTCCCGGTGGTGGCGGGGTCGGCCACGTCGCGATCCCGATCGCGAAAGCGCTCGGCGCGCACGTGATCGCGACCGCCGGCGGGAGCAAGCGGAAAACCGTGGAGGGGTTCGGCGCAGACGAGGTGATCGACTACGCGACGGTCGACTTCACCGAGGCCGTCCGCGACATCGGCCTCGTGCCCGACACGCTCGGCGGCGACACCGCCGAGCGGTCACTAGAAGTGCGCCGCCCGAGCGGTCACCTGGTGACGACGCGCTACGAGGTGACGGAGCGGAACCTCCAGCGGCCCGAGCCGACTTCGTAGACTGCCTCGTTCTCTCCGTCGCGCACCAGGCGTGCTCCGGTGGGTGCCTCGGCCCGTCCGGAGACGCCGTCTCCGGAGAAGAAGGGGACGTGTACCTCGGCCGTACTGCCCGCGGGCACATCGACGGTGAGGCGGAACCGCCCGCCGTTGCGCTTCCACTCGGTCCGTGTGACTCCGAACGGAGTGCGGTACGAGCCGGACGCCGAGGTCAGGTCGCCCTCGACGGCGGGGTCGATGAGCAGTTCGGCGTAGCCGACCGAGTCGGAGGTCTGTCCGATGCCCGCGACCCGGGTGGTGAACCAGGAGTCGATGGCGCCGAGCATGAAGTGGTTCTGCGACTGGCCGGGTCCGCCGTCCCAGGACTCGCCGAGCGTGGTGTTGCCGGCGCGCACCTGGTACCCGTAGCTCGGGCTGGTCGTCTGCGTGGCGATCTCGTGGACGATGTCGTCGCGACCGTTGACGGACAGGACACGGAAGGCGGCCGGCAGGGAGATCTCGCCGAGCGTCAGGTGGTGTCCGGCGTCCTTGACCGCGGTGGTGAAGTGACCGAACAGACGGTCCTTCTCCCCCGCCGGATACGCGCCCATGTCGAGGGCGAGTGCCTCGGCGCCCTGGCCTCCCCCGCCGAAGGTCCCGGTGGCGGAGTCGTAGTACTTCGCGGCCAGTGCCTTCGCACTCGCGTCGGCCCTGGCCCGGTAGGTGTCGGCCGCGTCCTGGTCGCCGAGGACGGCGGCGGTCCGGCTGAGGGCGTCGACGACGCGCCAGTAGCCGTAGGTGCCGGCGACCGCCCGCGGGAAGGTGCGGTCCGGAGTGAACCAGTCACCAAGGCCGTAGTCGAGAATGCCGCCCGACACCTGCGTGGCGAGGAAGTCGGCGTACTGCCGCATGCCCGGGTAGTACGTGGCCATCGTGTCCCGGTCCCCGTAGGTGGTGTAGAGCTGCCAGGGGACGAGGACGAACGCGCCGCCCCAGTTGGAGTCGTTGCGGTAGGCGCCGGGCAGGCTGGTGTACTCGGGCACGGTGCTGGGGATCAGCCCGTCCGTGGTCTGCGCGTCGGCCATGTCGCGCACGATCTTGCGCAGGTAGGAGCGCATGTCGTAGTTGCCTGCGAGCGCCGGGAAGACCAGCTGGTTCTGCTCCAGCCAGCCCAGTTTCTCCCGGCTGGGGCAGTCGGTGAGGACGCTCATCATGTTGCCCTCGATGGACCGCCGGATCAGCGAGTGGATGTCGTTGACAAGCGGGTCGGAGCTGCTGAAGTCGCCCGCCGAGGTGTTGTCGGTGCGCAGCACCTTGCCGCGTACGGTCACCGTCGCCCCGTCGGGTACGCCCCTGAGTTCCAGGTAGCGGAAGCCGTGGTAGCTGAAGCGCGGGTGCCAGGTCTCGGTGCGGGCGCCGCGGGTGGTGTAGCTGTCCCAGAGGGGTCCGCCCACGTTGCTGATGGACTGGAACGCGTGGCCGTCCTTGAGGCTTTCGGCCGGGTAGCCGCGGATGGCCGTACCCGCGGGCGCGCTGACGGTGATCTCCGGCCAGCCGGCGATGTTGCGGCCCAGGTCGAAGACCCGGCTGTTCGCCGCGCCTTCGACCTCCTTGCCCTTGAGGGTCTCGACGGCCCTGATGGGTTCGGTCTCGCGGGCGCTGAGTTCGGCCGGGTCCTGTGCGGTGCCGGCCACCGCGACGGCCTTGTCCCATCGGCTGCGGTCGCCGCTCGGGTCGTCCCAGTGGGCGATCTCGCGGCGGGCGTCGTAGTCCTCGCCGCCGTACCAGTTGGAGGAGGTGGTGGGTCCCAGCGTGGTGCGCCAGTCGTCGCCGCTGGTGATGGTACGGACGCTGCCGTCGGCCAGGGTCACTTCAAGGCGGGCGATCAGCTTGGGGTCGCTCAGGTTGCCGTACAGCTTGCGGTAACGGTCGGCGGTGCTGACGACGTTCGACATGCCGTTGCCGAGGGCGACGCCGATGGTGTTGGCACCGGTCCGCAGGCGGTCGGTGACGTCGTAGGTGGCGTACTGGACGCGTTCCGCGTAGTCGGTGTTGGCGGGCTCCAGCACGGCGTCGCCCACCGGTTCGCCGTTGAGGGTGGCGTCGTAGATGCCGAGTCCCCCGATGTACAGGCGGGCGCCGCGCACCTTCGCGGGGAGCTTGAAGTCGTCGGTGAGCAGGGGCAGTCCGGCCGGCAGGTAGGGCTCGGGGGGCTGCTGCCCGTCGACACGGGCGAGCGTGCTGAACGGGCCGGTCGCGCTGTCGCCGCTTGACAGGGCGTAGTCCACCGGGAAGTTGGGGACGCGGCCGTCCGCGGTGAGGACGTCGGCGCGCGGATACAGCGCCACCTGGTCGAAGGTCTTCGCCGTCTTGAGGTCGAGGGTCAGGACCACGGGTGTCCCGGAAACGTCGGCACCGGTGTGCGCGGCGCTCGCGTATCCGGCGGCGGTCTGCAGGGCGCTGTTGGGCAGACCGTCGACGGCCAGGGCCGGTTCCCAGGTCTTGCGCAGCGTGTTGGTCTCCGAGGCCGTCACCGCGGCGCCGCGGGCGAGACCGTCGGTGGAGGTCGCGGAGTCACGGACGTCGATCTCACCGAGCTGGACGCGCCAGGTGCGGCCGGGGAAGGCCTCCTCCAGGGGCAGGCCCAGCTCGGTGACGTCCAGCCGGACGTAACGGGCCGTGGTGCGGGGGACCTTGACGACGACGGGTTCGGCGGTGCGCTCGCTCAGCCGCCAGTCCGGGTGCGTGATCCAGTCGGCGTTCCAGTCCGACTGCCGGGTCAGGCCGGTCTCGAAGACGGCGGTGTCGCTCCAGCCCGAGTCACGCGGACCGTGTGACGACCAGAGCATGACCCGCCAGTACACGCGGCTGCGGGAGCCGAGCTTCTTGCCCGCGTACGTGGTCTGCGGCACCGTCGAGCGGACCTTGCCCGAGTCCCACAGGTCGGGCCGGCCGCGGCGCAGCAGCTCCGGGGAGCCGGCCGCCTGGACGCGGTAGGCGCTCTGGCGGGTGTTCGTGGCGCGGGCGTCGGTCTCCCAGCTGAGGTCGGGCGTGGTGTCGTCGATGCCCAGGGCCTGGGTCAGGTGCTGGGTGCGCAGCCGTTCCGGGGTGATGGTGCCGGTGGCGGCAGCGGTGGTGGCGTCGGCGGTGACGGCGCCGGCCAGCACCGTCACGAACGCGGTCAGCCCGGCGAGGAGTACGGACACGGGCCGCCGGTGTCTGCTGCGAGGACGCGGTCGCGGGCGGGGTCTGAGCATGAGGGCTCCATGAAGTGCTGTACGGGACGGGAAGGGTGTTCGGAGCAGGAAGCGCCTGCGGGAGGGACGGGGCGGGGCGGGGAAAGGACGGCAGGGTGGTCAGGCGCGGGTGAGGTCGACGGTGAGGTGCTGTCGGAAGCGCAGGGTCACCGGTCCGAGCAGGCCGGACGGCAGCGGCTTGTTCCGCTCGTTGGAGAGCGTGTTGGCGACGCGGACGGCGAGGGAGTTGCGCCCCGCCCCGACCAGGCGGGTGATGTCGACGACCCACGGCGCCCAGAGCAGCGGCGGGAGTTCGGTGCCGTTGACGGTGACGGCCGCCACGTCACGGACGTCGCCGAGGTCGAGCAGCACTCGGCGCCCGTCGAGCAGCGCGCGCTCGATGTCGAGGTCCCTGGTGTAGGTGCCGCTGCCGGAGAAGAGGCGGTCGTGCTCGGTCCAGCTGCCCAGGGGCCCGGTGATCGGTGTGGACCCGTCGCGGTCCAGGGTGAGGGTCCAGTCGCCGTCCACGGTGACCGGTTCGAGCGGGTCGTCGGTGCGGGCCGTACCGCGGTACGTGTGGGTGCCGTCGGTGCCGGTGAACCGGTGGCTGCCGGCGGCCGAGGCCTCCACCGTCGCACGCAGGCTCCGGCCGTGCCGCTCGATCGCGAGGACGGGCAGCGGTGAGGCCGTCAGGTGCGGGACGGCTCGCCCGTCGTGGCGCACGACGACGATGCGGGTCTGGTACGGCTCCAGGACCAGGGGCAGCTGGACGCCGTTCTTGGCGCTCCGGTGCACGGGAGCGGTGCCGGTGCTGCCCGTCGCGGGGTCCCAGAGCTCGGGAACGCCGGTGGCCGGGAGGGTGACGGAGGTTTCGAGGCGCTCGCCGCCCTCGTTGTTGATGAGGAAGGCGGTGTCCTCGCCGCGGTGGACCCGCAGGGCCCGTACGGTGTCCTGGGGGGTCTCCAGCACGGCGGCGGCCACCCCGGCCTCGTGGGTCGCGGCCCGCAGGCCCGTCGGGTCGGCGACGCGCACGGCATGCCCCCGGCCGACGGTTCGGCGGCCGGGTACCCGCTCGCCGAACAGGTCGGTCAGGGCCCGCGTGAGGGTCCGGTCCTTGTGGTCCGCCTCCTCGGCGGCGAGGGTGCCGACGGCCACGACGGTGCCGCCGGCGCGGGCGAACTCCGCGAGGACGCGCACGGAGGTCACGTCCAGGGTGGGCGTCGCGGGCACCACCACCAGGTCGTAGCGGGCCGCGCCCACGGCCAGCCGGCCGCCGCGGACCTCGGCGCGGGCCAGCAGGTCGGGGTCGCCGCTGAGGGCTCCCTCGTGGACGAGGTCGAAGTCGACCTGGGCCCGCTCCAGCGCGTAGGCGGCGTCGGCGAGGGCGCCGTCGACCTCGCCCTGCCGGTCGGTGCCGGTCCACTGCTCGGCGGCGCGCTGCGGCTGCAGCACGGCGGTACGGGCGCCGGACGTGCCGCGCCCGGCCTCCATCACCCGGCCGATCCACTCGGCGAGCGGCCGCATGGCCCACCACCAGGGGGCGCGCGGGCCGAACGGCGGCGGGAAGTAGACGCGGACCTCGTCGGTCCACAGGGCGTGCAGCACCGTCAGGTTGACGCCCCGGGCTGCCTGCGCGCCGACCGTCGTGTGGACGAACCCGGGCGTGACCTGCCAGCCCATGTTGCCGAACATCTCCAACAGGGCCCGCTCCCGGCCCATCTGGTGCGCGACGGACACGGGGTTACGGGGGATCATGGTCTGCTGGCCGGCCACGTACTCGGCGGTGATGATGTCGCCGCCGGGCACGTGCGCCCACTGGTTGACCTTGTGCAGGTCTCCGGTGGAGGGGATGCGCTTGGCCGGGGACGTCTCATCGTAGAGCGGGTTGGTGATCAGGGCGACGTCGCGCTGCTCGTACCAGCGGGCCTGCTTCTGGAAGTAACGGGCGAAGCGGTTGGACACGGCCTGCCAGTAGCGGCCGCGGGCGATCCTGCCGTCGCGGCCGAGGTCGTCGAAGGCGCAGGCGTAGGCGACGCCGGGCTCGACGTCCACCGCGCGCAGCGCCTTGTCGAGCGTGGGTGACCAGGGCAGGCGCTTGAAGTGCGCCTCGGCGGAGGCGAAGAACGGCTCGTCGTCCCAGAAGCCGGGCATCACCGTGCCGAAGTAGCGGCGGAAGCGGCGGTGGTACTCGCCCGGGACGATGTCGAGGAACAGTTCCACGGGCTCGTCGTCGAGCAGGTCGACGTAACTGCGGCTGTAGCCCTGGGTGTCGTCGATCAGCGGGGCTCCGCCGAACAGGTCGAGCTGCCAACGGCCCGCCGGGACCTGCCAGGTGTGTCCGCCGCCCAGCCGGGCGGTCAGGTCGACGACTTCGGTGGCGTCCGTGGTACCCACCGGGCGGGCCGCGGCGGCGACGGCCGTGGCTTCGGCGCCGAGGCGGGCGCGCTCGGGGAAGTTCCCCGCGTCGGCCGGGTCGTCGAAGGAGGTGGTGTGGAGCGAGGTGCCGTCGGCTCCCTGGACGGTGAGGCTGTCCCACAGGGAACGCTGGTCGGCCACGGCCCGTACGCCCGCCCCGCCGGTCGCGTACCGGTCGTCGTCGAGGGTGCCCTTGTCCTTGCCGTCGAGGGTGACGGACAGCGTGGCCGCGCGGACGGTGACGGCCACCGTGTGGAACTTGGTCTTGTTGAAGCCGTCGGTGCGGGCGCTGCGCAGCAGTTCGACGGGGTCGGCGCCACGCGCCAGTCGCAGGACGGTGACGACTCCGGTCTGGTCGAAGGTGACGGCGTACCCGTCGAGTCCGTCGGCGGAGGCCCGGACGACGAGGCCGGCCGCCGTGTGTTCGGCCTTGGCACTGCCGGTGACGGTGTAGTTCGTCCACCCGTCGCCGCCTCGGAGCACGGCGGCGCCGCCGAGCACGGCCGCGTCGGCGACCAGGTGTCCGGCGTCCACGCCCACCCCGCTGCTGCGGCGCAGGTCGACGGTGGCGGGGCCCTCCACCATGGTGGTCGAGCGCCACAGTGCCTTCAGGCGCAGGTCGGGCCGTGGCTCGTAGGTGCGGGAGCCGACCGTGCCGCCCTTGATGACGTACTCCCCCGCGCGCCCGCTGGGGAAGTGGTCGTCGTTGAACAGCCACACCCGCATACCGGTGCGTTCCGCGGTGCGCAGCACGTGTCCGACGATGTCGAACCACTCCTCGGTGAAGAACACCGGCTGCATCTCGGCGTTGTCGAACGGGAAGAGCACCACCTCGTACATGCCTTTGTCCCGCAGATCCGCCATCTGCCGGTCGACGAGTTCGGGGGTGACGGGCCCGTTCCAGTACCAGTAGACGGTCGGTCTGCTGTCCCTTCGGGGGTCGGCGAAGTGCCGTGCCGAGAAGGCGCGTTCGCCGCTCGTGGCCGTGCCGCTCGTATGCGTGGCCGCTTCTCCCGCCGCGTGGGCGGCGTCGGGCAGGCCGACCGCGAGCACTGTGCCCGCGGCACCGGCAGCGGCCACGAAGCGGCGTCGGGACAGGTCGTCGTGAGACATGGATGAACTCCTGCGTGAACGACGGGCGCCGGGGCGCCCGCTGGACGGAACGGTGTACAACGGAGCGGTGTACGGACAGAGGGAGCCGGTGCTGGACAGAGCACCGGAAGCAGCGGGTCAGCCGGCCGTCAGGCGCGCCGCCTCGGACGCGCTCAGGGCCCGGTTGTGCAGGCGGAAGTCACGGACCGCGCCGTGCAGGTACGGGTGGGTGGTGTTCTGCGAGCGGCCCAGGTAGTTGCGGGTGCTCGCGCCGAGGAGCAGCGGGCTCGCCACCATGGTGTCGTTGCGGCCGGCCTCGACGCCGTCGAGGTAGAGGACACCGGTGCCGCCGCCGAGGGTCAGTGCCACATGGACCCACAGGCCCACGGGGAGCGGGCCGGTGGCGTCGATGACGTCCTCGGCCTCCATGCCGGCGATCTTCAGGGCGACGCGGGCCCGCCGGGCACCGGTCGTCGCCGCCAGGAACAGATAGGTCTCCTTGTGAAATCCCAGGTCGAAGACGCGGGCGGACGCGACCAGGGTGTCCACGCGGACCCGGACACTGACGGTCAGTTCGTCGAGTCCGCTCGGCAGTCCGGCGGGGAGGGCGATATGGCCGCCCTGTCCGTCCAGGGACACGCACCGCACACCGTCGGCTTCGGCTTCGGCTTCGGCTTCGGCTTCGGCTTCGGCCCAGGTGGCGCCTCCCGCGAGAGTGGCATCGGCGAAGGTGCCGGTGCGGTCCGCCGCCGAGGTGCCGTTCCCCTCGTCGAAGGGGTAGCGGGCGATGTCCCGTTCGCGTGCGGGACGTGGCTCCACTGCCCAGTAGACGTTGTAGCGCTGGTGGTGCACTTCGTGGAACGGCCGCAGTGGCACGCGGCGGTCGTCGGCGAGCACGCTGAACGCCGTGGTATCACCGGACCCCTGACGCAGGCTCTCCGGCCGGATCGTGGGCAAGGTGGCGAGCGGAGTGTCTCCGTACTCTCCGGCGAGGACCAGAGGCCCGTACGAGAGTGACTTCACCTGCGGGTTGTCAGGTGCTGCCTGCCAGACGGGCCGTCGGGGCAGCACGAGTTCCACGGTCTCGCCCGAGCGCCAGTGCCGTTCCAGCGCGGCGTACGTGCCCGGCTTCAGCCGGGCCGGGAGGTGCCGGCCGTTGAGCTCGAGCCGGGCCGCGCCCCCGGTGTCCGCCACCCAGGCGGGGACCCGCATCCTCAGAGTGAAGCGGGCGTCTCCCCCGGTGACAGTGAGGCGGGTACGGTCGGTCGTCGGATACCGGGTCTCCTGACGGATGGTCACACCTGTTTCCCGCCAGCGCAGTTCGGAGGGGATGAACAAATTGACGTACAACGAAGGACCGCGTGTACTGCGGGTGCCGCGCGCGCGGAAGTAGATGCTGTCGGCGAACTTGGTGTGCGTCTCCAGGCCGGAGCCGTGATCGCAGGAGAAGTTGCCGTAGTCCCCGCTGTAACTTCCGGGAGCCGCACCGAGGCCACCCTTGGGCTGCCGCTCCGAACCCGCCCACAGTCCGGTGTAGTACGTGACGAATCCGTGCTCGGAGTCGGGATCCTGCTCGCCGAGCAGCTGATTGTAGAGCGTCCACTCGTAGTGATCCATATACGCGGCGTGGGAAGGGCGGTGCAGGAACAGCTGACGGCCGAGCTTGAGCATGTTGTAGCTGTTGCAGTTCTCGCAGGTCACTTCGGAGAGCCGGCTCACGATCTCGCCCGGCGGGCCGAACAGTTCCTGGTTGGAGTTGCCGCCGATGGCGTACGAGTGGTCCCGTACGACCGTCGTCCAGAAGTGGTCGGCGATGTCGAGGTAGCGCCTCTCCCCCGTGGCCTCGTAACTCGGTACCGCTCCCACCACCTTGGCGATCTCGGTGTTGGCGTGGCGGCCCGCGAGTTCGTCCCGGCCGGCGGCCAGCGGGGCGTACAACTCCTCGTGGTCGAAGCGCCGGGCGGTCCGCAGATGCACCTCGTCGCCCGTCACCAGACGGAGGCGGGCGAGCACGTCGTTCATACCGCCGAATTCCACCTTCAGCAGCGTCTGCATCCGCTCGCGGGAGAGCGGTGCGGTGCGGGCGTCCACCCAGGCCGCCATGTCCAGCAGCACGTCCAACGCCTGCTTGTCGCCGCCGAGTTCGTACTGGTCGAGCAGCCCCGCCATGATCTTGTGGAGGGTGTAGTACGGGGCCCACGGCTTGCCGCCGGCCTCCAGCTGGTCGAAGACGGACTCGGGGAACGCGGACAGATAACCGTGGTGGTAGCCGGCCGCCGGGGCCGCGCGCTGGCACTCGGCCAGTGCCGACACGAGTGAACGGGCCTTGGCCGCGTAGGCGTCGTCGCCGGTGTTGGCGTACGCCTGGGCCAGTGCGCTGAGCAGATGTCCGGTGGTGTGGCCGCGCAGTTGGATGCCCGGCGCCTCCCAGCCGCCGCAGGGTTCGGCGGAGGAGGGCAGTCCCACGTTCAGGCGGAAGGTGTGCAGCAGCCTGTCGGTGTCGACGAAGAGCAGATACGCACAGGTGCGCCGCATGTTGGCGAGGAAGGGGCTCTCCAGCAGCCGGACATCGGCCATCCGGAAGGCGGTGAGGGCTGACCGCGGTCCGGCCGTCGCGGCGGCGGCCGACGGCGGCCCGGCCTCCCTTGCGACGGCCTCCTGCGGGGCCAGTGAGGCGGCGGCCGCCGTGGACGCTACGGCCAGGATCTGACGGCGGGACGGGACAGGCGTGTCACGCGGTGCGGGCAAGGCGCCGTGCTCCTTCCGGGCAGGGTGGAGTACCCCCGGACGCGGCCATGCACGCGGGGGTGGCGCGCGGCGGCGACGGACCGGAGTTCCGACAAACTTGAATCGTTTTATATCGTCCGCGGGAGACGGTAAGCGTGCACATTGAAGGCGTCAAGAGGCCGCACACAGAGGGGATTTGAATCGTTCAAAGTGATCAAGAGTG
The DNA here is from genome assembly GCF_040651415.1 of Streptomyces sp. NPDC048484. Taxonomy (NCBI): domain Bacteria; kingdom Bacillati; phylum Actinomycetota; class Actinomycetes; order Kitasatosporales; family Streptomycetaceae; genus Streptomyces; species Streptomyces sp. NPDC048484. The sequence continues at coordinate 12,986 of NZ_JBEZJY010000062.1, forward strand.
CCACTGTGTCCCTGACCGGTTCATCGGCGAACCCATGGGCGGACCGATGTGCGGACCGATGTGCTCTGTGCCTGCCGTCGAGCACGCCACCGAGGACACCGCCGAGTGGCGGCGGCCGGCACGGGGCGCAAAGATGCACTGGCGGGGATCCGACGATCACGTCCCGTCCCAGGAGGCGTACGTCGTCGTGTCCCGGGCACCCGCCGACGGCACTGCCCCCCCCTGGTCCGCCGACATCGAGGAGCTCCCATGTCCAAGCCGCCTCTTCCGCCCGAGGCCGTCGAACTGCTGAGCCGCCCCAACGCGGCCGTCGTCGCCACTGTGCGTTCCGACGGTGCGCCCGTGTCCACGCCCACCTGGTACGTGTGGGAGGACGGCCGGGTGCTGATCAGCATGGACCTGGGGCGGGTACGGCTGAAGCACCTGCGCCGCGACCCGCGGGTGACGCTGACCGTCCTGGACGGGGACGACTGGTACACCCATGTCACCATTCTGGGCGAGGTCGCCGAGATGAAGGACGACGAGGGCCTGGTCGACATCGACCGCATCTCCCGGCACTACACCGGCGAGCCCTATCCGGACCGGGTCCGTCCCCGGGTCAGCGCCTGGATCGAGGTCGACCGGTGGCACGGCTGGGGCGCGCTGAAGGACAGCGACCAGTCGGGCTAGGCGCAGGCATTCACGTACACACTTACATGGGCCCAGATCCACGTACGGCCGGGCGCCCGGTCCGCGTTCGACGTACCGCGCTCAGGGCACGGTCGCCGGTTCCCGGGGCGGGATCCAGCGCAGGTGGACGGTCTGCCCGGAGTCCTCGGCCCGCAGCAGGGAGAGCCGGGGGCGGACGGCGTCGGTCCGCGCACTCGGCGGCTTGCGCGCACCGGCCCGGTACGGGAGCGGCCACTGGTCGGCGACCTCCCCGTACTCCTGTTCGGCCGCCGCGTGCAGGGTCCAGTGCGGATCGTAGAGGTGGGTACGGCCGAGGGCGCACAGATCGGCGCGGCCTGCCAGCAGGATCGAGTTCACGTCGTCGTACGACGCGATGGCTCCGACCGCGATGACGGCCGTGCCGGTGGCGGCGGCGACCTCGTGGCGGATCCGGTCCGCAAACGGCGTCTGGTAGGAACGGCCGTACGCGGGACGCTCGTCCTTGGTGACCTGTCCGGAGGAGACGTCGATCGCGTCCGCCCCGTGGGCGATGAAGGCGCGGGCGATCTCCACGGCGTCGCGCTCGGTGGTGCCGTCCGGTACCCAGTCGGTCGCGGAGACACGCACGATCATCGGCCGCTCGGCCGGCCAGGCGGCGCGGACCGCGTCGAAGACCTCCAGGGGGAACCGGAGCCGGCCCCGCGGCGAGCCGCCGTACTCGTCGGTGCGGTGATTCGCCGCCGGTGAGAGGAACGAGGACAGCAAGTAGCCGTGCGCGCAGTGGAGTTCGAGCAGGTCGAAGCCCGCCTCGGCACCGCGGCGGGCGGCGGCGACGAAGTCGGCGACCACCGCGTCCATACCGGCGCGGTCGATCTCGCGGGGGACGGCCGATCCTGGACCGTACGGCAGTGGCGAGGGACCGACGGTTCCCCAGTTGCCGTCCGGCAGCGGAACGTCCATGCCCTCCCACATCAGCCGGGTGGAGCCCTTGCGGCCGGAGTGGCCGAGCTGGAGTCCGATCCTGGCGGTGCTGCGGTCGTGGACGAAGGACACGATCCGCGCCCACGAGTCGCGTTGCCCGTCGGTCCACAGACCCGTGCAGCCGGGCGTGATGCGGCCCTCGGGCGAGACGCAGACCATCTCCGTCATCACCAGTCCGGCGCCGCCCATCGCCTTCGACCCGAGGTGGACGAGGTGGAAGTCGCCGGGTACGCCGTCGACGGCCGAGTACATGTCCATCGGGGACACGATCACCCGGTTCTTCAACTCCAGCTCCCCCAGCCGGAACGGCTGGAACATCGCCGGTGCGGCCTCGGGCAGCCCCTGGGAGGCCGCGAACGCCGCGTCGACCCGGTCGGCGAACTCCCGGTCGCGGGTGCGAAGGTTGTCGTACGTGATGCGGCGGGACCGGGTGAGCAGGTTGAAGCAGAACTGGGTCGGCTCCTGGCGGGCGTACATGGCGATGTTCTCGAACCACTCCAGCGAGGCCTGGGCGGCCCGCTGCGTGGACTCGACGACCGGGCGTCTCTCCACCTCGTAGGCGCTCAACGCGGTGTCGGTGTCCGGGTGTTCGTGCAGGCAGGCGGCCAGGGCGAGGGAGTCCTCCATCGCCAGTTTGGTGCCCGATCCGATCGAGAAGTGCGCGGTGTGCGCGGCATCGCCGACGAGGACGAGGTTGCCGTGGTGCCATCGCTCGTTGCGTACGGTGGTGAAGCCGAGCCATTTGGAGTTGTTGGCGAACAACTCGTGGCCCGCGAGTTCCTCGGCGAAGAGTGCGTGGACACGCTCCACGGCCTGCTCGTCGGAGGCACCCGGCGGGAACACGGTCCGCTCGGTGATGTCGAAGCCGGCCCGGCGCCAGACGTCCTCGTGCATCTCGACGATGAAGGTGGAGCCGGTCTCGGAGTAGGGGTAGCCGTGCACCTGCATGGTCCCCCATTCCGTCTGCTTCACGAAGAACTGGAACGCCTCGAAGACCCGGTCCGTGCCCAGCCACATGTACTTGTTGTGCCGTTGGTCCAGGGCGGGGCGGAAGACGTCCGCGTAGGCGGCCCGGACCTGCGAGTTGACGCCGTCCGCCCCCACCACCAGGTCGTACGAGGCACGCAGGGCCTCGGTGCCGGGGGCGGGCGTGGAGAAGCGGACGAGTACCCCGAGGTCGTGGCAGCGGCGCTGCAGCAGTCGGAGCAGTTCCCTGCGGCTCATCGCGGCGAAGCCCTGGCCGCCCACGGTGTGGGTCCGGCCGCGGTGGTGAATGTCGATGTCGGTCCAGCGGGCGAAGCGGCGCGCCATGGCCCCGGCGAAGTCACGGTCCGCGTTCTCGATGCCGCCGAGCGTCTCGTCGGAGAAGACCACGCCGAAACCGAAGGTCTCGTCGGGGGCTTCGCGCTCCCACACGGCGATCTCATGGGCCGGGTCGAGCTGTTTCATGAGCGCGGCGAAGTAGAGGCCGCCGGGGCCGCCGCCAACGATCGCGATCTTCAAGGGGTTCCTCTCGGTACTCGACGACTCAGTGCTCGACGGTTCGGTGCTCCACAGTTCGGTGCTCCACGCCTCAGGGCTCGTCGGCGGCCGCGCGGAGCGCGAAACGCTGCAGTTTGCCGCTGGCGTTGCGCGGCAGGGAGTCGCGGAACCGCACGTCACGCGGGTACTTGTACGGCGCGATGACCTGTTTGACGTGGCCCTGGATCTCCTTGGCCTTGGCCGCGTCACCGGTGACGCCGTCCCGCAGCACGACGAAGGCGCAGACGACTTCGCCGCGTTCCTCGTCGCTCCGTCCGACGACGGCGCACTCCAGGACGTCGGGGTGGGTGTCTATGGCGGCCTCGACCTCGGGCCCGCCGATGTTGTAGCCCGAGGAGACGATCATGTTGTCGGCGCGGGCGTGGTAGTGGAAGTAGCCGTCCTCGTCGCGGTGGAACACATCCCCGGTGACGTTCCAGCCGTCCACGACGTAGTCCTTCTGGCGCTCGTCGTCGAGGTAGCGGCAGCCGACCGGGCCGATCACGCCCAGCCTGCCGGGCTCGCCGGGGCCCAGTTCCGTGCCGTCGGGGCCGAGGATCGTGGCCCGGAAGCCCGGCACCGGCTTTCCGGTGGCTCCGGGGCGGATGTCGTCACCGGCCGCGGAGATGAAGATGTGCAGCAGTTCGGTGGCGCCGATCCCGTCTATGACGCGCAGTCCGACGCGGTCCCGCAACTGCTCCCAGGTGCCGACGGGGATGTGTTCACCGGCCGAGACGCCGACGCGCAGCCCGGCGAGCCGCTGCTCCCGTTCCTCTCGCAGGATCGCCTTGTACGCGGTGGGCGCCGTCGCGAGCACGGTGACCCCATGCCGCGCGACGAGGTCCGCCATCATCAGCGGGGTCGCCGCCTCGGTCAGCAGCGCGCAGGCGCCGGCCCGGAGCGGGAAGACGACGAGCATGCCGAGGCCGAAGGTGAAGGCGAAGGGGGCACTGCAGGCGACCAGGTCGTCCGGGAGCAGGCGCAGCACCTGGCGGCCGAAGGTGTCGTCGATGGACAGGATGTCCCGGTGGAAGTGCATGGTGATCTTGGGTGCACCGGTGCTGCCCGACGTCGGCGCGAGGAGCGCCACATCGTCGGCGGCGGTGTCCACGGTGGTGAACTCGCCGGACTTCGCCGAGGCGCGTGCCACGAGGTCGCCCGGCCCGGTGCCGCCGAACTCGACGACCTTCAGCGAGGGCAGCACGGTGTCACGTACGGCGTGGACGTCCTCGGCATACCGGTGGTCGACCAGTGCGAGGGCGGGCAGGGTCCGCTCGGCGACCTGAGCGATCTCACGGGCGCGCAGCGCGGACATGACGGTGACGACGACTCCCCCGGCCTTGAGCACACCGAGCCAACACGCGACCGTCCAGGTGTTGTTGGGCGAGCGCAGCATGACCCGCTGCCCCGGGACCAGGCCGAGGTCCTCAGTCAGCACCTGGGCGACCTGGTTGGCCCGCTTCCTCAGTTCCCCGTAGGTCCAGGTCTCCCCGGCAGGCGTACGCAGCGCCGGACGGCCGGCCCCGAGCGCCGACGCGGGGAGGTCGATGAGTTCGGTGGCGGCGTTGAGCCGCTCCGGGTGGCGCAGGTCCGCGGTGGTGAACTCGATCGTCGGCCACAGGTGCGAGGGAGGGAGGCGGTCGCGGGCGAAGGTGTCCACGTGCGCCGAGGATGACGGAGAGCGAGAGGAAGAGGGAGAGGGCTCGGGAGATGGCGGAAGAGTCAACGGAGGTGTCCTTCCGGGAGCCCGCCGATGGCGTGCGATGCCGGGCGGTGCCGGGCTGCGGATCAGGCGGCGCGGATCATTCCCTCCTGGACGACGGTGGCCAGGTGACGGTGGTCGCGGGTGAAGAAGCGGCCGGTGCCCAGCCCGCGGCCCGCGTCGGCGGCGACCGCTTCCTGGACGTAGAGCAGCCAGTCGCCGACCGGTCCCGGGCGGTGGAACCACATGGCGTGGTCGAGGCTGGCGGTGATGAGCCCGGGGTCGGCCCAGGCCAGATCGAGTACGCGCAGGACGGGTTCGAGGATGGTGTAGTCGCAGACGTACGCCAGCGCGGCCAGGTCCCGCTGGGGGTCGGTCAGCCCCTCGACGGTTCGCAGCGCGTCGAACGGCCGCACCCAGACCGCCTGTTGAGGCAGCCGTTTGCCCTCGACAGTGAGGTAGACAGGACCGGGCAGGTGCCGCATGTCGAAGCTCCGGCCGGCGGACCAGTAGGCCTTCGACTCCTCGGTCATCGAACCGCCGCTGCGCTCTTCGAGGTATGCCTGCGAGCTGGGGAGGTCTTCGGGGTCCGGGACGACGTCGGCGAACTCGGCGTGAAAGGTCCCGCCGGGCTCTCCCGCGGCGAAGTTGGCCAGGCAGACGTAGAGCGGCTTGCCGTTCTGGTAGCCGCGTACCTGCCGGGTGCTGTAGCCGCGGCCGTCGCGCAGCACCTCCACCTCGTAGCGCACCTGTGCGCCGATGTCGGCGGGGCGCAGGAAGTAACTGTGCATCGAGTGCAGCGTCTTGGCGTCGGTCACCGACCGCATCGCCGCGGCCGCGGCCTGGGCGACCAGGTCGCCGCCGTACGCCTTGGGCCAGGGGCAGGGCTGGGTGACGGCGGTGAAGGCGAGGTCGAAGTGGACCGGCGGAGCGGGGGTCAGCGTGACGGCCTCCGTGAAGAACGCGGAGGTCGGCGGTGTCCCACCCGACGCCGGGCCGGGCCCGGGCCTCATCGGTCGAGCCAGTCACGCAGGTCGGCGTCGGGGACGTCGGCCATGTTGACGACGATGTTCTCCGGTGTCCGGGTGGTCATCCACGTCAGCGGCTCGGTGCGGGACAGGTTGCACTCGATGTGCGGCATGAACGGCGGGACGAAGACCCAGTCGCCCTCCGACATGTCGATGTAGTCCTCGAACTTCTCGCCGAAGTAGATGCGCGCCCGCCCCGACAGGACATAGCCGCCGGTCTCGGCCTCGCCGTGGTGGTGGGTGACCGAGCGGTAGCCGGGGTCGTTGCTGACCTTGCCGAACCACAGCTTCGTGGCGGGTGTGTGCTGGATGCTGACGCCGGAGACCCGGACGGCGCCGCCGGAGTCGGCGGTGTTCGCGTTCTCCGATCCGGCGCGCGTCACCACGGGAGCGACGATCCCGCTGGGCAGCCGGTACATCGAGGCGTCACCCTCCAGGCGGTACTTGCTGAGATCGGGCTCCATGGGGCTGGCTCCGTTCCGGTCGTACGGCTCAGGAGGAAGCATGGTGCGCCCGGTCGCGCGGGGCGCCCGGTCCGGCGGCCGCTCTCCCGACGACGACGGCGACGTCGACGGCGTCAGGGAGCGGATGTCGGCACTGTCTGCAATGCGCGTCGTATCTCGTTTTTTTCACGGCCGTCATTTATTGTCAATACGACATGCCGACACCGTCCCCGGGACGACATACCGACACACGCCGACACCATTCCGGAGACGACATGCCGGAGGCGACTCGTCCGGCCGGACCGCGACCACCCGAACCGGAGGCCAAGTGACTCCCCTCGCCGTCAATCCGCGCGCCCTGCCGACGCCCCGCGGCTACTCGCACGGAACCCTCGCGGGAAACACGCTCCACCTCGGCGGACAGACCGCGCTCGACGCCGACATGAAGATCGCGCCGGGAGGAATCGTCGAGCAGTTCCGCCAGGCGTTCGGCAACGTCCTGACGACGTTGCGCGAGGTGGGCGGCGCGCCGCAGGACCTGGTCAGCGTGACGCTGTACCTCACCGACATCCCCGACTACCAGGCTCACGGCAAGGAGATCGGCACGGTGTGGCGCGAACTCGCCGGTCCCGTCTACCCGGCGATGGCAGGCATCGGCTGCACCGCACTGTGGCAGCCCGAGGCGATGATCGAGATCCTCGGCGTGGCCGTGATCCCCGAGGAACGGCTGGTCCGGCCGGAACAGTGAGGGCTTCCAGCCCCGACTGCCCCTCCTGACCTGTTACCTCCCCGCCCTGACCTGACCTGTTACCTCCCTGCCTTGTCCTGTTGCCGCCCCCGCGGAGATCGTTGTTACCGTTCACCGATGTCTGACTCTTCACGCGATACCGCAGCGGGCGCCGGCTGGGGCAGCACGGAGCGCGGCGCCTACCAGCAGCTGATGCCTCAACGGGTCGAGAAGCTCTCGTGGGTCAACCCCAAGACCTTGTGGCCGGCCCGGAACGGCACGCTGGCCTCGCTGTTCGGGGACCCGACGGGCCGGACCCGCGGTCGCTGGGTGGAGCAACGGGCCGCGGCCGGGGCGCCGGCCGACAAGGTGATCAGGCACGAGGCTCCGGACCGCTTCTCCTTCATGGTCATCGGGGACACCGGCGAAGGGGACGATCCCCAGTACGCCGTCGTGCCGGGGTTTTTGAAGGCCGGTCAGGGCACCGAGTTCGCCGTGCTCGCCAGCGACGTGATCTATCCGGTCGGCGGCACCGACGACTACGGCAGAAAGTTCTTCCGCCCGTACCAGGACTATCAGGCGCCGATATACGCCATACCCGGCAACCACGACTGGTACGAGGACCTCGACGGGTTCATGCGCGTCTTCTGTGACGCCCCGCCCCTCGCGCCACCGGCCGCGCCCCGCCGCTTGTCACGCGCCTGGTGGCGGTCGCTGCTGTGGCACAAGCCGGGCACGCCCGACGAACAACGCCTGGCCGAGGCACGGAAGTTGCGCTCGGCGCCCGCCCAACAGGCCGTCCAGCCGGGGCCGTACTGGGCCGTCGACGCGGGTCCGGTGCGGATCATAGGCATCGACACCGGTCTGCTGGGGACCGTGGACGCCGAGCAGGGCCGATGGCTTCGCGAGGTCTCCCAGGGTGACGTCCCCAAGATCCTCGTCACCGGCTCCCCCTTGTACGTGGACGCCGAGCACCACCCCTGCCCCATCGAGGGCGGCGGAACGGTCGACGACATCGTGCGCGATCCGGACCACCACTACGTGGCCGCGATAGGCGGTGACATCCACAACTACCAGCGCTACCCGGTGACGGTGGACGGCCGCACGATCCAGTACGTGGTCGCCGGTGGCGGCGGAGCCTTCATGCACGCCACCCACACCATGCCCCGGGTCTCCGTCGCTGGTGTCACCGAAGGGGACTTCCGCTGCTATCCGCTGCGCGGCGACTCGCTGGCCTTCTACAGCAGGCTCTACGGGCGCCGGCTGCGCATGCGGCGCTTCTTCACTCTCACCGAGGAGCAGGCGACCGCTGTCGTCTCCGAGCGTCTGGGTATCCCTCCGACCCGCGCCCGGGTGCGGTCCACCCGCGTCACCCTGCGCACCCGTCTGGTCGCGAGCCTGCTGGGTGCCGGCGGTCGCCCCGACCGCACGTCACGCCTGCGCCTGCCCGTGCGCAAGGCGTACGGCCAGCTCTTCTCGCCGGGCTCGGCGACGTACAGTCCGCCGTTCTTCAAGTCCTTCCTGCGCCTGGACGTCTCCCCGGAGTCGGTCCGGCTGCGCTGTTTCTCGGCGACGGGAAACCTGCGGCAGGAACTCGATCCGCCCGTCGAGGACGAGGTGACCATCCCCCTTGTCTGATGCGGGGTGGGGCGAGGGGCGAGAGGGGTCCCCCGAATGGCGGAGCCCGGCTTGCGGGCGGACGATGTAGGTGAGGGGGCTCCGGCCTGCTCGTCCGTGGACGTCATGGGAGCGGTGACCGGGCCCCGAGGCTGTTGGACAAGATCGGAGGGCCCGTCATGATCGAGATCAAGGCGGTCGAGAAGCCGGACGAGCGGCGCGATTTCCCTCGTGGTCACCTCGAAGCGGTCCATCTCACCGGACTCGACTTCGCCGTGGCCACGTTCGAACCGGGCTGGCGCTGGTCCGAGTCCGTGGCTCCGATCGCGGGAACCGAGAGCTGCCAGGTCCATCACAACGGTTACGTCGTCCAGGGCCGCATGCGACTACGGATGGACGACGGCGCCGAGAGCGAGGTCGGCCCCGGAGACGTCTTCGTCTGCCCGCCCGGTCACGACGCCTGGGTCCTGGGAGACGAACCCGCCGTGGTGCACGACTTCGCCGGAGGCATGGCACAGGAGTACGCGAAGGCCACAGACTGACGCCCCCGCCGACTACGGAATCAGCCGACGGCTCCCCTGATCGGCCGACCGGCGAGTTCGGCGCCCTCGGCACGGGGTCATTCCGGGCCCCCGCGTCTATTCTGGGGTCGCATGGAGGGGGTAGAGGGCAGCAGGGCGACCGGTGAACCGCGGGAGTCCAGTGCGTCGTTCGGCCCTCTCGTCGTCGCGTCGCCGATCCTGCGGGCCGCTCACGTCCAACTGCCCGAGGAGAGCCCCGACCCGGCCCTGCTGCCGTCGATCACCCCGCTGGACCGTGCGGCATCCCACGGCAGCGATCCCGAAGGCCTGCCCCTGCCCTCGGGACGGCTGCTCGCGGGGCAGTACCGGCTGATCCGGCCGCTGGGCTACGGCGGCATGGGCGAGGTCTACCTCGCGCTCGACACCAAGGTCGACAACCGCGAAGTCGCCATCAAGATCCTCCACCCGCAGCAGGCGGCGGCCTCGTCGGGGGCTCTGGCCCAGGAGCGGCGGGCTCTGGTGGACCTCAGTCACGGCGACATCATCCGCGTCTTCAACTACGGGCATCATCCGGAGGTCGGCGACTTCCTCGTCCTGCAGTACGTGGACGGCCTCACCCTCGAAGAGGTACGGGCACGGGTCCAGGTGAACCCGGACGAGTTCGGCGGCGGCCGCTTCCACGAGTTCGTACTCGCCTACGGGGTGCGGATCCTGGCCGCGCTCGGACATCTGCACGCCGACCGGCCCGGCAAGGTCTACGGCGACCTCAAGCCGGACAACGTGATGCACGACGGCACCTCCACGAAGATCATCGATGTGGGCAGTGTCCGCTCGGCCGGGCTGCCCGGTCACACCACGGAGACGTTCCGGGCTCCGACCGTCGGCCCGAACGGCGAATCCACCGGCCAGGACGATCTGTTCAGTCTCGGTGAGACCCTGCGGCGGCTGAGCGGGCTGGGACGCTCGCCCGACGACCTGGCGGAGCTGGGCCGCCTGGACATGATCAGCCCGCCGGAGTCACCGGACAGGCCCGAAGCACCCCGGGTTTCCGAGGCTTCTCGGGTTTCCGAGGCTTCTCGGGTTACCGGGGCCTCGCGGGTTTCCGAGGCTCCTCGGGTTTCCGAGATTCCCTCCATGACGGCGCCTCCTCCCCGCGGACTCGGCCTGGTGTCGCTCGCCCGGGTGCTGCACCGTGCCACCCGGAGCGAGCGCGCCGAGCGGTTCGCCACCGCACGGGAGATGGAGGAGCAACTGCGTGGTGTTTTCCGGGAGTTGCGGTCACTGCGGACCGGCATCGAGACCTTCGAGCCGTCACCGCTCTTCTTCCAGTCGCCGTACGCACTGGACGCGGCTCTCGGTTCCGCGCCGCCCCTGTCCCGGTGGGCCGCGCCGGACGCCCCCGCCCCGTACGCACCGCCGTCACCCGCCGAGGTCGCCCAGCGGCTGCCCGTTCCCCGCCCCGATCCGTACGACCTCCATCACGCCGAACTGAGCCGGCTGGCCGACGCCGCTCCCGAGGCGCTGCTGCAGCACACCGGGGACTGGCACGACTCGCCCGAGGTCCATCTGCTGCGCTGCCGGTTGCGGTTGCGCAGCGCCGGGAGCGGAACCGGGGCCGCCGAACGTGAACTGCGGTCCGCCACGGCCCTGATCGGGTCCGAGCAGGCCTCCTACGACTGGCGGCTCGACTGGCACCGCGGGCTGCTCGCACTCGGACGGGACCGGACCGAGGCGGCGCGGCTCCACTTCGACCGGGTGTTCGCGGCGATCCCCGGCGAGTACGCGCCGAAGCTGGCGCTCGGCTACTGCGCCGAGCGTCTCGGCCGCTGGCAGGAGGCGCTGACGTTCTACGAGGCGGTGCGGCTGCGCAACCCGTCGCTCGGCAGCGCGGCGTTCGGCGCGGCGCGGGCGTGTCTCGCGCTGGGCGGGGAGCGGGCGTGGGACGACGCCGTGCGGGCGCTCGACGCGGTACCGCAGCACTCGCGGCACCGCACCGCCGCACGGACGGCCGCCGTACGCGTCGGTGTCGAGCAGGTGCGCACCGCCGAGCGCCCGGACGAGGTGGCGGATCGGCTCCGCGAGGTGCTGACGCGACTGGCACGGCTGTTCCACGCGCACGGACTGACGGACGAGCAGGCCCGGGTCCGTATGACGGCGGAGGTGTGGGAAGCGGTGCGGGGCGCCCTCTCGCGAGGGGCCGTCGACGCGGCGGGCCTGGCCGGCCTGGCCGCCGGAGCCGACACACGGCTGGGGCTGCCGTCCGACGAGCCCGGTCTGCGCAGAGAACTGTCCCGCCTCTATCTCACCCTCGCGCATCAGGCCGCACGTTCCGCAGCCGCCGAGGACGGAGCCGTCGCCGAGACCCTGCTGGACCGTGCCTACGCGGTCCGGCCGCTCGCTTTCCGGCACCACCGGGACAGCCCAGGGCTGGGGAAGAGGGTTGCGACCTGGCTGCGGACCACGGCGCATAAGCCGTCGCAGGGGAAGAGCGACCGGGAGGCCCGCGAATGACCGGCGCGGCATGGCACCGGCGCACGGCCCGGGGCGCGGGTGCCGGGAACCCGCCGCCCGCACGCCTGCGCCGTGCGGCGCGGGGAGCGGGGGTCGTTGTCGCCGAACTCGCCCGCCGGCTCTGGCGCTACGCGTGGCCCTCGACCACGGGCCGCCGCAACCGCATGTACCTGCGGGACCGGCTCGTCGCACTGCCGCTGCTCGCCGTGGTGGCGTTCGGCACGCTCGGATGGGCGTACGCGGATGTGCGGGACGACTCGGAGTACCTACGGGATCGGCTGGCTCCCGCCCTCGTCGGACTCGCGAACGCCAAGGCGTCGCTGTTCATCGCACAGGGCGAGGCCGAGAAGAACCTCGACGGGGCGGGGGCGGCCGAACTCGGCGGCCTCAGCGAGCGGTACCGCACGCGGGTGGCGCGGGCCACGCAGAGCCTGAACCAGGTCACCCGCAGCGGGGCACTGACCGTGGCGGAGGAACAGGAGCTGCGCGTGGTGTCCGCGCTGGTCGTGGATTACACGGGGTGGATCGGCCGGGCCCAGGGCCACGCAAACGACGCCGTCCTGCGCGACGCCGAGCTGACCTACGCCCGCAGCATGCTCTGTTCCGCGCCGGTCTCCCCCGCGGACCGCCAGGACCGCTACCCGCCGTGCCCGCCGACGACCGGTTCCGGCGCGACCTCGATCGTGGACCGCGTCGCGGGTCTTGAGGGACAGTTGCGCGAACGGCTCGCGGACCGGGCCGCCTGGGGCGCGGGGGTGCTCACCGCCACGGTGGTCGCCGGGCTCGCCCTCGTACTGCTCGCCGCCGGCCTCTGGCGCACGGTGCTGTTCCTGCGCCGCCGCTTCCGGATCCGGCTCAGCATTCCGCTGGCGGCCGCCGCTCTGCCGCTGCTCGCCGTGCCGCTCCTGACGGCCGACGCACTGCTCGCGCAGCACGCCCAGACACAGACCGCTCCGCTGACCGACTCGCTCGCCGAGCGGACCTCGCCGGAGACGGAGACGATCGCCGAGGAGCGCCCCTTCGACGGCCCCGACCCACAAGCCATCCAGGTGCTGGAGTCCCGGATCGACGAGACGCTGTCCGACGGGCGGCTCCCCTTCCTGGACGGGATCGCCCGGTTCGTCCTCCCCGTGGGTCTGGTCGGCGCCGGTCTCGTCGGCGGCGCCCTGCACGTGTACCGCCGCGAGTACCTCGTGGTCGCCCGCCCGGGAGCCGTCACATGATCCGTCCGGTCATCCGTCCTCTGCGCGTCCTGCTCGCCGCGTGCCTGCTCGCCCTGGTCCCGGGCTGCACGTCGGCCGAACCCGACCCCCTCGTCGTCCTGGGCCCATGGACCGGCGCGGAGGGCGAGGCCTTCGAAGCCGCGCTCCAGCGGCTGGACGACGGGACCGGCAGGACGTACACCTACGAGGGCACCCGCTCACTGCGCGAGACCCTCGTCTCACAGCTGGAGGCGGGTACCCCGCCGGACGTGGCGGTCCTCAACAGCATCGGCGAACTCACCGAGTACGCCCGCCGCGACAAACTGAAGCCGCTCGCCGAGCGGACCGCCGAACGCGCGTATCCGCCGTGGGCACCGTCCCTGCTGGTGGACGGCAGGCGCCGCACCTACTGGGTTCCGCTGAAGGTCGACCTGAAGAGTCTGGTGTGGAGCGAGGAGGGCGCGTCGAGCGACGATCCGACCTGGTGCGTGGGGCTCGCCTCGCAGGCCACCTCGGGCTGGCCCGGTACGGACTGGATCGAGGACATCCTGCTCCACCAGGCAGGCCCGGCACGCTACACGGAGTGGGCCACGAGCAGACTCAGCTGGCGCGATCCGGACGTCGTGCGGGCCTGGACGACCTGGGCGGAGCTGCTCGCCGGCCGTTCCGGGGCGCCCGTCGAGCGGTCCCTGACCACGTCGTACGAGGGCACGTCCGGGCCGGCCGGGCCCCGCGGGCTGCTGGACTCCCCCGGCTTCGAGTGCACGCACGAGCACCAGAGCGCCTTCATCCGGTACGTGTACGCGGGTGACGACATCCGCGTGGAGCCGTCGGCCCGGTTCCTGGAGGGGCGGGCCGAGTACCGCGACGCGTTCGAGGTCGCCGGTGACATGGCCGCCGTGTTCAGTGACGACCCGGCGGCGCAGGAGCTGGTGGAGCGGCTGTCGAGCCCGGCGGGACGGGAGCGGTGGCGGGCCGAGGCGGACCCGGCGGTGCGTCCGCTGTTCCCGAACACGACGGGGTTGCCGCCCACGGAGCCCGCGAACGCCACCGAGCAGGAGATCGACGCCCTGCTCAACTCGACGGCCCGCACCCTGTGCTTCGACGCCTCGGACGTGATGCCGCCCGAACTCCGGGACGCCTTCCACCGGGCGGTGCTCGAGTTCTTCCGTGATCCCGCGAAGAAGCATCTCGCCTCGCTGCTCCAGCAGTTGGAGACCGTGCGGGCCCAGGTGGACGAGGAGTCGGACGACACCCGCTCGTTCCGGCCGCCGGAGGACATCTGCGCCCGCCCCGGCGGCTGACCGGCGACTGACGCGGCCCGGACCGCCCCCGGCCGGCTCCCGGTGCGGAGGAGCCGGCCGAGGGCAGCCGAGGGCGGCCGGATTCAGGTAGGACCCAGGCCATACACAGGCTCTCAGGAGCTGGGGCACTCCTTCCAGGCCAGGTGGTAGATGGTGCTGAGGTCGCCGTCCGTCGAGTCCATGGTCATGAAGCTGGTGCTGCTGGGAGTCGACGTGCCGGCGTTGACGCGGAGTTCGGTGTTGATGTTGAAGTTCCGCTGGACACCACAGGGTGCCCAGACCAGTTGGGCCCATTCCGTGGTGTCCGTGGCCTGCCAGTTGTCGCCGAGGGGGCCCTTGAAGGGATGCGTGATGGAGGCCGTGTTCGACGACCCCTGGAAGTAGTACGAGGCCTTCTCGCTGCTGGTCGCCCCCGCCTTGAGCGAGGCGAAGCCGCGGTAGTCCGCGCTGGCGATGGCGTACGTGAAGCCCCCTGGCACGGCGACGATCAGGTTGATCTGGCAGTTCTTGCGGAACGCGGTGGGATCGGAGCTGCCTCCGACCTGGGCGAGGTAGTCGCTGTAGGTCACTGTGAAGGCGGTGTTGTCCGGGGACACGGCGACGGCGGCGGTGCCCTGGGGACAGCCGGAGCCGTTCACCGTGGCGACCTTGATGACGATCTTGTCCGGGGGCGGGTCGACGATGCCCGTGGACGGGTCGTTCGCGGGAAGTGCGGTGGCGAACAGAGCGGCGATCGCGCCACTCAGAAGCAGCCCACCGGTCATGGCGTTCCAATCCGTTGCGTCGGTGTTCCGGCGGCGGGGAACTTCTCCCGCCGCTCAGTGGGGGGTGCGGCCTCCGCGTACGCGGAGAGCTGTCGCGGACCTGGTGCATGGGATCGGACATGGAACCGTGCGTCATGCACATGTCAACCAATCAACTACATGCGCACGCGGACCCGACCCCTGTGAAGGGGCTGTGAAGGCCAGGAGCGATCGCATCGTACGTACGCCGACCGGGACCTACCAGGTCGAACTCCAGCCAATTCGCGCGCCACTTACAGGCCGGGGCGGCTCACGGTCCGGGCCCGGCCCCGAAACCTCACCGCGGTCAGCCCTGGAACTCCGTCAGGTCGATCGCGTACAGCCGCAGGTCGTGCCCGTGCACCGGATCCTGCGTGGTGCCCTCCGCCTGCATGCCGAGCTTGTCCAGCACGTTCACGGAGGCGGTATCGCCCGGCCGGGCGGCGGCGACGACCCGGTCGATGCCCCGGTCCTGGAGGGCGAATTCGAGCGCGGCGTGGGCGGCCTCGGACCCGTATCCCTGCCCCCAGTAGACCCGTCCGAGCCGCCAGCTGATCGCGATCCGGTCCGCGAGCTCGGGCGGGGAGTCGGCGACGTACAGGCCGACCGCTCCCGCCAGCTCTCCGGAGCCGAGGAGTTCGACGGCGAAGAGCCCGAAGCCCTCCTCGTCCCACTCCTCCTCCCACGCCTCGATGTCCACCGCGGTCTCCTCCAGGGAGCGGGGGCGGCCGTCGCCGATCCACTGCATCACGGTCGGGTCGGCATGGATCTCGGACAGGGGCACGAGGTCGTCGTCCTGCCAGCGGCGCAGCAGCAGGCGGGGGGTACGGATGTCGTTCATGCCCCCATCCTGTCGATACGCGGGCGTGAGTGCGAAATCCTCGGCATCCGCGGGCTCCGTGGCCGCGCGGGACACCGCCGTGGCGCCGCGGCTGTCGGGTGTGCGCGCCGCTATCGCGTCAGCCAGACGACCAGGCCGATGACGATCACGGCCAGAACCAGCGCCGCCGGAAGGGCGCGCTTCAGGAGGGCGCCGCGGGCGACGCTCATCAGGTCCAGGGGCTGCGCCGCCGCCGGGGCGCCCGGACTCGCCGGGGTGGTCTCCTGGGTGGCTCCGGCCGCTGAGGTGTCCTCCCTCGGGCCGCTCGAAGCGGCAGCGGCAGCGGCAGCGGCCGGCGCTGAGGCCTCTGAACCGGTGTCCGCACCGGTATCAGGCCCCGTATCAGGCGCAGCTCCCGAACCGGTGTCGGGGACGGCCGCCGAGTCCGCCGCGGCCTGCACAGGAGGCGTAGGCGTAGGCGCCCCAGACGCAGGCACGGCAGGCCCAGGTGTCGGCGTCGGCGGAGGCGTCGGCACCCGCGCCGGTGGTTCGCCGGCATGTTCCGGGTCCCGCCCCCGGCGCCTCTCCGCCGCGAGCTGGCCCTCCAGGTTGTCGACGAACTGGGCCAGCAGCCTCCCGCTGACCTCCTCGATCATCCCCCTGCCGAACTGCGCGATCCTGCCCGTGATGGTGAGCCGGGTGTCCACCGTCACCCGTGTTCCGGCTCCGTCCCCGTCCCCGTCCCCGTCCGGGACGAGTCGGGCGGTGACCCGGGCATCGGCGTTGCCCTGCCCGCGGGTGTCGCGGCCTCGCGCGTGAAGTACCGCCGTACGCCCGGCTTCGTCCTTCTCCTCGAAGGAGACGACGCCCTTGTACTGGACGGTCATCGGGCCCACCTTGACCTTCACGACGCCGTTGTAGGCGTCCCCTGTCACGCCGGTGAGCTGGGCACCCGGCATACAGGGAGCGACCCGCTCGATGTCTGTCAGCAGGTCCCAGGCCCCGTCGGGCGGCAGGTTCACTCGGAACTCGTTGGTGAAGTCCATTACGGACACACGATGGGCGCGGTCCGCCGGGGCGTCAATGAGCTCTTCAGGCTTTGCTTAAGACGCTCAGGGAGCTGCGCCGGCGCCCCGGCGGGTCGCCGTCAGCTCCAGATGGTGACGTGGACCGGCGGGCGGAACTCGCTCATGGGAACCCCGTTGGACCGCGTCAGCACCGCCTGCGTCGCGGCCGGTGTCGTCACGAACCGGCACAGCGCGGCGGCTGTCGTCGACCGTCGTTCGCCGGTGAGCGCGCTCGCGTACAGCATGCCGCCCAGCCGGGCGCCCACGACGTCGAGCACGGCCAGCGACCCGCGCCGCAGATCGTCGCGCACGACGTGCAGGAAGGCCACCGAGAGGCCGGCCCCGGCGGCCACCGCGTTGAGCGAGGCCGTGACACTGGGGAAGGCCTTGGCCCCGGTGGCCTCGACTCCGATGTGGGCGAGGAAGGCGCCCGACAGGGTGTCCGGATCCAGGCCGGCCGGGCCGAGCAGCCATGGCTCGTGCGCCAGTTGGGCGGGGGCCAGCCGTTGCCGGTGTCGCAGCGGGTGGTCCGGCGCGGCGACGACGACCAGTTGGAAGCGCAGGAACGGTATCGACTCGACAGCCGGTACCGGACGACGCGGCGCCGGACCGATCGTGACGTCGGCACGGCGGTCGCGGAGCAGGTCGCCGAAGACCGCCACCGGCACGGCGAGCGTCTCGACGTCCAGGTCGGGCTGCCGACGGCGACCGAAGGCCGTGAGCAGCGCGGGGAGCACCTGTTCGGCACCGGCCTCGCTGGACGCCACCCGCAGGTGGGCGGTGCCGGAACTCGCCTGGCGGACCCGGTGCCGGGTCTCCTCGGCGAGACCGACGATCTCCGCGGCCCCCGCGGCCAGCCGGCTGCCGCCCGGGGTGAGGCTGATCCCGCCGGCGGCCCGGATGAACAACACGTCACCCAGTTCGCGACGGAGGGCGGCGACCGCGCCGGAGACCGCCGCCTCGGTGACACCGAGCGACTGTGCGGCGCCCTTCACCGAGCCGATACGGGCCACTGTGACGAAAGAACGCAGCTGAGTCAGCGTCATGTCCGTCATTACAACGGCTGTTCGACCGGTAGGACCCCCTCCGTTACCGGCTCTCTTAAGCAATCGCTTGAGTCGCCGTTGACCGGCGCATACGCCCGCGCAATTGTTCCCCTCGGCCCCGGACCCGGGTCCGGGGCCGCCGGACCGCCGGACACCGTCCCTGTCCTCAAGGGCCCCGTCCTCAAGGGCCCCGTCCTCAAGGGGTCCGGTCCTCAAGGGGTCCGGTCCTCAACGGGAGGGAGCGTGCCGTGCAGGTACCCGCTTCGTTCGACTACCGGCGTGCGGAGAGTGTGGACGACGCGCTGGAGCTGCTGCGGCGCTACGGCGAGGAGGCGCGGGTCGTGGCCGGCGGGCACAGTCTGCTGCCGATGATGAAGCTGCGCCTCGCCGGACCCGAGGTGCTCATCGACATCAACGACCTGCACGAACTCGACCACATCGAGCTGGTCGACGGCGAACTGCGGGTCGGCGCGCTCACCCGGCACCGCACCCTGCTGGAGTCGCCGCTGGTCGGCCGGTACTTCCCGATCGTCCACGACGCGGAGCGCGTGATCGCCGACCCGCCGGTCCGCAACCGGGGCACCATCGGCGGCTCCCTCTGCCAGGCGGACCCGTCGGAGGGCCTGTCCGCGGTGTGCGGCGCGCTGCACGCCCGCGCCGTGATCCGCGGGGAGACCGGTGAACGGGTCGTTCCCATGGCCGACTTCCACCAGGGGCCGTACGAGACCGCGGTGGGCGTCGGCGAGATGCTGGTCCAGGTGCGGATCCCGGTCCTGCCGGGGGCGGGCAGCGCCTACGAGAAGGTCGAGCGCAAGGCCGGGGACTGGGCCGTCGCCGCCGCGGGGGTCGCCCTGACCCTGCGCGAGGGGCGGATCGCCGACACGGGCGTGGGTCTGGCCGCGGTGGGTGCCACCGCTCTGAACCTCCACGCGGTCCAGACGGTGCTGAACGGCAGCGAACCGTCCGAGGCACTGTACGAGGAGGCGGGCCGGCTGGCCTCCGCGAACTGTTCGCCGGTCACCGACGGCCGGGGCAACGCCGAGTACAAGCGGCACCTGGCCGGCGAACTCACCAGGCGGGCACTGCGGCGATCCGTCGCACGGGCGGCCCGGACCACGGCAGAGGAGGCGTGAGGCGTATGCGGATCACCGTCGGTGTCAACGGCAAGGAGCAGACCCGGGAGGTCGAGCCCCGCCATCTGCTCGTGCGTTTCCTGCGTGACGACCTGGGGCTGACGGGCACCCACTGGGGGTGCGACACCAGCAACTGCGGCACCTGTGTGGTGCTGATGGACGGCGAGCCCGTGAAGAGCTGCACGGTCCTGGCGGTGATGGCGGCCGGTCATGAGATCCGTACGGTCGAGGATCTGGCGGACGGCGACCGTCTCGACCCCGTACAGCAGGGTTTCATCGAGCAGCACGGCCTTCAGTGCGGGTTCTGCACCCCGGGCATGATGCTGACCGGCCGGGCGCTCCTGGACCGCAACCCGGATCCGTCCGAGCAGGAGATCCGCGAGGCCATCTCGGGCCAGCTGTGCCGCTGCACCGGCTACCTGAACGTCGTCAGGTCCATCCAGTGGGCGGCCGGGGAACAGGCCGCTGCCGCCTCCGAGGCCACGGGGAGCCAGGCATGACCGCCGTCGACGAACCTCCGTTGACACCGCAGGATCACCAACGGCCCATCGGCTTCGGCCGGATGAAACGTAAGGAGGACCCCCGCTTCGTACGCGGCAAGGGCCGTTACGTGGACGACATCCAGCTGCCCGGGATGCTGCACGGCGCGGTCCTGCGCAGCCCGTTCGCGCACGCCCGCATCCTGTCCGTCGACACCTCCGCCGCCGAGGCGCACCCCAAGGTCAAAGCGGTGATCACCGGTGAGACGCTCGCGGGTCTGGGGCTCGCCTGGATGCCGACGCTGTCGATGGACACGCAGGCCGTGCTCGCCACCGACAAGGTCCGCTTCCAGGGCCAGGAGGTCGCGTTCGTCGTCGCCGAGGACCACTACGCCGCGCGCGACGCGATCGAGCTGATCGACGTCGAGTACGAGCCGCTGGACCCGGTCGTCAACGCCCGGCACGCCCTCGCTCCCGAGGCGCCCGTCATCCGGAACGACCTGGAGGGGCGTACGGACAACCATGTCTTCGACTGGGAGGCGGGCGACAGCGCGGCCACCGACGAGGTGTTCGCGCGGGCCGACGTCGTCGTCGAGCAGACCATGCTCTATCCGCGGGTCCACCCCGCCCCGTTGGAGACCTGCGGGGCGGTCGCGTCCATGGATCCGGTCGACGGCAAGCTCACCCTCTACTGCACCACCCAGGCGCCGCACGCCCACCGCACCCTCTACGCGATGGTGGCCGGCATCCCCGAGCACAAGATCCGGGTCGTCGCCCCCGACATCGGCGGCGGTTTCGGCAACAAGGTCGGCATCTATCCGGGTTACGTCTGCGCGGTCGTCGGATCGATCGTCACAGGGCGGCCCGTGAAGTGGATGGAGGACCGCTCCGAGAACTTGATGAGCACCTCCTTCGCCCGCGACTACCACATGAAGGGCGAGATCGCGGCGACACGGGACGGCAGGATCCTGGGCGTCCGGGTGAAGGTCCTCGCCGACCACGGCGCCTTCAACGCCACCGCACAGCCCACCAAGTACCCGGCCGGCTTCTTCCACATCTTCACCGGCTCGTACGACATCGAGGCCGCGTACTGCCAGGTCACGGGCGTCTACACCAACAAGGCTTCCGGCGGCGTCGCGTACGCCTGTTCCTTCCGGGTCACCGAGGCGGTCTATCTCATCGAGCGCATGCTGGACTGCCTGGCCGACGAACTCGGCGCGGATCCGGCCGAGTTGAGGATGCGCAACCTGCTGCGCCCGGAGCAGTTCCCCTACGAGAACAAGACCGGCTGGACGTACGACTCCGGCGACTACCCCGCCTGTCTGCGCAAGGCCCTGGACCTCGCGGGGTACGAGGAGCTGCGCAAGGAGCAGAGCGAGAAGCGTGCCCGCGGCGAACTCATGGGCATCGGTCTCTCGTTCTTCACCGAGACGGTCGGCGCCGGGCCGCGCAAGCACATGGACATCCTGGGCCTCGGTATGGCGGACGGCTGCGAACTGCGCGTCCATCCGACCGGCAAGGCGGTCGTCCGGCTGAGCGTGCAGAGTCAAGGGCAGGGCCACGAGACGACGTTCGCGCAGATCGTCGCGGAGGAACTGGGCATCCCGCCCGAGGACATCGACGTCGTGCACGGCGACACCGACCAGACCCCGTTCGGACTGGGTACGTACGGCAGCCGTTCCACTCCGGTGTCGGGGGCCGCGGCGGCCGTGGTGTCGCGCAAGGTGCGGGACAAGGCGCGGATCATCGCGGGCGCGATGCTGGAGGTCGCCCCGGACGATCTCGAATGGACGAAGGGCCGTTGGTCGGTCAAGGGCGACCCGGCGATGACGAGGACGATCCAGGAGATCGCGCTCGCCGCGCACGGCTCGCTGGAACTGCCGGACGGGGTGGAGGGCCATCTGGAGGCGACGACGGTCTACAACCCGCCCAACATGACGTACCCGTTCGGCGCGTACATCTGCGTGGTCGATGTGGATCCCGGCACGGGCTCGGTGAAGGTGCGGCGCTTCGTGGCGGTGGACGACTGCGGGACCCGTATCAACCCGATGATCATCGAGGGGCAGGTGCACGGCGGGCTCGCCGACGGCGTCGGGATGGCACTCATGGAGATCATCGGCTTCGACGAGGACGGCAACTGTCTCTCCGGGTCCTTCATGGACTATCTGCTGCCGACCGCGCTGGAGGTCCCCGCCTGGGAGCTGGGCCACACCGTCACCCCGTCCCCGCACCATCCGTTCGGGGCGAAGGGCGTCGGCGAGTCCGCGACCGTCGGTTCACCGCCGGCCGTCGTCAACGCCGTCCTCGACGCCATCGGCGTACGCCACGCCGACATGCCGCTGACCCCGAGCCGGGTGTGGCAGGCGCTCCAGGGGGGCGAGGTGGAGGCACCGCAATGAGCCCCGTCGTACCCACGCCACTCGGGATGCCACTCGGGACGATCGAGGCACGCATGGCCGAACTGACAGGGCGCCACGTGCCGTTCGTGAAGGCCACGGTGGTGCGCGCCCGTCGTCCGGCGAGCGCGCGGCCGGGCGACACCGCGCTGGTTCTCGCGGACGGCAGGATCGAGGGTTTCGTCGGTGGCGTCTGCGCGGAGGCCACGGTACGGGTCCAGGCCCTGCGGACCCTGCGCAGCGGCGAGCCCCTGCTGCTGCGCATCTCACCGCGGCACAGGGCGGACGGCACCGGGGAGGCGGTCGTCGAGGAGGGGGCGGTGAGCGTCTCCAACCCCTGCCTGTCCGGCGGCGAGTTGGAGATCTTCCTTGAGCCCCTGCGGCCCGCGCCCCACGTGGTGGTGTTCGGTGAGTCCCCCATCGCACGCGCCGTACTCGCCTTCGGGCCGGTCCTCGGTTACGGGATCACGTCGGTGTCCGGTGCCGACGGGCTCAGCACGGAGGCGCCGGCCGGAACCCGGGCGGTATTGATCGCCTCGCACGGCCGCGACGAGGAGCCGGCCCTGCTGTCGGCGCTGCGGGCCGGAGTGCCGTACATCGGGCTCGTCGCCAGTCCCCGGCGCGGGGCGGCGGTGCTGGCCGGGCTGGATCTCGACGAGGAGCAGCGCGCCCGCGTCCACACCCCGGCGGGTTTGTGGATCGGAGCCCGCACTCCGGGCGAGATCGCGCTGTCGATCCTGGCGGAGGTCGTGCAGGTGGTGCGCTCCCCGGAAGCGGAGAGCGCAGAAGGGGCGCGAGGGGGTGCCTCGGCCGTCCCGGTGACGGCCATCGACCCGGTGTGCGGGATGGAGGTCTCCATCACGGGGGTGGCCCCACAGGTCGCGGAGGCTGCGGAGGCTGCGGAGGCTGCGGAGGCACGTACCCCGTACTCCGACGCGGGCGACGGCGACCGGCAGTGGTTCTGTTGCGCTGCCTGCCGCGAGGCGTACGAGAAGGACCCCGCCCGTCATGTGGAGGCCGGAGCCCAGTGAACGAGTACGTCGAGCGGCGTGTCCCGGAGGTCGCGAGTCTGCGCGCCGCGCTGGACGCACTGGGCCGTCCGGCGTGGACGCCGCGTTGCGACGGAGGGGCGCCGCCGCGTCCGACTGGTCGGGCGGCACCGACGGCGTACCGTGCTCAGGCGTACGGCCGCGGGCGGCCCGTGTCGTGGCTGGTCAAGCCCTGTTGATAGTGACGGTGGGGAAAAGTCCCGGTACGACGCAGCTGGAGGCGACAGCGTGCAGCAGCGGCACGTCGGAATTCTGGTCCCACACGACCAGATCGCCTGTGGCGATGTCGACTGCGGTGCATCGGAAGCCAGTAGGCCAGACCGCGTCGTCGAGTGTGCCGAACAGGCGGAGGTAGACGTCTTCGTCGAGTGTCTTCGCCTCGCGCGCTGCGCGGCCGATCGCTTTCAGCGCTTGCTGCGGGTCGGTGTCGAGGCTCGCCTGACGCCTTGCGCCTTGAAAGGTTTCAGATCCTGCGGCCAGGGCGTGGCGGTCGATGCTCTGCCCGAGCGCTGCCAGGGCGGTGAGTGCGTCGGTGACGTCACGGCCGCTGGACAGCAACGCGCCGGCGAGGGCGCCTGCGGACGTTCCCACGACGGCCTCAGTTCCCGTCATGTCGACACCGGCCTCGCGCAGCCCTGCGAGTAGACCGGTCTGCCAACCGACACCGACGGCACCGCCGCCTCCGAGAACGAGAGCGCGTGCCGGTGTGCCGGTGTGCCGGTGTGCCATCGTGCGGAGAAGTCATTGTTGTTCCCTTCACGGTGACATCGGTCGTCTCGTTGCGCGTGTTTGCAGGCCGGGTCTCTTCAGCCCGGTGTCACAAGTTCTCCGCAGCGGATCCTCAGGTCCGACGCAGCAGCGCACGGGCAGATCGGATGCGCCACGATCGCCGGATCTACCGGGACCCGGGGCGGGTCCGGGCGACCAGCCGGATCTCGACATCGCGCAGAGTCGAGATCACGGCGTCAATGTCGTCGGAATCGGTCACGGCCTCCCCGAGAAGGCGGCTCCAGACCTCACGCAGACGCCAAGGCCCCGCAGCCGACCACGAGGCCAGGACGGTCATCGCCGTCTCCTTCGCCTGCGCGGACACCGCCACCGGCACCTGGATCACCGGCAACGGGACCCAGGATCCGGCAGCCCCGTACGACCAAGCCCTGGCCCTCATCCGAACGGCACCCTGAAGCTCCTGGCCTGGACCATTGCCCGTACGACGCCGCGCCCGTTGCCCCGGCCCACGGCGGGCCTACTGCTCGTCGTCCTCGTCGAGTCCGGTGGCGTCCGGGTCCCCGCAGGCCGGAGCGGGACAAGCACGCGGTGGAACTGTGGAAAGAAGGACGTGTGGCCGCAGGCGGAATGACCGCGGCGGCGCCTGGGAGCCTTCCTCGTCTTCGCTACGCTGGGCGAGTCACTGAAGCGGACTGTCGAGCGGCAGCCCATCGAGGTCCCCCGCCTGGAAGACGACGCCGCCGACCACCCACACCTGGGCCCGCTGCGACCACCTCCCGTCGTGTGCATACTTGACCGCTCACGCCGCCGCTCCCCCGTCGCCGCCCTGGCCTGCTACAACGCTCCCGACTGATCCACCGGCCCTGCCCAGGCCGGGAACGGACTCTGCGCCATGGGTTGACGCACGTACAGCCCCTGCATAGCTTACGTCTTGCAGTCATGTATTGAATCGATTCAATCCCTCCTTCGCCCCTGCACTCACCCCTCTGCCCGCACCTTCGGCGGAGCGCCCACGCGCCGCGCGCAGGGCCGGAACGTAGACCACCCGCAACCTCGGAGTGTGCATGCGAACTCATGGCAGAAGGCGCCCACCCGGCAGACGCAGTTCGACCGGCACGGCTCTCTCGCTGGGGCTTGTCCTCGTACTCGCGGTCCTCGTCCAGCCGATGGCGCCGTCCGCCACGGCATCGGCGCCGGCTCTCGTCCCCGCGGAGCAGGCGGGAGGGTCCAGGACGCCCCGGGTGCCCGGCGACTGGCGGGAGTACGTCCGCACACCCAAGAGTTCCGACGTCTGCCCGGTCTCCGTGGTCAGCACCTCGGGCGCGGTCGAAGGCGCCCGGAACCTGCTGTGCGGCGGTTCGGGCGGAGCGACGCTGACCTACGCCGAGGGCGGGGAAGCACCCACCGTCCTGCTCGACTACGGCCAGGAGGTGGGTGGCCTTCCCTACTTCACCGTCTCCGCCGCGTCGGGATCCCCGACTCTGAAAGCCGCGTACAGCGAGGGCCTGCGGTACATGAGCCCGTCGGGCGACGGCTCTCCGCCATGGGCCGACGGTGACAGTTCCCGCACGAACAGCTACCAGGTCTCCGGGCCGGGCACCATCACCAACCGCTTCACCCAGGGAGGCGAGCGGTACGAACAGATCACCCTCTCCGCCCCCGGCCGCCTCACGCTGAGCAAGGTCGGCATCAACTACATCGCCGACCGCACCCAGGCCGACGGGTACGGCGGCCACTTCCTTTCGAGCTCGGACGAACTGAACAAGATCTGGTACGCCGGTGCCTACACCCTGCAGACCAATCTCGTTCCGGCCGGCTCCCTTCCCGGAAGCTGGTCCGTCCAGGACGGCGCGCTGAACGCCGACGGGTCGAAGATCAATGACGGTGCCGGGATCCTGGACCGCGGAACCTCCTGGAGCGACTACACAGCCACCTTCCGGACGAAGATCCTGCACAACCAGGCCGGATGGATGGTGCGTGCGCGGAACTCACAGAACGGCTATCTGTTCATCCTGGACGGGAGCACGGACACCGGCGGTCCCCCGAACACCCTGCAGAAGTTCACCGTACGCGACGGCACCTATACCAGCCTCGGCTCCGTGGCGCTGCCTTCCGCCGTCGACGAGGGCACCTGGCACACCGTGACGACCACGGCGGCCGGGGCCGGCATCACGATCTCGCTGGACGGCAGGGAGATCGACCACGTCGACACCTCGTCCCTGCCCGCAGGGGCCGTCGCCTTCCCGACGGGGACCGTGGGCTTTCGCGAGTTCGGCGACGAAAAGGCGGCCTTCAAGAACCTCACCGTCGTCAGTGGCACGGGCAAGACGCTCTACAGCGACCCGCTGAACACACCGGCCGTACTCGCGGACTTCACCCCGCCCGGGTCCAACGCACTGGCCTCGGTCCTCGACGGAGCCAGGCGCGACCGTGCGATCTGGAGCGGGGACATCCTGCTTGAGGGCCTCACCGACTACTACTCGGTGAACAAGCCCGAGTACATCAAGCAGTCCCTGGACCTGCTGGGCAGTCGGCAGCTCGCCAGCGGGTTCGTTCCGGGCGCCATGCACCCGGCGGCCGTGCCGCACCTCGGGCCGCTCGTCCCGGGCGACACGACCACGTACTCGGCCACGTACTCCATGTACTTCGTCACCGGCCTCGCGAGCTACTACCTCCACACCGGTGACAAGGCGTTCGTCGCCCGGCAGTGGCCTGTCGTCAAGCGTGAACTCGCCTGGAACGCGACCCGGGTCGACGCGGACGGCCTGTTCGCGACCAGGGCGGGAGTCGACGGGGCAGACTGGAACTTCTACGACAAGGACAAAGGCGGCGAGGTCTCCGCCTACAACATCCTGTACTACAAAACGCTGATCGATGGCGCGGCACTCGCCACCGCCGCGGGAGAGACAGCACAGGCCGCCGCCTACAGGGCGGACGCCGAGAGGCTGAAGACGCGCATCAACGAACGTCTCTACGACTCGGCGAGCGGGCTGTACAAGATCAGTGACACCAAGTCCGGGTTCGCGCAGGACGCCAACGCCATGGCCGTCCTGTATGGAGTCGCGCCGCCCTCGAAGCACGCGCAGATCCTGGCCGCGCTGAAATCGAAGTTGTGGAGCACCCCATACGGACCGCTCCCCTTCTCTCCCGGCACCGAATACCGGGAGCTGGTCAGTCCCTTCATCAGCGGGTTCGAACTCCAGGCCCGGCTGGCGGTCGGCGACACCGCGAACGCACAGAAACTCCTGCACGATGTCTGGGGCCACATGATCGCCCCGGGCCCGGACCAGACCGGGACCATGTGGGAGAACATCTCCGCAAGCGACGGCACGCCCGGCCTGGAGGCGGGGACGAGCCTGTCCCACGGATGGTCCACCGCCCCGACCTCGGCGCTGTCGAGCTATGTCCTGGGCATACGTCCGGATACACCGGGCTACGCGACCTGGACGGTTCAGCCCCACCCCGGGGACCTCACCTGGGCGCGAGGGAGGGTCGCCACCCCGCACGGCGGCATCGACGCCGACTGGACCGCGGGGACCGGCGCGGGTCGGTTCGGCCTGACCGTCAAGGCACCCAGAGGCACCAGCGGCACCATCGCGGTCCCGGTCTCCGGCCGCGCTCGCACCGTCGAGGTCAACGGCAAGGTGGTGTGGCGTGACGGGACCTTCACCGCCGCGGCCGGGGTCGCCGGTGGCCGGCTCGATTCCGGCTACGTCCACCTCAAGGTGAAGCAGGGCGGCACTTACAGGGTCACGTCACACTAGGGTCCGTCTTCAAACGGATCTTGCCCGGAGCAGGAGTCCCGCGATGCTGTCGGTGCCGCTGCTGGCCGGTCCTTCCGGGATCGTGCGCGCGATGCCCCGTCCCCGCAGGCAGCTGGGGAAGCCGCGAGAGCTGTACGCCTTGTCCGCGTTCCTCGCACCGGGCCGACCCGGTGCGAGGAACGCGGACTTTTTCCAGCAGGACTTGTGCCCAAATGCTGTCGTGGCGCTGGAAGACAGCCTTGAACGCCTTCGACGGCCGGCCCTCCGCAGCCCGCCAGTAACCCTCAACAAACCCGAGTTGCACCGCTCGTTCGACAGCCCCGTCACCGGCCTCGCTCAGTCGGTCGGCTGTCTGCCCCACGCCGCGTCCGGCCGTCGCATGAGCCCGGCCAGGTGCTCGCCCGCGTCCTCGGTCAGCGCACCGGCAGGCTTTCGAGGGTGAAGACCGAACTGGTCTGCGGATAAACGAGCTTTCCGGTGTTCGTGTACACGAAGAAGCGCCCGGTGAAGGCGCCGGCGACCAGCAGGCGGTTGCCGGTGGTCTTCAACCCGGTGGCCTGGGTACGGCCGTCCTGGCCGCCCGGCAGGAAGGGGTCGAGCGTCTTCGCTCCGGGGTGCCCGCAGTAGACGGTGCCGTCGGCGATGCTGGCGGTGTAGACGTAGTGGCGGTCGGCCGCGACGCTCTCGGGGAAAGCCCGGCTGCCGTTGACCGTGATCGCGTGGCCGTTGCCCTCGCGGTCATGGGCGGACGCGGCGGCGGGAAGCACGAGGGCCGCCAGGGCGGCGGACGCGGCGGTGAGGGTGACGAGCGCGCGCCGCCACGTGGCATGCACGGTGGTGCGGGTGGACATCGTGAACGACCTTTCCCCGGGTGACCGGGAGGGGCATGGGCAAGTGGGAAGAGCGAGTCAGTGGTCGTCGGCCTGTCAGCGCAGCGCGTCGGCGATCGCGTCGGCTGGCGGCGTGGTCGGCCGTCCGATCAGGCGCCGCAGGTCACCGGAGGCGGTGAACAGCTCGCCGCGGCTCATGCCGAGGTCGGCATCGACGAGGACGTGTGCCAGCTCGGCGGGCAGGCCGGCACCGGTCAGCACCTGGGCGAGCCCGTCGGCCGGGAGGTCGGTGTACGTGATCTGCTTCCCGGTGGCGGCCGAGATCGCCGCGGCGAGCTCGGCCAGGGTGAACGCCTCGTCGCCGCCCAGCTCGTACACCTCGCCGGCATGGCCCTCGGTGGTCAGCACGACCGCGGCGGCGTCGGCGTAGTCGGCGCGGGCCGCGGCGCTGATCCTGCCCTGGCCGGCCGACCCGACAACGGCTCCGTTGCGCAGTACCAGCGGGAGTTGGGCCGTGTAGTTCTCCAGGTACCAGCTGTTGCGCAGCATCACGCTGGGGACTGCGCGCTCCCGCAGGTACTCCTCCGTGGCGCGATGAGTGGAAGCGAGGACCGTGGTGGCCGTGTCCGCGTGCGACATGCTCGTGTATGCCACCAGCGACACGCCTGCCGTCACCGCGGCGTCGATGGCGCGGCGGTGGTTGGCGACCCGCTCGTCCACGGTCGTGGTCGATATCAGCAGCAACTTGTCCGCGCCCTCGAAGGCCGCCGCGAGACTGTCCGGCTCCGCGAAGTCGGCCCGGCGCACCACGATGCCGCGGTCGGCGAAGTCCTTGATCCTGGCGATGTCCCTACTGGTCGCGACGACGTCCGCAGCCGGCACCCCGCGCGCCAGCAATGCTTCGACGGTGAGCCTGCCCAGCTGACCGGAGGCTCCGGTGACAACGATTGACATGGGGTCTCCCCTTCCTGCCGCGGACCTCCCGCGGCTCGAACCCCAGGGTTGCCTGGTCGCTCTCCTTTGGTAAGGAACCACTTCTGGGTAAGGTGGCAACCCGCAGGAAAGTATCGAGGTGAGCAGGGTGGCGACCGCCAAGGATGTGACCGAGCCCATACCGTCATGGGACCCGTACACGCGTGGCTGTCCCTCGCGTGACGTACTCGACCAGATCGGCAGCAAGTGGGCCGTTCTCGTACTGGGCGAACTCGGCAAGCACGGAACGTGCCGGTTCACCCGACTGCGGCAGCGGCTGGCGGGAGTGAGCGAGAAGATGCTCACCCAGACGCTGCGCACCCTCGAACGCGACGGACTGGTTCTGCGGACGGTCTACCCGGAGGTGCCGCCCCGCGTGGAGTACGAGTTGACCGCGCTCGGCCAGACGCTGCGAGGTCCCCTGAGGGCGCTCACGGAGTGGTCGGTGCGCTACGTCGAGGAAGTCCTCACCGCTCGCGAGAAGTACGACGACCGCGCCGGAAAACGCTAGTACACCCCGTCCATGGATTCGGTGGCTGTCGCCCTCCCGCCGAGGAACCGTCACTGCTCGGACGGGAAGCGATCTTCAAAAGTGCTGGACGTCGCTGATCGGACCCGTTCGTGAACGTCCCCTTCGGCGACTGTGGTGCGAGGCTCGTGGACGGCACCGGTGCCTGAACGGGGAAGAGCGAGCAGCTCGGCGGGTTACAGCAGACAGTTCTGCCTCTTTTGGGCTGGTCAGCAGCCATGACGGGGGTTGAGGACGATCGAGGGGTCCGTACGGTCCCCGTACCAGTGCACCGGCAGCCTGAAGATCAGGGCCGGGAGGAAAGTGACAGATGACTGAGATGCCCAGCTCGCCTACGCAGACCCGGCGCTTCCTCATGGTGCACGGCGTACAGCACCGTCGCCCGCGGCAGCACTGGCTGTGGTGGTTGGCCGAAGCCCTGCGCCAGCGAGGTGAGCAGGTGCTCTATCCGCAGTTCCCCGCGCCCGAGCAGCCATCGGTGAGCGCATGGACCGATCTCCTGCACGCCGAGCTGGCCCAACTCGGCGACCAGGAACGCGTCGTGGTGTGCCACTCCCTCGGCTGCGCACTGTGGCTGCGCGCCGCCCAGACCCTGCCTGAGGACCTGCGCGTCACCCGGGTGCTGCTGGTGTCCCCACTCGGTGACCAGGCGTTCACAGTGGCCAACCGCAATGAAGAATTCAAGCTTGAGCACATCGACCGTGAACTCCTCGCCGCTGCGTCGGCCAAACCGCCGCATGCGGTCGTCTCGGCGACCGATCCATACGCACCTGCTGACCCCCGCGCGTGGAGCGCCGCGCTCGGCATGGACTGCGACGTCCTCCCCGCCGCCGGCCACATCACCCCCGCAGACGGCTACGGCCCATGGCCGGCCGCACTCGCCTGGTGCCTACGGGAACAGGCACCCGTGTCAGCCGTCACCGGACCGTGAGCGCGGACGGCTCGAACAAGGACCCGGCGACGTCCAGCGTGCACGACCGGGGCAAGCCGTGACCGCGGCGCGCACGGCACTGCGGCCGCGATCGGCGCATTGCTGACCGCGACGCTGTTCTGGTCCGGGAACTATGTCGTCGGCGGTGCCGCCGTGTCCGCGATCCCACCGCTCGGCCTTGTGGCGCTTCGATGGGCAATCGCTGTGGTATCGCTTTTCGCCCTCGCGCGGCCGGCCGAACGTCCTGACCGGCGACACGTCGTCCGCTCGTAGCACCGGGGGTGCCCCTCCCGGCCCTGCAAGTTTCGTGTCCGCTGATCCGCAGCGGTCTCCACTCCCGGCTGACCGCGCCCTGGGGGCAGGTGGCCTGTCGGCGGTCCCAGCCGACGGGAAAGGCCGACTTGGCGAAACCCGAACCGGCTTTGGCCTGGCGGCTGTTGTCCAGGGCTACCGGGCCGAGCAGGGTGATCCTGTGCACCCGGGCGGCCCGCTCGATGTGCGCCGCGGTGACGTCGCCGCTGTCCACGACATGCTCGCCCGGCAGTAACTCCCGCTTGGCGAGGTCGTCATGGATGATCGGGGTCATGTCGCAGGGCGTCGCGGGCGCACTCGGCCATGACCGCAAGACCGTCACCCATCCCTCCGTCGGGGACATCACCCTGGACTGCGACATCCTCACCGTGCCCGGATCAGACCTCAGGATCGTCGCCTACACCGCGGCCGCCGGAACACCCTCCGCGGAACAACTCGACTTTCTCAGAGTCACCGCTACACGTGCCCCGCTGGTCCCCCGCGCCGGAGATTCCTGAGCGGTTCGGGCGCGAGACAATAACGCGACGGGCGCCACGATCCACACGGGCCGGGAGTGTCATGCATCAGGTGTGTGCTTCGGGGAAGCACACACCTGATGCATGACACTCCCTCACGAGACACTAGTAGACTGTCGTGGCTAAGTTTTGGGATATAGGTGGCGCAGTTTGATGCGTGCGTCGTGGGTGGTGAACTGCCAGTTCACCTGACGTTGGTCGGTGTTGGTGGCGTTCTGCCAGGCGGAGAGTTCGGTGTTG
>NZ_JBEZJY010000063.1:0-41110 GCF_040651415.1 Streptomyces sp. NPDC048484
TCCCGCTGTGCGATCGACTCGGTGAACATGCGGGCCCTGAAAAGGGGGATCTGACAGGTCCGAATCCTGTCGACAGGGGCAAGTACGGTTCGAAGGTTCACCTGATCACGGAACGGTCGGGTCTGCCCATATCCGTCGGTATCTCCGGGGCCAATCTGCACGACAGCCAGGCCCTCATCCCTCTCGTGAAGGGCATACCACCGATCCGCTCCCGTCGCGGACGACGACGGCGCAAGCCCGCCAAGCTCCACGCCGACAAGGGCTATGACTATGCCCACCTGCGGCGATGGTTACGCGAACGGGGCATCACGCACCGCATCGCCCGCAAGGGAGTCGAGTCCTCGCAACGGCTGGGCCGCCACCGCTGGACCGTCGAGCGCACCATGGCCTGGATCGCCGACTGCCGCCGCCTCCACCGACGCTACGAACGCAAAGCCGACCACTTCCTCGCCTTCACCAGCATCGCCTGCACCCTCATCTGCTGCCGCAGACTAACCAAATGAGATGACTTCTAAGCATGGCGGCCCGCACGGTGAACGCAGTCCCATGCCGGACGGGCACAGTGTGATAGCCGCACACCCGGCCGACGGGTACGACGCGGCCGACCGCATCCGCTCCTGGCGGATCTGACGGCCGGCCCCGGCGCCGGAGGAGGGGGAACGGTCGTGGCGGACCAGGGCGACCCTCAGGAGGTCGCGCGGCTGCGCTACCGGCTCTACGTCGACGCGCTGCGGGCCCGGATGCCCCAGGCGCAGTTCGACCTCCTCATGGAGGCCATCCGGCTGCGGGCCGCGCACGGCGGCGGTACAGCCCGGCTGAGCTTCGACACCGAGGAGGAGAGGGGGTTGTTCACTCCCGAGGTGCAGCAGGAGCTGCTCAACCTAATGGGCCTGCTCGGGGCGATGCAGCCCGGGCACGAGAACCGCGCCGACCACGTCGTCGCGCAGCTCGGTGACGGCGAGCACGCGGGAGCGCAACACCGTCGAACGCGCGATCAACAGGCTGAAGGCCTGGCGCGGTATCGCCACCCGATACGACAAAACGCCGGAAAGTTACCTCGCTGGCCTCCACCTGCGTGCCTCGATGACCTGGATCAAAGACCTCACCCGGACCACCCATTGATCACGACCCAATACGCACCCTAGTCGCCCAGACCGAGGGCCTGTTCCATCTCGCGGTAGTCGGTCTCGATGCACCAGCGGCTCGTCGCGGGCCTGGGCACACCAGGGACCGGCTGACGCCCCGGCAGTGTGCGAGTGGACCGGCTCCGGCAACCCACCACGAAGGCCAGCTACACCAGGTCGGACAGGGCCTTGGAGTCGGAGGCAAGCGGCCCAGCGGCCGTGGGCGCGAGGCTGCATTGCGACTTTTCGGGCTCTTCGCAGATGAGGGTGTAGTGCCTGGCGGGCGATGCTGACGCACTTCAAAGTGCCTTTTGTAAGCCCTCTCTTACGCACTCATAATGGTGTTACGCACTACCAGTGAGGTGAGGAAGGAAGATGGTTAAGCAGGTAACGCAACCCGAGGGGCCGCAGGTCGTCATCGAGGTGTGGTCTGACCTTGGCTGCCCGTGGTGCTATGTCGGAAAGCACCGGCTTCAGGCCGCGATCGCGCAGCGTCCGGACGCGGAGCGGTTCGAGATCGTCATGCGGTCGTTCGAGCTGGACCCGGGCGCGCCACAGGAGCCGGAGAAAAACGAGACGAGCTTCATCCGTGCGCACGGCGGCACCGCCGCCGAGGTCCTCCAGGCCGAGCGCCAGATGCAGGCGATCGCACGCAAGGAGGGGCTCGAGTTCTCTCTGGACCGTTTGAATGCCAACACATTCGATCTACATCGCGTGGTGCAGTACGCCAACGACCAGGGCCGCGGGTTCGAGTTCTTCTCCAGCGTCCAGGACGGCTTTTTCGCCGGCACCCTCAACCCCTATGCCCCGGACACCCTCGCAGGCGTCGCGGAAACGGTCGGGCTAGACGGGCAGCGAGTCCGCGAGATCCTCGCGAGCACCGAGTACTCCGACCGCGTGTGCGCCGACCGAGACGAGGGCCTGGAGCTGGGCGCAGTCGGCGTCCCGTTCATCGTCCTCGATCGGCGGGTGGCCGCCCCGGGCGCCCAAAAGGTCCTTGTCTACGACCAACTGCTGGAGCAGGTGGCCGGGCCCGTGCCGAGGGTGCGTGTGTCATGAGGGAAGCGAAGGGCGACCACCACCAGGTCGTGGCGGCCCCCGCCAGCGGATGGTGCGAGCCCGATACCGGGGTGTGCCACATCGACACCGTCGACGAGACCGTGAGCGCTGAGACGAACGACGAGGGGGCCGTCACCTCCGATGCGCCCGACGCCACGGAGCGATGAGCACCACCGACGGCTCAGCCTGCCGACGCGCTGGCCGATGTCTTGCCTCGCCCGACTCCGGTCAGTTCCCTGGCGGCCCGGTTGCTGGCGATCTCACTGTGGTGGGCGGCGGCCCAACCAGCCATCGCCGTCACCGCACCCAACAGGGACCGCCCCAGATCCGTCAGTTCGTACTCCACTCGCGGCGGGACCTCGGGGTACGCGGTCCGCGTAATCAGTCCATCTCGCTCGAGGTGCTTGAGGGTCTGGGTCAGCATCCGCTGCGAGATTCCCGCGATGCTCGCCTGCAAGTCGGAGTAGCGCAGCGAGCCGGTGCTCAGGGTGCTGATGACCAACACTGTCCACTTGTCACCGATGCGATCGAGCACCTCACGGATGAAAGCGCTGTCCTCTGGCCACGCCTGGCACGGACCACTGATCCGTCGCGTTGACGCCATCCCACTCGCCTCGCCTCTCATCTGGTGTGCAACCGCACTACCAGTATGTAACACCCAGTCGGCGAACCACACACCCCTTCACGACAACGACTCGCTCTGGTCGATAACTGGAACGCGCTCTCACGCCACTACTGAAAGGGAACACCCAGCCATGTCGTACCTGCTTCACATTGATTCCTCCGCGCTCGGCGAGGCCTCGGTCTCCCGCCAGGTCGCACAGTCCTTCCTGGAAGGCTGGGACGGCAAGGTTGTCCACCGCGACCTCGCCGCGGCACCCGTGCCCCATCTCACTGCTGCCGGCATCACCGCCCGCGTCACCGATCCCGCCCGTCACACCGACGAGCAGGCTGCCGCAGCCGCATTGCAGGACGAACTCATCGAGGAGTTCCTCGGCGCCAGGGCCTACCTGTTCACGGTACCGATGTACAACCTGTCGATGCCTTCGGTGTTCAAGGCCTGGCTCGACCAGATCATGGTCTTCGGTCGCACATTCAAGCCGTCCCCGGCTGCCGGACGTCCGGCGGTGCTGATCTCCTCCCGAGGTGGCAGCTACGGTCCCGGCGCGCCCAACCACGGCCTCGACTACGTCGTGCCCACCACTGAGGCGGTGCTCGGACATGAGAGTCAGCTGGGTCTCGATGTCGCCACCGTGGTCCCCGAGATGACCATGGCCCCCCACGCACCGTCCCTGGCGGAGTTTCTCCCGGTGCACGAGGCATCCATGGCCGACGCCCACGACCGTTCTCGTGAGCTCGCCGCGACGATCGCCACCGCGACCGCCGCCTGATATCCCCAACGGTCGCAGGCCACAACACCCGCGACGGCGATGAGCAGCCCTACGCCGTGACGGGATGCTCGACTGGAAGGTCGCAACCGATCCAGAACTTCACGACTTGTCTGACACCTTTACCGGTCCCGACCTGACCACGTTCGCTCGGCTCGACGCGCTCGGGCTGGAGGTCACCGGCCAGCGTCTGGAGTCCGACCGAGCAGTTCTGGCCTGCCGCGTTGGCGAGCCGGATCAATGGTGCCGCCGTTGCGGCTGCGAGGGCACACCACCAGACACCGTGACACGGCAGCTGGCTCATGAGCCCCTCGGCTGGCGGCCGACACTCCTGCTGATCACGATCCGCCGGTACCGCTGCACAGGATGCGGACACGTCTGGCGCCAAGACACCAGCCGCGCAGCCGAGCCTCGAGCGAAGCTCTCGCGGCGCGGCCTGCGGTGGGCGCTCGAAGGCATCGCGGTGCAGCAGATGACTGTCTCGCGTGTCGCCGAAGGGCCCGGGGTCGGATGGAACACCGCCAACGACGCTGTCCTGACCGAAGCCAAGCGCACCCTGATCGATGACGCCAACCGGTTCGGCGGTGTCACCGCGATCGGCGTCGACGAGCATGGCCTTCGCGGGGGAGTGTCTGATCAACGGCGGATCTGTTGATCAGACACTCCCGGCGGACGCGGTCGCGCTGTACGAGTCGCGGCCTGGAGCGACGATCAGGTCGGTCGCCGCTGATCTGGGAGTCAACCCGGAGACACTGCGGAACTGGGTCCGGGCGGCCGGAGCAAGCCGACCCCGGGGACGCCGGGCGGAGACGCCGACCGAACCGCCCACCGCGCTGGGGGGATACGGCGGGCAGTTCATCTACGTAATTCCCAGCGCGGACATCGTGCTCGTAACCAGCGAGAACACCAGCAGCGACAGCGTCAACAGCGCCGGCAAGGAGATCAACTCAAGGGCGTTCATTCGCGACTACCTGCTGCCCTCCATGACCGGACCCTGACCTCAGTGCCCCCGCTCGTGGGCACCGTCTTGTCCGGCTGAACAGGCAGGGTCAGGTACGTCGTGCGGACAGGGCCCGGTGTTGGCTGGGACGGACATCGTATTCGCGGGTGAAAGCCGCGCTCAGCGCAAAGGCGCCGGAGTATCCGACCTGCTGGGCGATGGAGTCGATGGTGTCGTCGGTGCGCTGCAGCAGGTCGGAGGCCAGGCACAGGCGCCATCCGGTGAGGCAGGAGATGAGTGGCTCGCCCAGCAGGTCGGAGAACCTGCGGGCGAACGTCGCCCGCGACACCTGTGCCTCACAGGCCAGTGTCCCGACGGTCCAGGGCCGAGCCGGTTCGTCGTGAATCGCCCTGAGAGCAGTGCCTACGACCGGATCGCGCGTGGCGCGGTACCACCGAGGCGCGGACGCTTCCGGGAGGGCGAACCAGTCGCGCAGAGTTTCGATCAGGACGAGGTCCAGAAGCCGGTCGAGCACTGCCTGTTGGCCAGGTTCGTCGCGTTCGATCTCTGATTCCAGGAGCCACAGCAGTGCCGACCGTTGCTGCCCGCGGGGGACCACAAGGACGCGCGGCAGGGAACTCAAGAGACGGTCGGCGATCCGGCCTGTTGCGGTGAAGGAGCCGGTGAGCAGTGCGTGCTCGGCTTCCAGGTGCGTGCCGCAGGTCCGGACACCCAGGTGGATGCTTTCCTCGGCGAGGACGTTGCCCGCCTCGTCGGTGCAGGTGCCTGTTTCGGTCACGATGTACAAGGGTGCGGTCTGCCTGTCAGGGTCGCTGGCAGGGCTGATTCAAAGTCCTAGCGATCACGTGGCGTTGCTGGTCAGGGTAGTCCGATCAAGTCCAGCGGACGGGTGAAGGGCGTGTAGGAGACCTCGCGCAGGCCGGCGGCGATGCTGTGGTGCCCGGCGGTGCGCAGGGTGCTGATCGCGAAGCCGGGCAGCGTGGCCATGTTCTCCGGTCCGTGCCCTGTGCGGATCTTCGAGGCGTCCTCGCCGAACGTGGTGTCTCTGACACGGCCTCGATGCCCCAGTGCGCGCGGGCGAGTTGGCCGATGGCCTGGGGAGATGCCTCACGCGCCGGCAGGTCGGTGATGGCGTAGACGGTCTCGCGGGTGATCTTGCCGGTCTTGAGGTCGGTGCGGTGCCGGTGGATCTTCGCGGCCTGCGCCACGTGCGGGAAGTCCAGCCCGAGACCGGTGACGGTGAGCGTGCGCACCGAGCGGGTCTCACGCCGCCCGTGCCCCGCCTCCCGGTCGTAGCGGCGTGCGGTCACCTCCTTCCACGGCAGCGAGCGCATCACACCGTGCAGCGTCGGCTGGTTCCGCTTAACCACGAGCACGTAGTGCGCCTTCTTCGCCTCCACCAGCCACCTGGCGTGCTCGCGGTGGGTGTGCAGGGCGTCGGCGGTCACCACAACACCGGCCAGGTCGAACGGGGCCAGCAGCTTCGGGAAGCCGGTGACCTCGGTGGTCTTGTCCGGCACCCGCAACTGGCTGACGGTGCGTCCGCCTTCCAGGACGGCGGAGAGCAGGTGGGCGGCGGGCCCGGTGTCCGTGCGCGAGCCGCGGGCTGCTTTGCCGTCCACGGCCAGGTGCCGGGTGCCTGCCGGGTCGCGTCCGAGCAGGTCGGCAAGCCCGCCGGGACATACCAGTGTCAGCAGGCGGCGGATGGTCGAACTCGACGGTGCGCGGCGCACGCCCAGCGGGCCGGCGGCGCGCACGCCGAGGCGGGCGAGTGCGTCCAGAGGTGCGTGGCGGGCCCACTGGCCCACGGCCAGATAGGAGCGAGCCCCGGCCAGCACCGCGCAGCAGGCGGTGAGCAGGACCGATACCAGCGAATGGCGCCGTCCCCGCCGATCTCGCGGATCGCGAAGAACGGCCAGCCGTTCGGCGATACCGCTTACGCCCCGCTGGGCGGCAGTGGGCGACTTGGTCAGACAGACAGTGGCAGACTGGCGGCACATCGAAGCTCCGGACGGGCAGGGCGACTTGGCAAGGTCACCCCGTCAACCGGAGCTTCGTTGTGTTCGTGACGCTCTTCCGCCGGATCGTCACACGACGGCGACCTGCACGTTTCCACGATCCCCAGGACTTTGAATCAGCCCTGACGCGCCACCGGATCGGCGGCCGCCGCACACTGCCCAGGAGTTGAGGGAACGGGAGTGCTGCCATTACGCACCGGGCAGGCGTGCTGCGACAACCCGTCGCAGTGGCCGGCACCGTGAACGCGTTGAACGCTTGCGCTCTTGTGAATCCGCCTCGCGCAGCCCTGGTAGGAGGTGACGTTCACTCAGCTCGCGTTCGACGCGGAAGACCAGCCCGTTCCAGGGCGCAGAGACCGGTGAGGCCATACAGCCGTCTCACCGACGAGGACAAACGCGCCCTGACCCCGCTCTTCTGGACCCACATCCGGCCCTGCGGCGCGATCCGGCTCAACACGGGCCACCGCCTACAGCTGTCCACCCCTGCACTGAGCACCCCGGACCCGGAGCCGACCGCCGCGTAGGATCTGGCTCCGCAACCCCCACGTCTCCCGTCTCCTTCAGGGCCTGGCCACCGGCAGTACCCGGCTCGCCCATGACGGGCTGAACCAGGAAACTCCCTGGCGAACCGTCACTCACCTGCGTGACCTGTTGATGGACAGCGGTGTCCTCCCACGAGTCGACCGGCAGCTCATGCTCTACCAGCGGTGGCTGACCGAACGGCTCGCCACCATTGAGGAACCAGAACACCGTCAGCTTCTCCGGCACTTCGCCACCTGGCACCAAATGCGGCGCCTGCGGGCAAAAGCAGAGAAGGCACCGCTGGGACGCTCCCGTAGTTGCGGACCGTGTTCGGGTTGCCGAGCGAGTCGAGGCTGCACCTCAGCCCGCCGGGGCGTCACCGCCGGACGGACGGCGCACGAGCAGGTGCTCCACGACGTACGACATCTCCTCGGTCTGCGGGTCAGGAGGCGGGTGGTAGCGCCCGGCGCACACCGAGAGGTTGACGATGAGGTAGGCGCACCAGTCCTCACCTACGCCGCGCTCGTCGGCAAAGGTCCGTGCGCCGTTCACCCACCAGACCACGGAGCGGGCGCCGAACTCCACACGCAGTTCGACG
Organism: Streptomyces sp. NPDC048484; assembly: GCF_040651415.1. Taxonomy (NCBI): domain Bacteria; kingdom Bacillati; phylum Actinomycetota; class Actinomycetes; order Kitasatosporales; family Streptomycetaceae; genus Streptomyces; species Streptomyces sp. NPDC048484. The sequence continues at coordinate 7,671 of NZ_JBEZJY010000063.1, forward strand.
TGCTCGCCGGGACGGACGGCTTCGTCACGGTGATAGAGATGCCCGCCGCGCACATGGTTGGAGAGCTCCAGCAGGTCCGGATTCTCGGGGTGGTACTCGAACACGTCGATCTCCTGGCCGCCGTCCCGCCAGGTCCAGATGGCCGGCCAGGCCCCCAACTCGGTGGGCAGGCGCACCCGTGTCTCCAGAACGTCCCCCGTGCGCACGACGAAGCCGTCCTCGCTCCCCTCGGTGGTCAGCAGGCCCGCGCTCCACAGGCCGTCCGGCCGACGGGTGGCGCGGAAGGTTCCGTCACGGGAGTAGGCCGGGTCGGACACCAGGTGGTCGAGTTTGTCGTCGGACGGATTGACCGGGCCGCCCGCGGGATAGGCCGACGACCGGCCGACCACCCACTGACTCGTCGAGCTGAACCCGGCTGTGAAGACGACGTCGGACATGGGCCAACTCCTTGACGGTGCACGGCGGTGCACGGCGATGCACGGCGATGCACGAGGGTGGACTGCGGCGGCCTGCGGTGGCCTGCGGTGGACGACGACGGTGAAGGACAGAGGTGTTTTCGCGCTCCGTAACTCCCCAACCAGTAACCGCTCATGCCTCAGCCGGTCCTACAGCCACGCAAACAACCCGCCTGGATGAATCCGCCATCAGGTCGCAAGGATGCCGACTTCGCCCGCCGTCCGGCCCGGGATGTCGGGCCGGCCCGAGCCGGGCCCCGCACGCACCGCCCGCCCGGACCATGACACGGTCCGGGCGGGCGGTCAGGCAGACAGGCGACGCGTCAGGGAGTGATGCGCCACTGCTGGATGTAGCCCACATCGATCGACGCCACGTCCCGCACCCTCAGCTTCCAGGTGCCGTCGACGGGCTGCGCCGAGGCGTCGACGGTGAAGGTCTGGTTGACGTTGTCGGCCGAGCCCCCGCTGCGGTTCAGCAGCGCGTACACGGTCCCGTCGGGGCCCACCAGATCGACCGTCAGATCGCCGCGGTACGTGTGGACGATGTCGACGTACACCTCTGTTGTCGCCGAGGCGTTGCCCGGGCGGCCCGTGATGGTGATGGGCGACTCGACCGCGGCACCGTTGTCGGGGATGTCGACACGGGTGGCGTTGCCGTAGATGTTCGCCACCCGCCACTCGAAGGTGTCCGACACGGTCGAGCCCGTGCTGTCGGTGACCGTCACGGTCACCTCGCTGGTGCCGGTGGTGGTCGGGACTCCGGATATCAGCCCGCTGTCGCTCACGGTCAGTCCGTCGGGCAGGCCGGTGGCCTTGTAGGTCAGGGTCGCGTCCGTGTTGGTGGTGTACGCGTTGATCTGCAGGGACACGTCCTGACCGACGCCGGAGGTCTGGTCGTCGATCGGGGCGACGTTGGCTCCGATCGCGATGCGGTCGCCGACATTGATGCCCGCCCAGGCCGCGGCGACGGCGAGGTAGGTGTCGCTGTAGGCCCCGAAGAGGTCACTCGCGGCCTTCAGACTCGCGACCCTGGCGCCCGCGTAGTTGGTCGACGAGGTCATGTACGTCGTCAGCGCGCGGTACCAGATGAGGGCCGCGTTCTCGACGCCGATGCCCGCCACGGGCACGTTGTCGTAGGTCGGGCTGTCGTAGGACACTCCGTTGACGGTCTTCGCTCCGCTGCCCTCCGACAGCAGGTAGAAGAAGTGGTTCGCCGGCCCTGAGGAGTAGTGGACGTCGATGCTCCCCAGGGTGGCGTCCCAGTAGTCGCGGGAGCGGCTGTCCTTGGAGGGCTTGTCCATGTAGCGCAGCGGGGTGCCGTCGCCGTTGATGTCGATCTTCTCGCCGACCAGGTAGTCGGGAACGTCCGCCTCCAGGCCGGCGTTGAACTCCACCGCGGCGGCGAAGATGTCCGAGGTCGCCTCGTTGAGGCCGCCCGACTCCCCCGAGTACGTCAGGTTGGCGGTGGCGCTGGTGACGCCGTGGCTCATCTCATGGGCCGCCACGTCCAGCGCCGTCAGCGGCTTGGCGTTGCCCGAACCGTCCCCGTACGTCATGCAGAAGCAGGCGTCCTGCCAGAAGGCGTTGACGTAGCTGTTGCCGTAGTGAGCGCGGCTGTAGGCGGCCACGCCGTCGTTGCGGATGCCGTTGCGACCGTGAACATTCTTGTAGTAGTCCCAGGTGGCCGCCGCGCCGAAGGCGACGTCCACTCCGGCGGTCTGCCGGTTGCCCGGAGTGCCGTCGCCCCAGACATCGTTGTCATCTGTGAAGAGTGTGCCCGTGCCGGAGGTTCCCTGGTTCAGGTCGTACGTACGCTGCCCGGCACGCTCGCCGTCGACGAGTTCGTACGCCGAACCGGTCGCCGTGCTGCCCAGCGGAACCGTGCCGTTGTACTGGCCCGTGCCCGTTCCGGTGTGCACGCCCTCGTACTTGCGGGCGACCTTCCCGGTGGCGGCGTCGGTGACGACGTGCAGTTCGCTGGGTGTGCCGTCCTCCTGGAATCCTTCGACGACGGACTCCCAGGCCAGGACCGGTTTGGTCCCGGCGGCCCAGACGACGAGACGAGGCTTGCCTTCGACCTCGGACCGCTCCACATCGGACGCATCGCCGATCGCCAGCGCCTTGTCGGCGGCACGGGCCGCGGAGATCCTGGGCGTGGTGGTCGGGACCGTGATGGTGGTGCGGGCGGACTTGGTGGTGGTGCTCCGGCCGTTCTTCCGATGCAGCACGAAATCGCCGCCGAGGACCGGAAGCCCCGCGAAGGTTCGCTCGTACCGGGTGTGTGTCGTGCCGTCGGCGTCCCGGACGACGTCTTTGACGAGGAGCTTCTCCCGTGCGCCGAGGCCGAGTTCCTCAGCGGTGTCACCGGACTTGGCGGTGGCGCTCTTGATGAGCGAGGTGCGCGCGCCGGGCGACAGGGTGGGCTGGGCGGCGCCGGCCCGCGGCGTGGCGACGATCTTCGAAGGGCCTGGGTCGGCGGGTGCGGCGGATGCGGGTCCGCCTTGGACGCCGAGGGCGAGCAGCGAACTCGCGGTTGTGAGGGCCAGGGCTGCGGCGCGTCTGCGCCGACGTGCGGTGCGATGGAACCCGGACAATGTCTTCTCCTCCTGCGACGGCCGGCCCTGGGTGAGGGCCGGCGGTGAACGGGCCGACGGGGTACGGCCGGACCGCAACGGGGGTGGAGCGGGAAGAAGCGCAGCACGAGGCGGCACACACGAAGGCGCCGGAGAACTCGGCGGCGCGTGAGACGGGAGAATGTGGGGGATGTGTGAGTGGGGGGTGTGGGGGTGCGAATACACGGTGAACGTTCGACAGCAGAGTGACATCGGACGCACAGGATTGTCATGGATCTGCCAATACAACGGCTTGAATTGACCGTTGTTTGCTGCAGGTTCCTCACCGTCGGCACATGTTTTCGGCCGCTGTCACGCAACCGCCAACACGGTCTCCGCGAAAACCCACGCCAATAGTTTTGAGGCCTGGGCTGGCCGGGTGTCCGAGGGCGCCGGGCAAGCCGGTGAGCGGGTGTGTGCGGGCTGGAGTGAACGGCTGAGGCCGGAAGCGCGGCCGACGGCCATGTACTGCTCGGCGGCATGTCGTTCCAGGCAGTGGCGTCGGAGCCGTCGTCTGTACAAGCGGATGGCCGCGGAGTTGAGCGGCGCGGGTCAGGCCAAGTGCCCCGAGTGCGGGGCGACTTGGGCGGCAGGGGCGGACCGGCGTTCGAACGCCGCCTACTGCTCGCGGCGCTGCGTCACCAGGGCCTGGCGGGCCCGGAAGGAAACGTTCGGCGAACGGTCACAGTGACCGCATCGCGAACGCATCTGAATCGCACCTTCGATCAGATTTCGGCCGCTTTCTGCCATTTGTCGTGATCTAAGGATCGTCGGTCCGATGCCCCGCCTCACAACACCTTCCCCCGTCTCATCTGACCTTGTTGGGTTCGCGGGTTGGAGACAATGTCACTTGAGACAGCTGTCCTGTCTCGGAAGGGGCGGCGGCCTTGAATAATGCCGATCATGCCTTCCTTGGTCGCTCCAGCGATACCTGTCGGTGCCTTTGCCGCTTCCGATCAGCCGACTCTGCCGATCGGGAGCGGTGCGCTATTGCGTCCTTGGCGGATCGCCGATGCCGAGGCCGTGACGGAGGCGTTCCAGGACCCAGAGATCCAACGTTGGCACGTACGCACGGCTGACTCCGTGGAGGAGGCACGGGAGTGGATCGAGGGCTGGCAAAGCGGTTGGCGTAGTGAGACCGGCGGCCACTGGGCCGTGGCCGGAGCCGAAGACGACAGACTTCTGGGCAGGGTGTCGCTGAAGTCGTTGCATTTGGAGGACGGCAAGGCCGAGGTGGCCTACTGGACGATGCCGGCTGCTCGCGGTAGTGGCGTCTGTACCCGTGCGGTGACGACGCTGACGCACTGGGCCCTGGAGAAGGGCGGGTTCCACCGCCTCGAACTTGAGCACTCCACTGCCAATCAGGCTTCATGCCGCGTGGCGATCAAGGCCGGCTTCGAGGAAGAGGGCGTCCGCCGTGGGGCGGCGTTGCATGCTGACGGCTGGCACGACATGCATCTTCACGCCCATGTCCGGCATGGCTGACCGTCAGGGGGTGCATCTCAGACTGTGTTGTCACTTCAGACTGTGTTGTCGCTGATTCTCACTCGTCTCACGTGGTTTCCCTCTCTGGGATGGTTTGAGGCCGAATCAGTGGTGGGCGGTGCTCGCTCGGGGCTTTGCTCGGGATCGGTGGGATCGGTGTCCGGGATCGTGCCGGAGGGTTGGCGGTGGATGTCGGGAAACTGGGGCAGGCGGCGTTCGAGGTTGGGTACGTCGATGAGGACCGCGTTCGCCGTCGGGAGCCGTTGTCGGCCTGCTGGACGCTGAGATTCGATCGGTTGTCGCCGGTGCGTACGGTCAAGTCGTACCAAGGGCAACGGTCCGTGACTCACGACTACTGGGCGGCCACGACGGCGGGGCAGCTGTCCTGCGAGTCCCACCTGGAACGCCACCACGCGATGCTGATGGACTTCGATCCGCAGGTCGCGGCTCTGTCTCGTCAGCCGTTCCGGCTGTTCTGGCCCGGTCGGCGAGGCCGCCGCGGACACGTCCCGGACTTCTTCGCCCGGCTCGATGACGGCGGCGACCTGGTGGTGAACGTCCGCCCGGATCAAGCCGGACGACGCGGAGGCGTTCGCAGTCACCGCGCGGGCCTGCGAATTCGCTGGATGGGCCTTCCGCCGGGTGGGAGCGATCAATCCGGTGCTGCTGGCGAACGTCAAGTCGCTGGCGGGCTACCGGCACCCGCGCAACCACCGGGAACCCAGCCTCGCTGTTCGCCCAGTTCCTCCCCGGTCATACCGGACGTTCGACGGAATACCGCGGCCGCAAGGTCGAGGACGAGCCGTTGTTCTCCCTGCATCAGCTCCAGGAACTTCTGGAGCAATGGATCAGTGCGAAGTGTCAAAACAGGGCCCAGACTGTCTTCGCCCTGCTGACCGAGGACGAGCGGCATGACCCGGCATCTGCCGCCGCCCGGCTCCGGAGGCTCCCACGCACTCTTGCTCCGCTCCACCCTGAAAGCTGGGGCTCCTACATCAACCGGCTCGCGGCAGCGAACCGGATCTTCCACCTTGAACTCCACGCGCACATCAACGACACCAACCGCATCCACCCCGTGCAGTCAGCCAGGCTCCGCAGCACCGCATTCCTGACCTCCGGCTTGCATACTAATAGTTCAGAGAATCGGAATCGCTCATCACCTGGGCCGCTGTCACCCTTATAACCAGGAAAATCACCCGCCGAAGCTCCCGTAGGAGCGGACAGTTAACCTCCCCCGGGGTTCAACGCGAGTGACCGTCAGCAGTTCCCGAGCGGCCGGGTTTTCAGCCATCGAACGGCGCCAAGCCAACTGCCGTACCCGGAGTTCTCGAACTCACCGATCCTACGAATGAGCGGAGTAATCCCGAGCCAGAACCGTAGGACAAGCTCATGCCCAGTTCTGCTCCGGCCGAAGCGGGCTATACCTGAGCCATACCGCCGTCGATGCAGAGTTCTGCACCTGTCATGAAACTGCTCTCGTCCGAGGCGAGAAAAAGCGCACCATTGGCGATCTCCTCGGGAAGCCCGAGGCGGCCCATCGGGACAAGGGCACTCATGTGGGCTCGGAGGGCTACTGGATCTTGACCGAAGTACTCGGCCTGTCCGTCGATGATGAGCGTGTCGATCGGCCCCGGACTCAGCACGTTGACCCGAAGACCCCGGTCGCCGAACTCTGCCGCCCAGGTGCGCGCGTAGGAGCGCACGGCGGCCTTCGTCGCGCTGTAAGCCCCTGCCCCGGGATCCCCCTTGAATGCCGTGATCGAGCCCAGCAAAACGATCGAGGCGCCCGTTCGCAGAAGCGGCATCGCCTTCTGGACGGTGAACAGTGTGCCGCGGGCATTGAGGTCGAATGTGCGGTCGAAGTGTTCCTCGGTCACGTCCCCGAAGTTCATCCGCTCGATGCTTCCAGCGTTCGCGACGATCACATCGAGGTGCCCGCTCTCCTGACGGATGACCTCGACCAAATCGTCGAGATCACCCGGCACTGTAGCGTCCGCGGTAACCGCCGTGACATGTCCCTCAATGGAAGCCTTCGCGGATTCGAGCGCCTCCTTCCGCCGCCCCGTTATGTAGACGTGGGCGCCTTCACTTCCGAATCTCTGGGCAATCGCCAGACCAAGGCCCGCGCTCCCGCCAGTGACGAGGGCTACCTTATTCGCGAGACGCATGCTTTCTCCTTGAGTCGAGACTGTGAGTACTGGGCGCATTGCTGTGCCTCATCCTGCTTTTGGCAGCTGGCGTCGCAGGACTGGCGTTCCTGCGGGACGCGCTGCCGTCCCGCAGCTTTCCGGCCCTGGTGGCCGCGCTGGACGTGCACCACGGTAGGACCGGCCTGACATAGAGGCAAATAGTGGAAACGTATACTCTGCATTGGCATCTCCTATGTCATGTCGAAGGTTGGATTTCGAATGAACCTGCGCCAATACAAATACGCCCTGGCCGTCGCCGACGAGGGCTCCATGACAGCGGCAGCAGAACGTCTGGGGGTCACTCAGCCCTCGCTGTCGCAGCAGATCGGCAGCCTGGAGAAGCACCTCGGGGTGCAGCTGTTCACCCGCACCCCGAGCGGGGTGACGGTGACGGTGGCAGGGCGCGCTTTCCTAGCGGAGGCGGAGATCGCGACGACAGCATCCCGGCGTGCCATCATGGCCGCCCGCGCCGCCGACGGGGAACTGGCAGGCGAAATCATCATGGCTGTCCACATGGGCCTGGGAGCACGCCAGCTGCCCCCGGTACTGGGGCAGCTGCGCAATCGCCACCCGAAGCTGCAGGTGACGCTCCACGAGGAGCCCGATCCCGCGGACATGGAACGACTGGTCCGCCAGGGAACCCTCGACATGGTCCTCGTGCACCGCATCCCCGCCGGGTGCACCTTCGACACTCACATTCTGGGCGAGGAAGCCTACGTCGCCGTCCTGCCGAAGGGGCACCCGCTTCTCTCAAACAGTGCCGCCCTGCGCCTGGAAGACCTGGCGTCAGAGGGATGGATCCGGTTCCGGCGCGCCAGCCTGCTCGACGACTACCTCGCCCGCCTGCTCGCCGACGCGGGCCTCAACCCGCACACGGTGGCCCGAGCGTCACAGATCTCCACCGCGGTCCGGCTCGTGGCGCAGGGCCTGGGCGTCACTGTGGTCCCGGCCTCGGCCATCCCCGAAGGCTTCGAAGAACTGGCCTGCCCGCTGCTGCCCTCCCTGACCGAGCCCGTCCTCGTCGGCGTGCGGCGCAATCCGGGTTCGGCAGAGACGGCCATGCTCGACCATCTCAACCAGCAGAACTGGTGCGGTACAGGCCTCCTCTGACAGCCCACAACTGTCTGAGCGTTCACTTTCCACGTCGCACCAACACGGAACGACCTCGGGCCCCGAAGCCATTCACGATGCCGCCCTGCCTCTCAGGACGGACCGGTGCTGCAGAATCCCCCGCGCATACTCGCCTCGCCACTGGTGATCGTCGACGGCGACACTCAAGTGGCGCGCAGGCCTCGGTCGACGAAGGCGATCAGCCACTCGAAGCTCTCGTCGATGTCGGCGCTCCACTGGAAGCCGTTGGCCGACTGCAACGTGGCGAAGCCGTGGAAGAGACTGCGGAGCATGCGCAGGGCGTGGTCCACGTCGGACTCCGCGATCTCGTAGCCACGCAGGACCGCCGTGAACCCGCCGAGCAGCCGGTGACCGGCGGCGGCCAGCGGATCGTCCGGGTCGGTCGGTTCCAAGCCGATCGTCGCGGCGTACCGGCCGGGGTGCTCCAGGACGAAGGTACGGAAGGCACGCGCCGCCGCCGCCAGGGCATCGCGGCCCGCGTACCCCTGGACCGCGCCGCCCACGGCATCGGCGGCCTGACTCAACGCCAGGGCCGCGATGCGCCGGTTGAGGTCTTCCTGGTTACTCACGTGCTTGTACAAGGACGGGGTACGCACGCCCAGCCGCTCGGCCAGCAGACCCATGGTCAGGTTGGCGAGGCCCACCTCGTCGGCGAGGGCGGCACCGGCCGCGACCACGGCCGCCGGGTCCAGGCCGGCCCTAGGCACGAGCGGCTTCGGGTCGGAGGAAGGCGAGCACGAGCGAGACCACCTGGTCGGGGAACTGGTCGTGCGGGTAGTGCCCGGCGCCCTCGATCGTCTCAAGGCGACCGAGGCCGGACGGGAGGGCATCGACGATCGCCGAACCCTCGGCACGCGGGTCGGCCCAGTCCGGGTCGAGCGTGCCCATCACGACCAGGACCGGGCAGCGGACGTTGCCGAGCTGCGCGCCGGCGTCGGTCGGGGCGCTGCGGCCCATACCCTGCATGGCCTTCATCCGGCCCGGCTCACGCATCAGGGAGTCGATGCGGCCGAGCCGCTCGGCCCAGTCGGCCGGCTTCGCGCCGGGGTAGGCCGCGTCGAGGTACGAACGCCAGAGCGACAGGCTGCCGAACGCGGCCGAGCCGAGCAGCCGCAGCATGCCCTGCCGGAAGCGCTTCACCCGGAGGTCGCCGAGGTGGATCGACTGCTTGCGGGTGAACGGCGCCAACTCGACGACCGCGGTGATCAGCGAGGGCTCCTGCGCCGCGGCGATGGTGGCGGCACCACCGGAGACCGAGTGGCCGACGAGCACGGCCGGACCGCCCAGGTGACGGATCAGGGCGAGCAGATCGCCGGCTATGACGGTGCGGCTCCAGGCCGCCCAGTCGACGCTGGACTCACCGCAGCCGCGCAGGTCGACGGCGGCGGCCCGAAAGCCCGCCGCCACCAGCGGCGGGATCACCGCACGGTACGCGTCGCGACTGTCGCCCATGCCGTGGGCGAGAACGATCAGCGGGCCGGACCCCGCCACCTCATAGGCGATCGTGCCGCCGTCAGCCGCAAGGTACTCGGTCATGACATCTCCAAAGGGTTTGGCTAACCTTCTTAGCTAAGAGCTGATGTCATTAGCCATACTTGTCAATGTCTCCTCGGCTCGCCGTCCGGCGCCATGGCCCATCGCTGGGGCACGGCGCCGTGCCCCAGCGCCGTGGCTCGGTGCAACACCGAGGGACTGCTCCATCCCGCTGCCCTCGGTCGAGGCCGATCGCCGATCGGCCGACAAAGGGGAATGACAGATCATCATCGGCGTGGTTACGATGCGGGAGATGAAAAACTTCTCCTTTTTCGGAACGGGGGAATCTTTCGCACAAGGTGAGTGCTGATGGCACATCACTTCGCGAACGAGATTCCGGCCCACCTGTTGATGTGGCGGCGTGTGCGTGAGTACGCCGTGCCACCATCCATGATCGAGAGAGCGACCGCACGACATGCGGTCGGTGACTGGGCGGGCGCCTGCGCCGCCGCCCATATCTACGTCGATCTCGATCTCCACGCCGTGCGCCATGGCCACGGCACCGATATCGCCACCCGCCTCCGTGACGATCTGCGTCAGCTGGCGCCTGATCTGCTCCGCTGGCACATGCCCCGGATCGCCCCCGACGGACGGCTCCGCCCCGGACTCACCGTCTCGCTGGCCCGCTACCTGAGGTGCGGCGACCCGCCGCTGCACCTGGTGGTACGGACACCGCCGGCCTGGGCGGACGCCGGCCAGCACATGTCCCTGACTCTGTGGGAGGGGTCGGGGAACGGCGTCCCCGGGCAGCACCCGCATCCGCACCCGCATCCCGACCGGCGCTTCCGGCTCGACCTGCACCGGCATCTCTGGGACGCCGGGCGGAGCAGCGACCTGGCGCCCCGGTGCGGTGTGAGGGGAGCACAGTCTCTGGCGCCGTCCGATCAAGCCCTCATCACCGGCCGACCAGTCCTGCCGGACGGGCCTGATCAGCTCGCCGGCCACGATTCCCCGTGGGCGGTGGGGAATTGGGCCGCCGAGGCGGAGTTGCTGTTGCGGGCCGAGGGGCTCCCCCGCGGGGCCTTCACCGTGCGGCTCGGTGCACGCAGGCGCGCCGTACTCGAACTCGTCGCCCCTGACGACAGTCATGTTCCGACGTTCCGGTCGCTGTGCGAGGACGATCTGCCGCCGCAGGAGATCGCGGCGCTTCCGGTGCTACCGGAGGCGGCGGCCCGGGTCCTGCCGGATCTGGACCTGCTGCGTGCGGGGCTCGTCTCGGCCGAGGGGCTGCATCCGCTCGTCGCCGCGGCACTGGTGGCGCCCGGGTCTGCACCGGTGGACGGTCCCGCCCCCGGGCCCGGCGATCCGCACCACGTGGAGTGCCGGGGCGAAACCCACCGGATCGCACTGCGGGACGGGGTGCTGACCGCGGTCGATCACGATCCCGCCCAACTGCGGCGGGAAGAGCTGCTCGTGGCACTCGGCGGGCCGGCGCTGCCGTGTCTGCGGGCGATCGACGCGGTGCACCGCGATCCGGAGGCGCTGCCCGCGGTACGGGAGCGGCTCGGCCACGGTGATGTCGCCGGGGCGCTGGCTGTGGTCGAAGGGCTGCTCGGTCCTGGTGCGGTCCTGCGCGACGGGCCACTCCGCAAGGAACTGGAGTCGGCCACGGCCCGCCGCCTCGACCACGGGCTCTTCCGCTCGGGGCTGGGCGCCGTACATCCCAGTGCCGGTGCCGCAGGGAGCGAGAACGTCTCGGACGGGGGGCGAGCGAAGGAGGGGCATCGTCCCCGGCTCGACCGTCGAACGCCGTTGCCGGTGCGCCGCAAGCTGAGCAGCCGTTCCCGGCCCCGCACCAGTCTGGCCTCTTGACCGGCGGCCCCGCCGAAGTCTCTTTCTCGTACCGCGCGTTCCCGTTCTCGTATCGCGCGTTCCCGACCGCCCGACCGCCCGTCCGCCCGACCGCCCGACCGCCGGGCCGATGACATCCGAACCGGCTTGCCCGATCCCCCATACCACTCCCCTTTCCACTCACACTCACACTCCAGGTGATGCCCATGACCACCAGCACCCTCCTGCCCGCCCCCGCCGCCGTCCCTGCCGGTGGCTCGCCCGTGCCCGTCCACGCATCGGGAACGGGCAACCACCTCGCCCTCGCCGACAGTCTCCTGACCCTCCTGCGGACGACCACCACCGAGCCGCGCCCCGACGAGCAGCTCGAAGCGCTCACCCTGGCCGTGGCAGCGGACCTGCCTGTGCTGCTCTGGGGCGAGCCGGGTATCGGCAAGACCGCGGCACTGACACAGCTCGCCGCCTCTCTCGACCTGCCGCTGACTACCGTGATCGCCAGCGTCCATGAGCCGTCCGACTTCTCCGGCCTGCCCATCGTGGGTGAGGACCCGGCGGTGCAGGGGGTGCCGATGGCGCCGCCGCAGTGGGCCGTGGACATCGTTCGAGCCGGACGCGGTCTGCTCTTCCTCGACGAGCTCTCCACCGCCACCCCGGCCGTTCAGGCCGCACTGCTCCGGGTCGTCCTGGAGCGACGGGTCGGTACGCTGCAACTGCCGCCGGGCGTACGGATCGTGGCCGCCGCCAATCCACGCGCTTCGGCAGCGGACGGATGGGAGCTGAGCCCACCGCTGGCCAACCGGTTCGTGCATCTGTACTGGGTGCACGACCAGGAGGTGGTGGTGCGCGGGCTCGGTGGCGTATGGCCGCGGGCGGAGCTGCCCCGGCTGGTGCCGGAGCGGCTGCCGGAGGCGGTGGCCTTCTCCAGGCGCGCGGTCTGCGGCTTCCTGGCCGCCCGGCCGACGCTGATCCACCGGCTGCCGAGCACCGAGACGCGGCGCGGCGGTGCCTGGCCCTCGCCGCGGAGCTGGGATGCCGCGCTGACGCTGTTGGCCTTCGGCACGGCGGCCGGGGTCTCCCGCGAGGTGTTGGCCCTCCTCGTACGGGGTGCGGTGGGTGACGGACCGGGGCTCGAACTCCTCGCCTATCTGGACCGGATGGACCTGCCGGACCCGGAGTCACTGCTGGCCGATCCGGCCGCCGCCGAGCTGCCGGAGCGGGGCGACCTGCGGCAGGCGGCGCTGGAGGCGGTGGTGGCCGCCGTCGGAGCGCGGCCGGAACGGGAGCGGTGGGAGGCGGGCTGGGCCGTGCTGGTCCGGGCCCTGGAGACCGGCACCGCGGACCTGGTGGTCGCGCCCGCGACGGCGCTGGCCGCGCTGCGGCGCGATGACTGGGAGGTGCCGGAGACGATGGAGCGGCTGGCAGGGGTGGTCGGCCTCGCCCGGCAGGCGGACCGGTCGGTGGGGCGGGTCGCCGCGGCGGCCGCTTCCGCCGGGCGTGCGGGAGGGGCGCGCCGATGACAGGGGCCACGAAGCGCCCGGCACCGCACGCACTGCCCCATCCACTGCCACGTCCGATGCCTCGGCCCGCGCCGCCGCGCCCGGTGCGAGCCACCTTGCCCGAGACGCCACCCGGCTCCGCTGGGCCGGCCGTGCGGGCCGGGCGGGCCGGACTCCCGCTGGACATGGAGAAGTTGCTGACCGCCAGGCTGCACGCGGTGAAGGTACGCCCCTACCTCGCCGGCGCGCTCTTCGCACTGCATGTGGTGGAGGACCGGTCGGTGCCGACGATGGCGGTGGACGCGCACTGGCGTTGCTATGTCTCCCCCGGGTTCGTGGCGCGCACGCCGGTGGAGGAGCTGGCGGGCGTCTGGGTGCACGAGGTCTCCCATCTGCTCCGGGACCACCATGGGCGAGGCGAGCGGTACGCGCGTCAGCACGAGGAGCACGGGCCGGGCGAGCGATTGCGGCGGAACATCGCCGCGGACTTCGAGATCAACGACGACATCTACGGTGACGGCCTGCCCCAGCCTGCCGGAGCGGTGCTGCCGTCACTGTTGCGGCTGCCCGAAGGGCTGCTGATGGAGGAGTACCTGCGGACGGCGTCGATGTCCGGACTCACCACGGATCTGGCCTGGCTGGACTGCGGCAGTGGTGCCGACGGACAGGACCGGCCGTGGGAGCTGGGTGCCGACGGGGCGCACGGGCTGAGCCGACAGCAGCGGGACGCGGTCCGCTTCCGGGTCGCGGAGGGGATCAAGGGCTGGCCGGGCGACGCTCCGGAGGGGTGGCGTCGATGGGCGGACGAGGCGTTCCATCCGCCGCAGCAGTGGCGGCAGTTGCTGGGGGCGGCGGTCCGCTCGGCGGCGGGTGCGCCGGGCGCGGGCGAGAACCACAGCTACCGACGCCCCTCCCGGCGCTCGGCCAGTGTCCCTGGGGTGGTGCTACCGAGCCTGCGCCGTACGCCGCCACGGGTCTGTGTCGTGATCGACACTTCCGGATCGGTGAGCGACGCCGAACTGGGCGGCGCGCTGCTGGAGGTGGCGGCGATCTCGCGAGCGGTGGGCGGGCAGCGCGACCTGGTCTCGGTGATCTCCTGCGACGCGGCGGCCGGGGTCGCCGTCCCGCTCTGCCGTGCCGAGAACATCGAGTTGGTCGGCGGTGGGGGCACGGATCTGCGCTCCGGTTTCGCTCGGGCGCTCCGCTCCCGGCCGCGTCCCGACGTGATCGTCGCCCTGACGGACGGTCAGACGCCGTGGCCCTCCGCGCCACCACCCTGCCGTACCGTTGTCGGTCTCTTCCCCCGTCCTGCCCACACCGTAGACGAGAACGACTCCGACTACGTCCCGGACACTCCGCCGACCTGGGCGCGTGTCGTCACCATCAGTTGAGAGGGCGCGGCGGGGCGGGGCGGTCTCGCCACCTGCGCCGAACGGCCCACACTGCCGGGCCGCACCGGTGGGGATCGTCGAGCCCTCCGTCGGGAAACCCGGAAACACCGAAAGACTTCGGTGGAATCGTGCGACGGAGGCGCGAACAGACCAACCGATCAGACACGTGACATGTCAGACGCGTGACATGCGCGGCTCCGGCTCGGAGTGATCAGAACTGGCCAACCAGGGGGGACGCCAAGGAGACTGCCCTGCTTACAAAGGTGCCACTCAACAACGGTTCTCTCGACGACCGTTGCAGGGTGACGGCCGACGGGAGTGGTCCTCAACAAGGGCTGGAAGCCGCTCTACCAGCCTCTGTGCGGGCAACCTCCGCCCCGACTGTCCGGTCCCTCTCGTTGATCGTCATCGACGAGAGGGATCACGCATGACAACCCGCACGATGAAGTTCGGTGTGGCGGGCACGGTGGCCGCGGCGTGCCTGACGGCTGCGTCGCTCACGGCTCCCGCCGTGGCAGACCCTGTTGGCGCCCCTGCCCCTGCCCACGCCGTTGAGAAGGACCGCCATCGGTCGACCCAGCAGGCCATGGACGCCGCCGTCAAGGAGGGCGTGCCCGGAGTGACCGGGCAGGCGATCGACAGGCACGGGACCTGGAGCGGCACTTCGGGCGTCGGAAACCTGAAGACTCAGCAGCCGCGCGGCGCCCAGGACCGCTACCGCGTCGCCAGCACCACCAAGACCTTCGTGTCGACTGTTCTGCTCCAGTTGGAGGCGGAAGGGGAGATCGGGCTCGACGACACCGTCGAGCAGTGGCTGCCTGGCGTCGTCCGCGGCCACGGCCATGACGGCAACAAGATCACCGTACGCCGGCTCCTCAACCACACCAGCGGTATCTACAACTGGACCCTGGACCCGGAGATCCGTCGGACGGTGTTCAGCAAGGAGTTCCTCAGACACCGCTACGCCACCTGGACCCCAGAACAGCAGGTGCGGATCGCCATGCGCCACCAGCCGGACTTTGCGCCCGGCAAGGGCTGGAACTACGCCGACACCAACTACATCCTGGCCGGAATGATCATCGAGAAGGTCACCGGCCATACGTACGGGGACGAGATCCGGCAGCGCATCATCAAACCACTCGGCCTGCACGGCACCAGCGTGCCCGGCACCGACCCGCGTCTGCCGCAGCCGAGCAGCCGGTCCTACTCGAAGTTCCAGAACCCGGAAGCGAAGAAGACGTACGACGTCACCGAGTACAACCCCTCTGTCGCGGGCGCGGCAGGCGAGATGATTTCCAACTCGGCGGATCTGAACCGCTTCTTCATGGCACTGCTGCGTGGCGAGCTGCTGCCGAAGAAGCAACTGGACGAGATGACGACGACCACCCCGATGGACGATCAACACCCCGATGTGCGTTACGGCCTCGGCCTCCGGCAGTTCAAGACGAGCTGCGGCACGGAGGTCTGGGCGCACGGCGGTGACTTTCACGGCACGGTCGCGGTAGCGGTGACGACCCGCGACGGCAACCACGCACTGGCGTTCAACTTCAACGGCGACTGGGCGGGCGACTTCGCACCGGTCATCGACGCCGAGTTCTGCGGCAAGTGACCCCGTGAAGCCATCCCGATGTACGTGCCGGCACTGGCGAGCCCCCGTCACAACTGCTGAGGCGGCGGTCGGGCGGCCATCGCATGGAGAAGGGCCGGAGTGCCGGTTGGCCCGCTCCACGAGGTGTTCCTAAGCTGACCTGACGTCAGACGCAACGTGCATCGTGCTGAGTGGGGCCGAGCGCTGCCGGGACGCCCCTCAGGGGGTTCGCGTGTCTTGTCCTGCCGGAGAAGGAGCCATGGTGCGGGATCGGGTGGGCCGTTGGCCGATGGTGGGACGTGGGCCCGAGTTGGATGCCTTCACCGCGGCGTTGGTGGACCGGGAATGCCGGGGGTTCGTGGTGGGCGGGCCGGCCGGGGTGGGTAAGTCCCGGCTGGCTGAGGAGTGCCTGGACCGGGCCGCCAAGGCGGGGTTCCGGGTGGGGCGGGCCACGGCGAGCGCCGCGGCGGGTGCGGTGCCGCTGGGCGCGATCGCGCATCTGCTGCCCGCCGGGGTGGACCTGTCCGACCCGGTGGCCGGGTTCGCCGCCGTCGCCGGGCAGTTGGCCGCCGGGCCGGGGCGGCGGCGGTGGGTGCTGCTGGTCGATGACATGCATCTGCTGGACTCGGCCTCGGCGGTGCTGCTGCGGCAGTTGATGGACACCGGCGCGATCCTGCTGATCGGCACCGTCCGCACCGTCCGAACCGGTGAGCCGTACGGTGAGACCGTCGCGGCGCTGCAGAGCGGGGACGCGGTGTACCGGGTCGACCTGACCGTGCTGAGCCCGGAGCAGATCGAGACGCTGGTACAGGCCGTTCTCGGGGGACCGGTCGCCCGGCGTGCTCTGCACGAGCTGTCGGCCACCAGCGGTGGCAACGTGCTGTACCTGCGCGAACTGGTCCTTGGTGCCCTGAACTCCGGGAATCTGGCCGGGGACACGGAGATCTGGCAGTTACGCGAGGGCTGGCTGCCGGGCACCACGCGCCTGACCGAAGTGATCGGCGCCCGCCTCGCCGCCGCCGACGCCGCCGGACGCCCCGTCCTGGAGCTGCTGGCACTGTGCGAGCCGCTGCCCCTGGCCGATGCCGAAGCCCTCGCCCCGCCGCAGGTGATCGCAGCCCTGGAACAGACCGGGCTGATCTGCGTCACCCAGGACCGGCGGCGCACCACTGTCTCCCTGGCCCACCCCCTGTACGGCGAGGTGTTGCGCGCGGGGCTGCCTGTCCTGCGCCGCCGGACCCTGCTGCTGGACCAGGCGGCACGCGCGGAGTCTTTCGGCGCCCGCCGCCGCGGGGACCTGCTGCGCATCGCGACCTGGCGGCTGGCCGCCACCGGCACCGCCGACCCCGCTCTCCTCATGCAGGCCGCCGTCCTGGCCCGCCACGCCCACGACTACCCCCAGACCATTGCCCTCCTTCAGGCCCTGCCCGAACAGCACCACACCATCGCCACCGGCTTGAGGCTCGGCGAGGCCTTCCTGGAGACGGGCCACTGGGATGAGGCCGAGGCGGCACTCGCCCGGGCCGACGCCCTTGCCATCGGCGAGCAGGAGAAACTCGCGGTCGCGCTGGTCCGTACGACGAACCTGCTGTGGAGCAACGTCCCCGTCACCGCGGCACTCTCGGTCAACAACGCTGCCCTGGACCGGATCACCAGCCCAACGGGCCGCCGCCAGCTCAAAATCAATGAAGGTTTCCTACGGATCGCCGCCGGCCGGCCCACACAGGGGCTGGCTTTGCTGGAGGACCTGGAAACCGAGGTCAGCGGTGTCCTCGACATCAACACCTGGCTGCGAGGCGCATGGATGAAACCCGCCGGGCTGGCACTGGTGGGCCGCACCAGCGAGGCCGCGGCCTGGGCGGAGCGCGCCCACGCCGTCCACCGGCAGGTGGAGGAGCGTGCCCTTGCCTCCCATCCCGCCTTCCATCGCATTCCGCTCGTTCTCGCTCTTACCGAAGCCGGTCTCCCGGCCGAAGCACGCCGGGAGGGCGAGCGCGCCTACGTCGAACTCACTGCCACCGGTTCTGGTGTGCGGGTCTGGCTGGCAGTTCTCCTCGGCCGCATGGAGTGGCTGGCCGGCCGCCCCGCCACAGCCCGCCGCTGGTGGGCGGAGGCCGCCGCGCTGGCCCGCCCCATCCACCACGCCATGGCCCTGCGCCCGGCGCTCGGCGGCCTCACCGCATGTGCTGCCGTACTCGGAGACCTGGACGCGGCCGAGGCATCGCTTGCCGAGCACCACGCCCTGCCACCGCTGGCACCGGGCCTGCTGTCCGCCGGGGAGGAACGCCTGGGTGAAGCGTGGTTGCTGGCCGCCCGCGGACACCTGAGCGAGGCCCGGTCCGTGCTCACCGCCGCGGCCCGCGCCGCCCGCTCGACCGGCCACCTCACCGGCGAGGCGCTGCTGCTGACCGATGTCGCCCGTCTCGGCGGAGCGAAGGAGGTCACAGACCGGCTGACCGAGCTCTCGCAGAGATGCGACGGGGCGCTCGCCCCGGCCCGGGCCCAACTGGCGGCGGCGCTGGCCGCCGGCGACCCCGACCGACTCCTCCGGGCCGCCGACGCTTGCCAGGCCATCGGCGCGGATCTGCTCGCCGCCGAGGCGGCCACCGCAGCAGCGGCCGCCCAGCGCCAGACACACCAGACCCGCCGTGCCTCCGCGGCCGCCCACCGGGCCGCCGCGGCCCGCGCCCGCTGCGAGGGCGCCCGCACACCGCTGCTGACCACCGGCCAGGCCGCGGCTCCGCTCACCGCCCGCGAACGCGAGATAGCCCTGCTCGCCGCGGTCGGCAACGCCAGCAAGGACATCGCGCAGGTGCTGACCCTGTCGGTGCGCACCGTCGACAACCACCTCCACCACGCCTATACCAAACTCGGCGTCACCACCCGGCGCGAGCTGGCCCAGATCCTCAGGGCACCATCGACACCATCGGGACCGTCGCCATCGCCATCGCCATCGCCCGACGCACGTCCGGATCACCGGTACCGCTTGTCGTAGACCTCGCTGAGCCTTGGTGGACCTGGTGCCCGGCTCCGCCCGGCACGGCGGACCGGTGTTGCCCCCACACAGGCCGGGATCGTCCGATCGGCTATCGGCTTACCTCCTGCGTGCCTTGCTTTCTTGCGAAATGTTCCTTGTCACGACTGCAGCCTCTACCAGCGACGCCCGAAGTGTTCCGGTGCCGTCGTGTAATGGAGGTCGTCGAGCGGGAGGTCGGTGAGGAAGCGCAGGACCAGATCGGCGTATTCGGCTTCCCGTTCGAGGTGCACCATGTGGTCGGCGTCGCGAACGAGGAGGAAGGTCGAACCGGCGATGGCGGCTGCCACGGCCCGGTTCTCGTTCGGCGTGCTGACGTCGTCGTGCTCACCGGTGAACACCAGTGCGCGCACAGCGCCGATGCTCGCGGACGGAAGCGCATCCGAGTGGAGAAGGCGCTGGTGGCAGACGGCGTGGCGGCGGGCCTCGGCCGGGGTGATGCGAGTGAACTGCCGGTGCAGCAGCCGTGCCACGGTGGGTGCCTGCGAGATCTGGTCCTGGAGGGTGGTGTTGAGCAGCGTGGCGACGGCGCGGTCCGCGATCTCGTGCGAGCCGGAGTCCGACAGCGTCCCTTCGATGTCGTCCGCGAGAGCGGCGCGGGCACGCCACACCCGCTCGCAGTCGGACACCAGGCGCGGGTTCATCCGGTGCGTGGCGCCTGTCAGGACGAGCCGCGCGACCCGCCCGGGCCCGCGCAGGGCGGCGCGGTAGGCGATCGGCACGCCGTACGAGGCGCCCAGGAGGTTGATCCGGTCGAAACCGAGCCGGTCGGCGACCAGCAGGGCGGCCTCGGCGAGCGCGTCGAAGCCCTGCTCGGCGGGCAGGTCGTCAGCTGTTCCGACACCGGGAAGGTCGACGAACACCAGAGGCATGTGGGCGCTGAGCCTGCGCTCGAGCCGGGGCCAGGCGTACATGTCCTGCAGGGCGCCACCGAGCAGGAGGAGGGGTTCGGTGGCCGGCGGGCGGTCGGAGGTGATGACGCGGCAGGTGTAGTGCAGGCCGCGCCATTCCAGAGGCACGAGCTCCTCCCTCGCCTGCTCGGGCTCGTTCCACTCGGGCGGATCCCATACGGCGGGGCCGGTCGGCATCACCGGTTCCCGGCGGCCCGGCTCGCGATGAGTTCGGCCAGGGCGTTGACGGTGCGGGCCCCGGAGAGTTCGTCCTCGGTGAGGAACAGGCCCATGCGGTCCTCCAGTTGCATGGACAGTACGGTCACGGCCATGGAGTCGATACCGGCGTCGGCGAGGGTCGCGTCCGCGGTGATGGGCGTGGAGGGCAGTCCCGCCTGTGTCGTGAGGATGTCCTTGAGTTCTTCCAGCACGTGCCTTGTTTCCTTACGTTCCTGGGCTGGTGGATCTCTACAGCGCCGCGGTGATGCCCGGCGGCCATACGAGGGTGGTGGCGGCCCAGGCGAGCCCGCTGCCGAAGGCGACAACGAGCACACGGTGCCCAGGTTTCAGTTGACCCTCGTCAGCGGCGTGGGCGAGCAGCAGCGGGACGGAGGCCGCCGCGGTGTTACCGACCTGGGCGATGTTGGAAGGCGTGCGCTCGGGCGGGATGCCGAGTGCGTCGGCGACGGAGGCTCCGATGCGCCCGTTGGCCTGGTGGACGATCAGTCGGTCGATCTCGTCGAGCGTCCACCCCGCCGCCTGTACCGCGTCCCGGGCGGCCTGGCTCATGCGGCGGACGGCGTGCCGGAAGACCTCGTTTCCCCGCATGTGAACGAAGAAGTCGCCCGCCGGGGCGGTCCCCCGCCGGGCGCGCTCCCGGGCTCCGCCGGCCGGGATGACGATGGCGCCGGCGAGCGAGCCGTCGCTGCCCCAGACGAAGGGGCCGAGGCAACCGTCCTGTCCCCTGAGTCCGGCTTCCAGGACCACGGCTCCCGCGCCGTCACCGAAGAGAGGCGCCGTGGAGCGGTCGTCGGAGTCGATGATGGCCGACATCGTCTCGGCGCCCACGACCAGGACCTTCCGGGCACTGCCCGCACTGATGAGCCCGGCGGCGACGGCCGACGCGTGCACGAACCCCGCACATCCCGCGGTGACATCGAAGGCGATCGTGTCGCGCAGTCCGAGTCGGTGAGCCACCGCGGGCGCGGTGGCCGGGCAGTGGTGGTCCGGGGTGGTCGTGGCCAGGACCAGGGCGTCGACGTCCGCCACGTCCGCCGACCGCATCGCCCGCCGCGCGGCTTCCAGTGCCAGCTCCCCCGTGGACACCGCCGCGTCGGCGCGGCGACGCTCCTGGATGCCGATTCTCTCGCGGATCCATGCGTCACTGCTGTCCAGCCGGGAGCACAGCTCGTCGTTGGTCACGCGACGGGGAGGAAGATAAGAACCCACACCCGTCACCACGGCGGCCGGCCCCGGCGTTTCGCTGAGTTCCGCGCTCGAAACGTTCATTGACTGAGCGTACTTGAGTGAAGTCGGAGAGTTACGGTACGCCTCACGCCCCCCAGCGACACCAGATTCGCGCTGGCGTGCGGAGCTTCACCCCTCGGCAGTCCGGCGAATGCCCCCGGGGCACTCAAACCATCATGAACAGGATCATATAGGCTGCGTACGCTGCCCTTTGCAGCCTTGTCCTTCCCCAGGAGAGTCTCCCAGTGACTGTAGTGACCACACAGCCCGAACCGGCCGTCCCTTCCGTCGACCAGGTGCCCGGACAGGCAACTGCAGAAACCGGGGAGTTCTGGGTCGAGCCCGCAACGGCCGCCGATGAAGCCTCAACGGCCGCCGCGCACGACGAAGTTCCGGCGGATGAGCCGGACGAGGACGGAACGCAGGACCCGACGCAGGACGAGGCGCACGACGAGGCGCTCGCCGATGTGCACACCGATGTCGCGCAGGACGCCCGGGACTTCGGGGCGTATGTGCGGGCCGGCGGCTGGACGTTCGCGCTGAAGGTGGCACGCAGCGTGCGGCCCGGCGGGGAGATGGCGGGGGAAACGCCGAAGGTGTCCGCGAAGGGCTTCGCCGAGCTGGCCGGGTGCTCGCCCGAGCGGGTCATGCGCTACTACAAGGCGTGGGACAAGGCGGCCGACGACGGGCTTGTCCCGCTCTTCGAGTCGCTGACCCCGGGCCAGGACGTGGAGCTGCCGGACTCCGATGTCTGGCACTCGTACTACATCTCCCGTTCCAGCGCCGCCTCCGACCGCGGCACGGCGATCAGCGCGGCGGCCGAGGCCGAGGGCATCCGTCCGACGAAGGCGCTGGAGGTCGCCGAGAACCCCACCGCACTGCGGGCCGCGATCCTCGCCGACCCCGCCACGGCGCAGGCGGCCCGGGCCGCGCTCCTCGACCGGCTCCAGGAGGACCCGGCGCTGCAGACGGAACTGGCTCGTGACATCGCCCGTACCGACGATCTGAAGAAGGCGGTCGCCTCCGAGACACAGGCGGCCGGCCGCATCGGCTATGTGCGCCAGATCGTGGAGAACGGCCAGGTCAAAACCCCTGCCGGGCAGACCATCGACGCCCCCGCCGAACTGCGCGCCGAAGCCGAGCGCCACCTCTCCCTCATCGACGAGCTGGACGAGGGCGAGGAGACCGGCGAGTGGGCCTCCGACGCGTACGACTCCGTGAGAGACATCGTCGCCCAGACCATCCAGGCCAACCCCGAACTCCGCCTCCAGGAACGCCGCACGAAGTTCTACAGCAGCCTGCAGAAGGCGACCAAGGTCTTCGAGGAGCTGACCTTCGACGACGTCGACGACCTCGACACCATGTACGAGGACGACATGGTGCAGCGCCTGGAGGAACTCCAGGAGGCCATCACCACCTGCATCACCGCCCTGCGCAAGGCGGCACCGGGCGAGTGAGAAGGGAGAGGGGGGCACTCACTCGTCTGCGGGTCCGTTGCCCCCCTTGCCCGGTTCGGCGACCGGGTCGATGACCGGTTCGATGACTGCACCGGCAACTGGTCCGGTGTGGAGAATCCGGCGGTGGATGTCCTCGATCAGATTCCGCATCGACATGCGGAAGATCTCGGCCTGGTGGTCACCGAGGAAAGTGGTGTGCCCGAACACCTCCAGGACGACCATGCCATGCATGTGCCCCCACGCGCCCATGAAGAGAGCGATGGCGGGAGGCGGTAGCTCTCGCCTGCCGGTGGGTGGCAACCGGTCCGCACACGCCAGGAACGAAGGCGAGAGACCAGGGGTGTCGGCGGCTGCGAGTTGCGCCTCGGTGAACTCGCCGTACATCTCCCGCTCGAAGATCGCGGCCATCCGGCGCATCGCCTGCGTGGTCGGGCCATCGGCGGGGGCCTCGTAGTACCGCAGCGGCGTGCCGTAGAGAAGCTGGAACCGCTCGGGGTTGGCGATGGCCCAGCGGCGGTATCCCTCGGTTGCGATGACCAGGCGTTCCACGGGCGAGTCGTCCGCGGCGGCGTCTTCGACGGCGGTCCGTACCGCTTCGGCCATCGCGTCGTACGCCTTGGCTATGAGCGCCGTGACAAGCTCGTCCCGGCTCGGAAAGTAGTGGTAGAGCCCCTGCACGGTCATTCCCAGGCTCCGGGCGACCGCGCGCAGGGACAGGGCCGCAGGTCCGTGTTCGGCGATCTGGCGCTCAGCGGCGTCCAAGATCTCCTGGGTGGCTGCCGCCCGACGCCGCTGGCGCAGGGAGAGCGGGGCAGTTGCTTGTTCCTCGACGGGCATACGGCGACCGTACGCCGGAGGCTCCCCTGTGCGGCAGGCAGTTGCGGACTGTCAGAAGAATCCAGCCCTGCCAATCTTCTTCCGTCTCACGCACGTCGCTCACGCACGTCATCCTGGCGACGACACGCGCGCCGTTCCTCGCATCGGACGCGTCGGCCTGCCGGGACGAAGAATCCCCGCAGGCCGACGGGTTGGCTCCCCGCCCGGAGCTGGAGCGGTTCTTCTTCCTCGACGATGACGACCGTGATCTGATCGCGTTGCGTCGTACGGACGCGCACCGGCTGGGGATGGCGGTGCGGATCCGCACCGTTCGCTACGTCGGCCGGTTCCTCGGCGAGGACCCGCTCGCGGTGCCGTGGGAGGCCGTGGAGTACTTGGCCGGGCAGCTCGGCATTCGCGGATGCCTCGTGCGTGAAGCGGTGCGCGTGGACATGCTGGCGAGCCTGTCCCTGACCGAGGACGCGGGCGAGCACCCGGCCAGCGGCCCCGGCCAGGGCCTGCGCCCCTTCCGCGACCCGGACGCCTTCGAGGACGACGCGGACGAGGACTGACGACCGGCGCCGATGCCCTGGCCGTCGGGCATCTGGCTACTCCAGCCACAGATCGTGATCTCGATGGTGAGTGGCGCCTCTCCGCCTACCCGAGTTCACCGAGACGGAGGGCGTCCCTTATCTCGCGGAGCTTCGCGGTTGTCGCCGGGGTCCGTTCCTTCGCCTGTTCGCCGAGACGGAGGGCGTCCTCAATCGCGCTGAGCTTCGCGGAGGACAGGACGCCCGCCCGCTCGATCAGGTCGTCCCGGGACACGGTGGTCAGCCACGTGCAGGGGGTAAAGCCCGGGCGCGGGAACGCGAACCGCAGCACGCCTTCAAACGGCAGGCCTTCCACGGCGCCGACTTGCACTTCGACGCCCAGACCGCTGATGTCGACGCCCGCAGGAGTGACGACCTGCATCGCCCGGATCCTGGACGCGTCGTATGCCGCCAGCAGTACGACCGGCCGCCGCTCGTCGAACTCCACCCACCAGACTTCGCCACGCTGCACGTGTCCTCCTGACTCAGGACGGCAGGCGGAACTGCGCGACCCTGACGCGTTGTGGAGACGGGTTCGGCCACCGTTGATCATCGGTGCGTGAAGACAAACGATCATGCGGTGGCCGCAGGTCACAGCGTAGACCCTGCCCGGTGGCAAGAGGCGTTCGAGGGCCGGATCGCAGGCCGGTTCACGCGGGTTGAACCCCGCCTGCGGGCGCGGCGGTTGTTACTCGGCCTGCTGTCGGACCTGCCGCGCAAGAACTGCTGGACCATCACCGAGTGGGCCGGGGAGACCGGGCCGGTGCCGGCGTCGCTCGGGTCAGGGGGTCAGGACGGTCTTGCCGGCCAGCTCTCCGGCGTCGACGCGGGCGACTAGGTCGGCGAGCTTGGCCCGCACCTGGCACCGGCCGGTCTGCCTCCTCGTAGACGAGGACGTCGCTGCCGCCGTAGGAGTGGTAACGCACTGCCTTCATGATTCCTCCCGTTGGCTCGCTTGCATGGCCCATCGGTATCTCCCTGGCGGGTCAGCTGGTGAAGGGCTCGTGGCCGAAGCGGCCCCACGCCACGAAGGCGGCCAGGGCGAGGAAGGCCAGGTTGGGGCTTGGAAGGATTGACGTCCGCGGGTCGGGGACCGTTGGTGTTCAGCGCAGGGTGAGCGGGGTCGCTGATGTGACGTGGGACAGTTTCTCCGGGTTACGGACGTAGTAGAGGCCGGTGATGCGGGCGTCCTGGACACGGATCGCCATGACGCCGTCGATCTCGCCGTCCAGGCGGACGAGGAGTGCCGGGTTGCCGTTGACCACGGTCGGTTCGGCGGTGAGCGTGTCTTCGAACTTGCCGATGCCGCCGGCGAACATACGGGCC
Source organism: Streptomyces sp. NPDC048484 (assembly GCF_040651415.1). Lineage (NCBI taxonomy): Bacteria > Bacillati > Actinomycetota > Actinomycetes > Kitasatosporales > Streptomycetaceae > Streptomyces > Streptomyces sp. NPDC048484. Next base: position 32,922 of record NZ_JBEZJY010000063.1, read on the forward strand.
ACCTGTTCAGCGCCCGCGACCGGCCGCAGCGCGGCGTGTTTGATGCCGCCGCCGTCGCTCATCAGGACGACCTCAGGGGCGAGCACCTCAAGGAGTGCCTGCGGGTCCCCGGTTTCGATTGCGCGGCGGAACGACTCCAGGACCGCCTGGCCCTCGTTCGAGGAGACCACCCGGCGGGGGCGGCGGGCGTCGACGTGCTGGCGGGCGCGGTGGGCGATCTGGCGGACTGCCGCGGGGCTCTTGTCGACGGCCTCGGCGATCTCGTCGTAGCCGATGTCGAAGGCTTCGCGCAGAACGAAGACGGCGCGTTCCATCGGCGATAGCGTCTCGAGGACGAGCATGAGCGCCATCGACACGCTCTCGGCGAGCTCGATGTCCTGGGCCACGTCCGGCGTGGTGAGCAGAGGCTCGGGTAGCCAGGAGCCGACGTACGCCTCCCTGCGGCGCTTCACGGTGCGCAGCCGGTTGAGCGCCTGGCGGGTGGTGATCCGGACCAGGTAGGCGCGCTGGTCGTTCACCTGTCCCAGGTCGGCCTTGACCCAGCGCAGCCAGGTTTCCTGGAGGACGTCTTCGGCGTCGGCGGCCGATCCGAACATTTCGTAGGCGACGGTGAACAGCAGGTTGCGGTGGGCGATGAACGTCTCGGTCGCCGGGTCGGTGGCGTCGTCGCTCATCTCTCGCCCCCTCTCCTCGTCCTTCGCGGTCGGCCCTGGCGGCCGACCGCGTTCGCATGCGTCCACAGCAAGATCCTCGCAGCAGGCACCGGTCAGGCTGCCCGGTCGGCGGCCGCCGGTGCCTCGGCGCGGTGGGCGCGCAGCTGCTGCTGGCGCTTGGCGACACCTCCCGGCATGCGGTGCAGCCTGAACGAACCGGGCTTGTGCGCCTCTCCGGCCAGGTGCTTGGGGATGCCCTTGCAGACCACTTCCTTGATCCTGGCACCCAGCCCGTCGTCGATGTGCAGCCACACCGCGACGTCGGACCTGTTGGCGAACTGGTAGATGCCCGCGCTTCGGCCCAGGCTGATGCACTGGGCGTACAGCGACTGATGGAGGTTCTCCGGCTGCTCACCCGCGAGTCGGCTGAGCACGGTATCAGCGGCCCGCGCGCCCAGCGGCACCGCGTTCAGACAGCTCATCCGCAGCGGCAGGTCCGATGGTGCCGCCGAGTCCCCGGCCGCAAGGATGCGCGCGTCATCCACGCTCGTCAGCGTCTCGTCCGTGAGCAGGCGCCCCACCGCGTCGGTGCTCAGCCCGCTGCGGACGGCCAGATCCGGAACGCCGAAGCCGACAGTCCAGACGGTGACCTCGCTCGGCAGCTCACGGCCGTCGGCGAGCCGCACGGCTTCGCGGGTCACCGCCGTCACCATCGCGTCAGAGCCGTCGATGAGCGTCACACCGAGCCTGGCCAGCCGCTTCGCAACCGAGCGCCGGCCCCGGGTGTGCAGGTAGGGGCCGAGCACACCTCCGCAGACCAGGGTCACTGCGCGGCCGGCCTCCGCCAGCTCGGCGGCGGTCTCGATGCCGGTGGGGCCGGCACCGACCACTGTCACGGGGGCCGTCTCGGGCGTGGCGTCGAGGGCCGGGCGCAGCCGCTGTGCCTCCTCCAGGGTGGCGATCGGGTAGGCGAACTCGGCCGCCCCTGGCACGCTCGGTTCGGCGCTGCCGCTGCCCGCCGCGTAGATCAGGTAGTCATAGCCGAGCGTTCCGTCGGCCGTCAGTGTCACGCTGCGCTCGGCCACGTCGATCCTGATGACGGTGTCGACCACATGCGTGTTCCCAGTTATAACGCCTCCTCCGATTCCAGGTGTTCGGCCTCAAGACACCGCGCCATCGGTCGCTGTGACAGGACGTGAGCCAGATCACCCAAGGTCCGTCGACGATCGGCCGGTTGACGATCGACCGTGAAGAACTTCCTCCCTCTCCTGCTCAACTCGGACAAGCCGGATGTGGTGACGATGGTCTCCGCCTGCGGAACGGCTGGACATCACCGCTCGGACGCACACGACGCCTTCTATGCAGCCAAGAACGCACAGGCCGGGTTCACCGAGATCCTCTCCAAGCGCCTACGGCCCCAGGGGATTCGAGTGATATCGCTCTACCCGCCCGACTTCGACAACACCGACCCGCTCTCCGAGGAGTGGAAGTCCACGCCACGGGAGGCCAAGGATGACCTCACCGCGCAGTCGCTTGTGGAGTGCATCTTCTTTGCAGTCGCCCAGCCCCGTGACTGCTTCATCAAAGCATTCCACTTCGAACAGCTCTGAGCGCTCGCATACTCAAGCAAGGCTGACGCCCGCTCCGAGGCCGCACACCAGGGGGTCCGGAGCGGAGGCATTCGGACAGTTCCAATACCCGACGTCACCATTGCACCTGACCGTCGAGGAAGCTCGCCGCACCCTGGAGGAAGTCGGCTGGTTCACCGGGCAGCATACGAACCCGGTCGGAGGCGAGTCCGGCACGCGCTCGGAACGCCAACTCTCTCTCATAAACGCGACGACGACCCTTTGCCCGAGCAAGATCAAACTGGTCCGCGCGGAACCTGCGAAGCACTGGTTCGGTTCGCAGAACCCGTTCTCACTCAAAGGTGGGGTCGGGGTACTTCTGAGAATCGTTTGCAACAGCATCCACGGTTATGACGGCCCTTCAAGAGTCTTCTGCGAGCGATGCTGCCGACGTCGAGCGTCACCCCTGCCCGCTCTGCAAGGCGGAGCCCGGCTCGCCGTGCCGCTCGCGTTCCGGCGCCGTGGGCCGGCACCTACCACACCGGCCGCTTCACCAAGGTGCCCCGGCTCGCCAAGCTCCTGCGCGTGCCGACGCCCGCCGACCGCGGGCCCGGTCAGCCGTGGCGGCCCGGCACCCCGGTCCCGCTCGCCCTCGCGCCGGACACCCCGACCGCCGACATCCGCATCGGGTACGCCCGCTGCTCGACGCTCACCCAGGAACTCCAGTCGCAGCTCGACGCGCTCGCCAAGCACGGCATCCCGCGCGACCGCGACAAGGTGTTCTCCGAGAAGATCAGCACCCGGGCCCGCGTGCGGCCCCAGTTCGAGGCCGCGCTCGCGCTGGCCCGCCAGATCAAGGCCCACGCCCCGCACTGCCGGGTCGTCTTCACCGTGTACGAGATGAAGCGCCTGGGCCGCGACGCCGCCGAACTCACCGCGCTCGCCGACCACCTCACTGTCCCTGGCACCAGCCGACAACCCGTTCCAGCCTGTCATCGTGCGCGGTCTCGTCATCGAGTGGCTCGAAGGGGACGCGGCCTGGACGATCATCGACCAGGTGGCCACCAAGTACACAGGACAGCCGTACTCGCGAGACCAAAAGCGTGTCGTCGCAGTCATCGAGATCGAGCGGCAAACGGTGAGGGTCGCGTGAGCGGTGGCGACGGGAGTGGCGGCGACGAGGGTGGCGTGCGGCGGGACGGGCGGCGCGGACGTGTCTGTGGACGTATTCGATGAGGCTGTTCCACACTGCCACGCTACTTCGGGAAGGTGTGCCCGCTATCCACTGCCCGAGTTCCCGAAGATAAGCTCCGCACGGCGCCGAAAAGCGACCGAAGCCGGTCGCACTGGAGACACAGGTTCCCTGCTGAACGCCGCCCACTCCGGCCGCATGGATACCCTTTCCCCTCCCCGCAAATACGCCCCTATTGGTCAGAGGTGGAATTCCCTGCACCCGCGCACCGCAACGGCATGCCGAAGGGCCCCGTCGACGATGGTCTACGGAGCCCTTCAGGCCGGGTGTTGTTTACCAGCGGTACCAGCGACCCTTGCGGCCGCCGTGCCCCGCGGGCCGGATCACGAAGCCCAGCAGCCAGACCACCAGGACGGCTATGGCGATCCACCACAGGGCCTTGAGAGCGAAACCGGCGCCGAAAAGGATCAGCGCGAGAAGCAGAACGAGAAGTACAGCAACCATTATTATCAACCTCCGCACAATCAAGTGCCCCTAAGCACCCCCCTCATGCCTTCGAATTGTGAGCGCATATTTCTGCGATTCCCGGGAATTCGGGGCTCCCGCCATGGGTGATCCGCAACGCGGCGCGACGGCAGGCGACATTGAGTCCCTCTGGTCCTCGCCCACCTGAGCTGCGGCGACACCTACGCCCAACTCGCCGCCGGGTTCGGCATCGGAATCGCGACGGTCTACCGCTACATCCGCGAGGCGACAGAGATCCTGGCCGCGCTCGCGCCGAGCCTGGCCGAGGCCATGCGGACTGCGAGCCGACTGGCCTTCGTGATCCTCGACGGCACTGCGCCCGACGAACAGCCTGGCCTCTACCGGTGTGGGGCGTTCGCTCGTCGCCCGGTTCCCCGCACCCGCGGTTGCGGCCGGGTTCCCCCGCCGGTCCCGTCCTTCTCGTGGAACCCCTGAAGGAAGCACTCGCGCGTCCATCGGCCGATCTGGTGCGGCTCACCCTCATCGACGGAGTGGTCCGCCCCATGCGGACATGACGCGCGGCCCGGGTGACGTAGCCTCGCACAAAGATCACTTCTTGAGGGAGGTCCGGTGAACGAGGCGGAGCCCGGGAGCTGCTGCGCGCCCTCGGCCGACCGGGGTGCGGCGGGACTCTCCCTGGGGCCGACTGTCCGCGCGCACGTCGACCACACGGTGGGCGAGGTACCGGACCGGGATCGGGATCTGGATCGGGACACAAGCGTGCTGCTGGACGGCGGTTCCTTTTTGATGGGAACCCGGGACATGGACGGCTTCCCCGACGACGGTGAGGGTCCGGTGCGCGAAGTCGTCCTCTCGCCCTTCCGGATCGACCCCTGTGCGGTGACCAACGACCGGTTCGCCCGGTTCGCCGAGGCGACCGGCCACGTCACCGAGGCGGAGCGGTTCGGCTGGTCCTTCGTCTTCGCCGGTTTCCTGCCCGCGGCCCTGCGCCGCGACGCCGCCCGGCCGCCGCAGACACCCTGGTGGTGCGGGGTCGAGGGCGCGACCTGGCGGACTCCGGAGGGACCCGACAGTTCGGTGGCCGACCGCGGCGACCACCCCGTGGTGCACCTGACCTGGAACGATGCTGCCGCCTACTGCCACTGGGCCGGGGCGCGGCTGCCCACCGAGGCCGAGTGGGAGTACGCCGCGCGGGGCGGTCTGGTGCAGCGCCGCTACCCCTGGGGGGACGAACTGACGCCGGCCGGCGAGCACCGCTGCAACATCTGGCAGGGCCGCTTCCCGACCAAGAACACGGCCGGGGACGGCTATCGGGGCACGGCACCGGTGGACGCGTTCGAGCCCAACGACTACGGGCTGCACAACATGTCCGGGAACGTGTGGGAGTGGTGCGCGGACCGGTGGGGCACGCGGCACTCCGGCCGCCCGCAGACCGATCCGAAGGGCCCGCGGGCCGATCCGAAGGATCCGTCGCAGGGCTTGTCCCGGGTGATGCGGGGCGGCTCCTATCTCTGCCACAGCTCTTACTGCAACCGCTACCGCGTCGCCGCCCGTACGTCCAACACTCCCGACAGCAGCGCCGGCAACCTCGGCTTCCGCTGCGCGTGGGAGGCCTGAGCGGCCCGTCGCCACGCGGGCGCGGCCCCCTGCTCCGCGCGGGCTCGCCTTTCGGGGCCACGTGGACGTCAGGAACAGTTGGGCCGTCTCACGGTGTGGGGAGTCTCAGGGCGTTCGCTGTTCTGCGGACTCGGGGCGGCGCCGGTCAAGAGAATCTTCAGAGGACCTCGGCGCCCAAGGCGATGTCGAAGCCGGCGCCGTTGCGTGCCAGGCCCACCAGGAGGATGCCGGCCCATTCAAGGACGTAGGCCATCTCGAGCCCTCCTGCGTCGAGGGCCCGCATGTCCAAGCTCTCCAGAAACGCCGCGACACGTGCCTTCGCCTCGGCGCTGTCGCCGGCGAAGAACACGTCCAGGGGCTTGTCTTCCGCAAGGACGCCGCGGAAGACCGAATTGAATGCCTTCACGACGTGTGCACCCTCGGGGGCGCCAGCGGCGATCTGCTGGGACACCGAGTTGCCCGCGGTGGTCACGAGTCCACTTACGTCGGCGTTGAACGGGTTGGTGATGTCGACGAGGATCTTGCCGGCCAGCGCATCGCCGTAGTGCGCGACCACTTCGACCGCGCCGGTGTACAGGACGGCCACGATGACGATGTCACCCGCCGGCCTTGCGCCGAACGTGCCGACGGTGGCTCCGTTGCCGATCTGGTCGGCGAGCGCCTGAGCCTTGGCGGTGTCGCGGCTCATGAGCTCGACGGTGTGGCCGTGTTTCGCCGCCCGGGTGCCGATGGCGGTGGCCATGTTGCCCGAGCCGATGATGCTGATGGTGGTCATGACGTGTGTTCCCTTGTTGTGTATGGATCAGTTGTTGTGTATCGATCAGTTGGTCGTGGGGGTCCTGCCGGCGTGCTGGGCCGGGGTGTCGAAGGTTCGCCGACGCCCAGGTGTCAGATCGGCCCGCTGACGACCTGGTCGACGAGCTCGGGCTGGCCGGCCTCGTGGTGGAGCCGGGTGCCGCCGCGGATCAGGACACCGCAGATGACGGCACCCGCCCAGAAGGCGCCCGCGGCCCACCAACAGCTGACGGTGAACCCGTGCACGGTGGCGCTGACGACGGCGGTGCTGCCGTGGTGGGTCGGGTAGTGGTTGGTGGCGGCGGCGACGATGACCCGCGTGGTCAGATGCTGCACCAGCACGCTTTGGGTCAGCGTGGCGACCACGGCGACCGCCACCATCATCGGCACGAACGCGATGCCGGGTCTTGATCGGCGAGTAGCCCAGCACGCCGAGCACGCGCAGCGGGACGAGCGGGTGACGGTCGGCCTTCTGGAGCACGACGAAGCCGATCAGCAGGAGACCGCCGGGCCGGCGCCCGGCCTGCGCGGCGCGGCGCGGCGCGGCGCGGCGCTGACGACCACCAGCGACGCGCTCAGATCACTGTGGTGCCGCCGTCGACAACCAACTCCATGCCATTGACGTAGCTCGAGTCGTCCGAGGCGAGGAACAACGCGACCGACGCGACCTCTTCAGGGCGGCCCATCTCTCGCCGCGGGATCACGGATTCGAACTGGGCCTTCATCTGTTCGTCCATCACCTCTTCCAGAATCGGCGTGGCGACCTGGCCGGGGGTCAGCACGTTCACCCGAATCCTCCTGTCCCTCAACTCGGACACCCACACTCGTGCGTAGGCGGGCAGCACGGCCTTGCTGGCTGCGTACACACTCCAATCGGGGTAGCCCCGGAGCGACGCGTTCGACCCGGTCATGAAGATCGAGCCTCCATCGTTGAACAGCGGCAGCGCCTTCTGGACCGTGAACAGCGTGCCGCGCGCGTTCAGCGAGAAGGCGGCATCGAACTGCTCCTCGGTGATCTCGCCGAGCCTGCCCTGCTCGCCCGTCCCAGCACTTGCCCACAACACGTCGACCGCGCCCTTTTCCTGCTTGACCGTCTCGAACAAACGGTCCAGATCATCGAGGTCGGTCGAATCTCCCTGCACGCCGGTCACGTTCCGGCCGATCAGCTTGACGGCCTCGTCCAGCGCGTCCTTCCGCCGGCCTGAGATGAAGACGTGAGCTCCTTCATCAGCGAACAACTTCGCACCGGCCAGCGCCATTCCACTTGTCGCGCCTGTGATCACCGCGACCTTGCCATCGAGCTTTCCCATGACCACTCCATTCACATGCCGTGCCGATGTCATGTACACCGATCTGGCAATTTCCGATGTCGAATTTTTATGTCGGACTCTTGTACCGGATTCTTGTTCCGAATTCGCTTCGGCCCCCATTGGGTACCTATTCAGGGTGTCATTGGCCTGAATGGGCGTCCAATACTTCTTTAAGCAGTGGTGATACCCTGGAGGCATCACCGGACCGGGAGGCGCCATGGATCTGGACCTGCGCAAACTGCGTTACTTCGCCGCCGTGGCCGACCGGTTGCACTTCGGCCGCGCCGCCGATGAGCTGCATATCGCGCAGCCGGTGCTCAGCCGGCAGATCCGCGCGCTCGAGAAGGATCTGGGCGCCTCGCTGTTCACCAGGGATCGCCACGGCGTAGCGCTGACCGGCGCGGGCCGCCAACTGCTGGCCGACGCCGGTCCGCTGCTCGCCTCCGCGCACGCGGTCCGCCGCCGGGTGTCCGTGGCCGCCCTCGGCAGCCGGCGGCTGACGGTCGGTTTCCGGGCCGGCATCCCGGTCATCCCGGCGGCGCGGGCGTTCGAGGCCCGGCACCCGGAC
>NZ_JBEZJY010000064.1:0-39598 GCF_040651415.1 Streptomyces sp. NPDC048484
GGCACCGCGGGGCTGCTGAACTTCGTCCGCAGCGTCAATCCCATGGACCCGTACAACCTCACGCACCCGGCCGAGTACGCCACGTCCCTCAACAGTCTGGCCGCCGGGCTGGTCGTTGCCGCCAACGACCCCGTCGGCACCGGCAAGCAGATGGTCAGCGACTTCATGAAGGATCCCGCCGAGGGCTTCGGCCGGCTGATTCCCGACCTGGCGCTGACCGCCGCCACCGGCGGAGGCGGCGCCGCGGTGAAGGGCATCCGCATCGCCGAGGAAGCCGCCGACGCCGCCCGGCTGCGCAAGCTGATCGACGACACCCCCGACGGCACCCACAACACCCCGGACGGCGACCGCAAGCAGGGCGGCGACCCGGTGGACCTCGCCACCGGCCGGATGTACCTGCCCCAGACCGATCTCGAACTCCCCGGCATCCTGCCGCTGGTCTTCACCCGCCGCACCGAGTCCGGCTGTACGGTCGGCCGCTTCCTGGGACCCGCCTGGACGTCCACCGTCGACGAACGTCTGCAGGTCGACGCCATCGGCGTCCTCCACATCACCGCGGAAGGGCTCCTGGTCGCGTACCCGCATCCGGTCCCCGGCGCGCCCACCCGGCCGGAATCGGGCAGGGCCCGCACTCTGCTGGCCCGCGACACCGACGGCGACTACACGGTCACCGACCTCGACAGCGGCCTCACCTTCCGCTTCACCGCCCCGCCCGGCAGCGAACCGGGAGGCGACGGCACGGCCTGGCTGTCGGACATCACCGAACGCAACGGCCACACCATCACCATCGACCGCGCCGAGGACGGCCTGCCACTGGCCCTCACCCACTCAGCGGGCCACCAGGTGAAACTGTCGACCGCCGACGGCCTGATCAGCGCCCTGGCCCTGACCAGCACGGGCAAGGGCGGCGGAGGCAGCGGGGGCGGCGCCGGCGCGGATCTGCCCCTGATGAGCTACGGCTACCAGGATGACAACCTCACCACCGTCACCAAGCCGTCCGGCGCCACCACCACCTTCGTCTACGACGACCGCCGCCGCGTCATCGCCTGGATCGACTCCAACGCAAGCCGCTACGACTACGTCTACGACGACCGTGACCGGGTCGTGGCGGAGGGCGGCGAGGCCGGCCACGTCCAGATCGCCCTCGCCTACACCGAACCCGACCCCGAGACCGGCCACCGCACCACCACGCTCACCACCGCCGACGGACACGCGACCCGCCACCTGTTCGGCCCCGGCTGCCGTCTCCTGGCCGTCACCGACCCGCTCGGCCACACCACCCGGTTCACCTACGACCCGCGCGGCAACACGCTCACCCGCACCGACCCGCTGGGCCTCACCACCGCCTTCTCCTACGACGAGGACGACCGGCTCATATCCGCCACCCGCCCCGACGGAAGCGAACTGCGCACCGTGCGCGGCCCGTTCGGCCTGCCGGTGGAGGTGATCGGGCCGGACGGCACCCGCACGGTCCATGAGTTCGACGAACGCGGCAACCGCACGGCGGTAACCGACCCGGGCGGCACCACCACGCGCTACACCTACGACCACACCGGCCGGCTCACCTCGCTCACCGATGCCCTCGGGGCCACGACACGTGTGGTGTGCGACGCGGCGGGGCTGCCCGTGGAGGTGACCGACCCGGCGGGCGCTCTCACCCGAACGGAGCGGGACGCCCTCGGCCGCCCGGTCCGCGTCACCGATCCGGTGGGCGGCGTCACCCGCTACGACTGGGACGCGGACGGGCAGCTCGCCCGCCGCACCGGCCCCGACGGCGCCACCGAGTCGTGGACCTACGACGGCGAGGGCAACCGGCTCACCCACACCGACGCGTCCGGTGGCATCTCCCGCTTCGAATACACCCACTGCGACCTGCCGCTCTCCCGCACCCAACCCGACGGCGCCCGCTACGAGTTCGAGCACGACGCCGAGCTACGCCTCACCCGCGTCATCAACCCGCAAGGGCTGACCTGGACCTACGCGTACGACGCCGCAGGTGACGTCGCCTCCGAGACCGACTTCGACGGCCGAACCCTCACCTACCGGGTGGACGCCGCGGGTCGGCTCGCCGCCCGCACCGACGCGCTCGGCGGAACCATCTCCTTCGAGCGTGACCAGCTCGGCCAGGTGGTCCGCAAGGACGTCGACGGCCACGTGACGACCTACGTCCACGACAGGGCCGGGCGCCTGGTGGAGGCAGCCGGACCGGACAGTGAACTGCGCTACCAGTACGACCGCCGCGGACTCACGAAGGCGGAACTGGTCGACGGCCGCCCCACCCTGTACGCGTACGACGTCCTGGGCCGCCGTACGCGCCGCACCACGCCCACCGGTCACGTCACCTCCTACGCCTACGGCGCCGACGACCAACTGGAGCGCCTGACCAGCGGCGATCACCGGATCGACTTCACGCACGACACCGCCGGCCGGGAGGTCACCCGCGTCTTCGGCGACACGATCACCATGACCTCCGCCTGGGACGAGGCCGGACGGCTCACCGGACAGCACATCACCGCCGGAACCCGCGACGTCAACAGCCGCGCGTACACCTACCGTGCCGACGGTCACCTGATCTCCCTCGCCGACCGGCGGTCAGGCACCCGCACCTTCGATCTCGACCAGTCGGGCCGCGTCACCGCCGTCCACGCCCAGGGATGGACGGAGCGGTACGCCTACGACGACGCAGGCAACCAGACCTCGGCATCCTGGCCGTCCCGCCACCCCGGTAGCGAGGCCACCGGACCACGCGCCTACACCGGCACCACCCTCACCCGCGCCGGAGACGTCCGCTTCGAGTACGACGCCCTCGGCCGGGTCGTCCTGCGGCAGAAGACCCGCCTCTCCCGCAAGCCGGACACCTGGCGCTACACGTGGGACACGGAGAATCGCCTAACCTCCGTGACCACCCCGGACGGGACCCGGTGGAGGTACCGCTACGACCCGCTCGGCCGCCGCACCGCGAAACAGCGTCTGGCGGCCGACGGCGAGAACGTGGTCGAGGAGACCCGCTTCACCTGGGACGGCCTGGCCCTGTGCGAACAGACGACCGACGGACCGGACCAGCCGAACACGGTCGCCCTGACCTGGAACCACCGTGATGTCGTCCCCCTGGCCCAGACCGAACGCATCCTCACGGCCGACGACCGCCAGGAAGAGATCGACCGGCGCTTCTTCGCCATCGCCACCGACCTCATCGGCACCCCCACCGAACTCATCGACGAGACGGGCGACATCGCCTGGCGCTCCCGGGCCACCCTGTGGGGCACCACCGCCTGGTCCCGGGACGCCGGCGCCTACACCCCTCTCCGCTTCCCGGGCCAGTACTACGACCCCGAGACCGGCCTCCACTACAACTACTTCCGCCACTACGACCCCGAGACCGGCCGCTACACCTCGCCCGACCCCCTCGGCCTGGCTCCCGCCCCGAACCCCGTCGCGTACGTGGACAACCCGAACAGCGGGTGCGACCCACTGGGCCTCATGCCCAAGTACACGAAGGAGGAGCGGGACCAGAAGCGAATCAACAAGATCGTGGACGGCATCGTCGACAGGGCGAACAACGCGGAGTTCAAGAAGCGTTTCGACTACCACGGGGACACCCGACACGGCTTCAGTGACGAACGGGTCATTGAGATCCTGAAGAACCCGGACGCCGTGTACCACTCGACGGGCCAGGCAGGAAAATTCACCTTCAGACAGGGCGAGGACATCGTCGTGGTCGACGGCCCCGGCAACACCCAGGGCCAGGCCATCACGGCGTATGGGCCGTCGGGCGTCAAGGGCGACTCCGGGGTGACGGCGCTCGGCGGCAAACCCACGGACCCCGGTGGGCCGGTGACCCACGAGGACATCGTGAACGGCAGGATTCCCGCCAAGGACGGCGGCTTCCAGCCTCCGGCAGGACAGATCAGATGAGGCAGTGATGACGACGAAGCTGAAGTTCGACGGCAGCTGGTGCGCGACCGTGACGGACGAACCGCTCGACCTCGTTCCCCGGCTTCTGGGTACCTTCTTGATCGTTTCCCCCTACGCGGACAGAGTGGAACGGGAGAGATTCCTCGCGGACACGTTCGGCAGCCAGGACTGGCTGTGGGACGCTCCTGACGTTTTCCGCTTCGACCCGAGCGGCCGACAGATGGTCGGGGCTGAATTCCGAATGCCGGAAGAGTCCGCCTCAGCCGAGGACTCGGCCCGGCTTCCCGTCGTGCCTGCAGCCCGCCCCGGGGGGCTCCGCGCGGACGAGGTCAAGGACTTCCGGCATGAGATGTGCACGGTGCTGTGCCGCGCCCCCGGCGATACCGTGCTGACCTCTCTGCGCGACCTCGCTGTCCTCGACGAGCCGCTGGATGCCCGCATCGGCATCGCCCCCGACGTGGCGCTCCTCATCCAGCACGACACCGTCGTCGGCTGGAGTCTGACCGACCCGGTCATGTACTTGACCCCTGGGCTCGCCGCCCCTGACCCCGACCCGCCCTCGCCCGCCACCCGCCGCCTGCTCACCGAGTGCCTGGACCTGGTCACCACACCGCTGGTCGACGACCTGGTGGACGGCGAACCGGCCGCCCTGGCCCGCCTCCAGGCGGCCGACGAAGCCCTCCGCAACCAGCGCGAGGACCGGCACCGGGCCGACGCGCTGCTCGACCTGATCGCCACTTACGTGGAGGACTACGCAACGTGATGGTGAACCGGCCGGCAGTGGACGGTCCGTACGGTGACAAGCGATGAGACTCGTCCTCGACAACAACTGGACCGCGACGGTGACGAGCCATCCGCTGCGTCACACCCCGCGCTTCGACTTCCGGGACTTCCGGGTGCGCGTCGCGGAGTACGCGAACGTCGAGGAACGCGGCCGGTTCCTGCTGGACACCTTCGGCAGTGAGCCGTGGCTGTGGGACATCCCCGACGAGCTCCGGTTCAACCGGGCCGGCCGGGAACTGGTCGGCGCCGAATTCCAGGTCGCCAGTGAGGCCGCCGATCCAGAGGACTCCGCCCGTCTTTCCGCCGTCCCCGCCGTCCGCCCGGGCGGACTTCGCGCGGACGAAGTCCAGGACTTCCGCCTGGAGGTGGCCACAGAACTCTGCCGCGCCCCCGGGGACACCGCCCTGACCTGCCTGCGCGACCTCGACGTCCTCGACGAGCCGCTGGAGGCCCGCGTCGGCATCGCCCCCGACGTGACACTCCTCGTCCAGCACAACACCATCGTCGGCTGGAGCCTCACCGATCCCGCGCAATACCTGACCACCGCGTACGCCGCCCCCGACCCCGCCCCGCCGTCACCTGCCACCCGTCGGCTGCTCACCGAGTGCCTGGACCTGCTCACCATGCCGCTGGTCGACGACCTGGTGGACGGCGAACCGGCCGCCCTGGCCCGCCTCCAGGCGGCCGACGAAGCCCTGCGCAACCAACAGGAGGACCGGCACCGGGCCGACGCCCTGCTCGACCTCATCGCCACCATGGTCGACGACTACGGAAACTGGTGACCGAGTTCGACACGGGGCGTTTCCCTGCCGTGAGGGCGCTGGGGATGAGGCGGCATCCATCATGAGACCCGCCCTCGACGGCGACTGGGCCACGACGGTGACGGGTGATCCGCTGCGCATCGCCCCGCGCTTCGGCTTCCCGGGTGAGTCCGCTGAGTCCGCGCCCGCCGGAGACTGCGCCCGCTTTCTCCCCGCACCCCCCGTCCATCCGGTCGGCCTTCACGCGGACGGCGACATCGTGGTTCGCTGAGCGGACCGGCGAGCGACAGGCCATCCCCCGCATCAGCACACTGTCCCCGGTCACTGACGGCCCCGGCGGGGCCCTTCAGGACACCCGCCGCCTCACCGGGGGCAGACAACAAGGGGGAACCATGCAACAACGATCGCATCCGGCACGTCGACGGATCCTGGAGAGGACGGCCGCCGGGCTGCGGAAGCGGGCCGGCCGGTGGGCGCGGGCTCCCAGGGCCGCGGTGCTCGTGGGGGCGGCGCTGCTGGCAACCACCTTCGCCGCGACACCCGCCTACGCGGACGACCCGGGGCTGAACTGCGCGGCCACCGCGACCGGCTCGATCTCGGTCTCGCCGTCACCGCTGGTGTTCGGGCAGAACGCCCAGGTGCAGTGGAGCGCCAACGGCGTGAGCTGCTTCTCCGACAACGCGCTGCAGATCAGCGGGCCGGGCTTCAACCCGTCGACGGAGATCTTCCCGGTCGGCGGCGGTTCCCGGTCGGTGTTCATCGGCTTCACCTCCACCGCCACCTGGAACGTGACCGTGCTCGACCTGTCGTCGGACACCGGGTTCTCCCGGCACCTGGCGTCCGTCACGGCCTCGGTCACCGGCGTCACCGTCGTACCGGATGTGGTGGGCGACACCCAGGCACAGGCCCGCCAGCACCTGGCGAGCGCGGGATACGTGCTCAGCGGTGTGACCAGCGTCGTCGACTGCGACAACGTCAACAGGGTGAGCGGGCAGCACCCCGGCGCGGGTACCCCTCTGGTGCAGGGGTCCCCGGTGTCGGTCACGATCGGCAGGAAGCCCGCGCCACCTCAGCAATGCCCATGACGGATCCGCTGTAGTACGGATCCGCTGTAGTACCGGCCTGCGCCGGGACCGTGGAACACGCGGTCCCGGCGCGGCCGTGTACGGGCCGCTGTTGCCCCTCCCCCGGTCTCTCCGCTCCACCGGCGCGGGGACGACAACCGATCGACAACATTTTGACCGAGGCCCGACTCTCACCATGGCGGTGTACGCGGCAGCCGACCACCGAACGCGCCGCTCACACGAGGGACTTGGGGGCTTGGGGGACGATGCGGGTGAACACCAGATCTTTAAGCGTGCTCAACGGCGGCAAGCGCGGTGCGGGCGGGTGCACCGACGGGCCGGCTCCTACCGCGACTCGCCCCTCGACGCATGCCGGGGGGCGCAGCGTACTGGAGGGAGCCTTCGAGTTGCTGGCCGCGGTGGAGCGCACCAGGGGGGCGGGGCTGACCCGGCTTTCGTCCGAGAGCGGACTGCCCAAGGCCACGACGTACCGGCTGCTGGAACAGCTGATCGGCCTGGGCGCGGTGGAACGGTTCGCGGACGGGTACCGGATCGGCTCACGGATGTTCCAGCTCGGGAACGGATGGCAGCCGCATCCGAAACTGCGTTCCACGGCCGCCGAGCCCGCCCGCCGCCTGGCAGGGGTCACGGGTGCGGCCGTAGGGATCGCGGTGCTGCGTCACGACCGGACGCTCCTGCTCCACTGGACACCCGGTGAGGCCGTGCCGTTCCCGGCTTCGCGGAACCAGTCGGCGTGGCCGTGGTACACCGCCGCCGGCAAAGTGCTCGCCGCGGCGCCGGAATACCGCTTCCCGCCGAGCGCGATGCCCGCCTCCTGGCGGCGGGAGGCACGGGCGATCCGGGAACGCGGTGTCGCGGTCGACCAGGGGATCCTGATGCCCGGAGTGTGCTGTGTGGCCGCCCCGTTGTACGCCGTGAGCAGTGCTCCGGTCGCCGCGCTGTTCGCCGCGACCGGCCCCGCCCACCGGCCGGAGCGGCTCGCCGATGTCGTCCGACGGACCAGCAGAGCGATCAGTGCGGGCCTCGGGGGCGGCGACCTCGGGCTGAGGCTCTGAGCGGCCGGGACGGAGCCGGGGGCGCGTGCTCCGGCGCGGCCTCCAGGGTGGTGTCCGGCGCGAGGGTAGTGCGGGTCAAGTGAGGGAACTTTAGAAGAAGTTGCCCCCCACAGGTCCCAGGAAGCACCATCCGTACTTCTGGCCCCTCACGCACCAAGGAGTCGCACATGCTGCGCGGCATCGACGTAAGCGCCTACCAGTCGTCCTCGTACAGCACCGAAGGTCTGTCCTTCGTCTTCGTCAAGGCCACGGAAGGCCGCACCTACGTCAACCCGAAACTCAGCGCGCAGGCGAAGCGGGCGAGGGACGCCGGCTGTGTGGTCGGCTTCTACCACTTCCTGTGGCCGGGCAACCTCACTGCCCAGGCCGAGTACTTCGTCAGCAAGGCCCCGGAGAAGGCGGGCGACATCCTCGCCGTGGACTGGGAGACGACGAGCGACGGCACCCACGCGAGCAACGCCGAGAAGGACCGCTTCATCCGCAAGGTGAAGGACCTCCGCCCGAACAACCGGGTCGTCCTGTACGCGAACAGGCACTACTGGCTGAACATCGACGACACCTCCTACGACGGTGACGGCCTCTGGATCGCCGACTACGTCACCGCGGGCAAGCCCCGCATCCAGGCCGACTGGCGCTTCCACCAGTACACCGACGACCCGCTGGACAAGAACGTCGCGGACTTCGCCAGCAAGGCGGCCCTGCGCGAATGGGCGACGCCGTAGGCTGCCCCACATGGGTGGGAGTGTCGCTGCGGTGAGCAGCAACGAGACGTATTCGTTCACCAAGCCGAACCGCGGGAGCGTCACGCTGCTCACCGGGCTCGGGGTGGCGGGGGACGTGCATGCCGGTGCGACTGTCAAGCACCGGTCCCGGATGCGGAAGGATCCCTCGCAGCCGAATCTGCGACAGGTGCACCTCATCCACGAGGAGCTGTTCGACGAGGTTCGGGAAGCGGGGTTCGAGGTCGCGGCCGGGGAGCTCGGGGAGAACGTCACCACCCGGGGCATCGATCTGCTGGCGCTGCCCACGGGGACCCTGCTGCGTCTCGGGGGCGAGGCCGTGGTGGAGTTCACCGGCCTGCGCAATCCCTGTGCGCAGATCGACACCTTCCGGCAAGGGCTGATGAAGCAGGTCGTGGGGCGGGACCAGGACGGAAAGGTCCGGGTCCGGTCCGGGATCATGAGCGTCGTCGTCGCGGGCGGGGTGGTGCGGCCCGGAGACCCCGTCGAGGTCGAACTGCCGGACGGGCCGCACCTGCCCCTGGAGATCGTCTGAGCGCCGGAGCGAAGGAAGCGCGGGAGCGACAGGCCTACGCGCTGAAGTCCGGTGTGCGCTCCGGTGACGCCTCGGCCAGGGCCTTCGTCACCGCCTCCACTCCCTCCTGCAGGCCGTAGACAGGAGTGCCGGGCTGCTGGCGCCAGGAGTCGTCGAGGCCGCCCGCGTCCACGGTGTCGAAGCCGAGTTCTTCGATGAGGGCGCGTACGACGTGCTTCGCGGTCGCGTCGTCGGCCGCCACCGGGAGGGCGATGCGGTCGGCGGCACCGGCCGGGCGGGGGCGGTCCAGGATGTCCTGGGCGTACGTGCCGTTGAATGCCTTGACGACGGTGTGGCCGAGGTGCCGGGCGGTCCAGCGGCTCTCCGTCAGGCCCTCGTCCTCGATCGCGGCGATCCTGCCGTCCCGCTGCTTCGGGTAGTAGTTGCCGGTGTCGATGACGGTCACTCCCTCCGCCGCCTGGTCCAGCACCCCGGACGGCAGGTCGGGGACCGCCTTCAGAGGGACCGTGACGACGACGATCTCGGCACCCCGGGCTGCCTCCTCGACGCGGACGGGGGTGGCACCGGTCTCTTCGGCCAGCGCGGTGAGCGTCTGCGGGCCGCGGGAGTTGGCGACGTACACGTCGTGTCCGAGTTCGGTGAGCCGGCGGGTGAGGTTGCCGCCGATGTTGCCTGCTCCGATGATGCCGATCTTCATGTCCGACTCGCCCTTCGGGGGAATGGATGGCTCCTGTGGGGAGTACCAACCTCAGGGCGTATCGGGTTGTTCCGGGCCGTACCCGAGTGGGCGAACAGGAAAAAAGGGGCGCCCCTGGTGAACCGCGAACCGGAGGGCGCCCCTGTGGCTCATGTCACCTGTTGACGTGAGCCCAGAACTCGTCGAACGAGAGCAGCTTGTCGCCGTTGAGGTCCTGGGCGGCGATGACGGCCTCGGCCACCGACTCGGTGACGTTCCAGTCCCCGCCCTGGGCCAGTGCCCTCTTGAACTCGGCGGCGGTGATGCGGCCGTCCCCGTCCACGTCGATACGCTCGAACGCCTTGCGTGCTTCCTCGATGTCCGCCACCGGACCCGCCCCTTCGTGGTGCTTCACTGACGAGGTCAGATTAACGTTCCGCCCCGGCACGCAGCGCAGCGACCACCCAGGCGAACTCCACGACAGCACCGACCCGGACCATCAGGCCGGGAACTTGCGCCCGGTAGGCGGGTACCCCGGGATCGGATCCTGTTCAGTGCCAGGGCTCGTAGTGCGGGTTGCTCTCGCAGTCGCTCATGATCTCGGTCTTGGTCTTCTTGTCGACCGGACAGACGCCGATGATGTACTGCCGCGCGATACCGCCAGGGAAGGCGACCTCGACCTGGTCGGCCCATTTGTGGGTGTCACCGATGGTCTTGTTGACGTCCACGCCGCCCGGGGCGTCGATGTAGTAGTTGTAGCCGCTCTTCCACCAGGTCTTGTAGAGGTCGTGGTCGTAGCTCGTGGAGACGTACGGCGAGGGCTGGTTGACCAGGACGTACTGCTCGATGTCGTACTGCCCGTTCACCACGTCCCTGGGGTGGAAGCCCTGCTCGAAGACGACCGAGGGGCCACGGCCGTCGCTGCGGTAGAGCGTGCCGCAGCCCGTGCGCCAGACGGGCTCGGGCGTGATGCGGTCGACGTCCACGCGGTGGTCCACGGCGGCGTGGACGGGGTCGGCGAACTGGGGACAGGCGGGTGCGGCGGCCTTCGCGGGGGAGGTCGTCGTGGTCTCGGCGGGGAGCGTCGCGGCGGACGTCGCGAAGACGGCCGAGAGGGACAGGACGACGGCAGCGGCCCGCCGCCGCAGGAGAGTTGTGATCATGGGAAGCACGATCTCGTCACGGCGGGAGCGGGCTGCGGATCTTCACTCGTTCGGCGGCGTGTCCGCCGACGGAGGTTGCCTCGGCGGTTTTTTCGCCCTCGGAAACCAGCACGAGGAAACCAGCACGCACGAGGGGCGCCCTCGCGAGGGAAACTAGCCGCGGTCCGCGACGCGCATCTCGAACCATGTCGTCTTGCCCCGCGGGAGGAGGTCGACGCCCCAGCGGTCGGAGAGTTTGTCGACGAGGAAGAGGCCACGGCCGCTGACGTCCATGTCCTGCACCGGCATCAGACAGGGAAGCCCGCGCGAGGGATCGCGGACCTCGACCCGGATCCAGCCCCGCCGACGCCGCATGCGGAGCCCGAAGACCCTGGCCCCGGTGTGCCGGACGGCGTTGCCCACGAGTTCCGAGACGAGTAACACGGCGTCCTCGGTCGTCTTCGGTGAGAGGTGCCACTGGCGGAGCACCACGACCTGGGTGAGACGGCGTGCGGTGGCGGCCGACTCCGGCCGGGACGGCAGCGGCACCTCCGCCTCGGTGGGGTTGCCGAACAGTTCCAGCGCTTTCAGCGCGCGTTCGTCCTCGACAGCAGGCGACCAGCGCGCCGCGGTCGCACTCCCGTGCCGCCGCGGCTGTTCGATACCTTCCAGCCCCGCCATGACCCCATCATGGCCGCCGAGGGACCCCTCCGGGGGCGTTCCGGAGGAATCCACCCGCTGGAGCGTGCTGTTCCGCGTGATTTGCTCAGCATATGCCACAGGCATCCCAGTGGCCTGAGCAAGCCACCTGAGCTGCGGGAACGGCCAGTTGGGGGCAATCGCCCGCCCTCCCCGACCCTTTCCCGACAAGGAACCCTTAAGGCTGCCTTAAGGGGTGAATAAACCGCCCCTTCGAGGGACACGGGTCCCCGTCGGAGGGACACGGGTCCCCGTCGGAGGACGTCAGAGGAACTTGGCCTTGCCGGGGCCTTCCTCGACGAAGCTGCGCATCCCGCGCTCCCGGTCCTCCGTCGCGAACAGACCGGCGAACCAGGTGCGTTCGATCGCGAGCCCGGTCTCGATGTCCGTCTCCAGACCCGCGTCGACCGACTCCTTGGCCGCGCGCAGCGCGAGCGCCGGTCCCAGAGCGAGTTTCGCGGCCCACGTGTGCGCCTCGGCGTACACGTCGGCGGCCGGTACGACCCGGTCCACCAGGCCGAGCGACAGGGCCTCGTCGGCCTTGACCATGCGGCCGGTGAAGATGAGGTCCTTCGCCCGGGACGGGCCGATGAGACGGGACAGGCGCTGGGTTCCGCCCGCGCCCGGGATCAGACCGAGGAGGATCTCCGGCTGGCCCAGCTTGGCGTTGTCCGCGGCGATCCTGAAGTCGGCGCACAGCGCCAGTTCGCAGCCCCCGCCCAGCGCGTAACCGGTGACCGCGGCGACAACCGGCTTGGGGATGCGGGTCACGGCGGTGAAGGAGTCCTGCAGGCCCCGGGAGCGTACGACCATCGCCGCATGGTCCATGGCCTGCATCTCCTTGATGTCCGCGCCCGCCGCGAACACCTTCTCGCCGCCGTAGAGGATCACCGCGCGCACGTCCTCGCGGCGCGTGGCCTCCTCGGCGAGTTCCCTGAGCCTGTCCTGCGTGGCGGCGTCCAGCGCGTTCATGGGCGGACGGTCGAGACGGATCGTGCCGACGCCTTCGGCGACTTCGAGATTGGCAGTCATGGGAGGAGGTTAACGGGGGCTAACGAGAACGGCCCGGTGTGCTCCGTCACAGAGGAGCACACCGGGCCGTACGGTCTCAGGGACAACCCTGAAGACAGGCCCTGAAGACAGGCCCTGAGGAAAGACCCCACGAGACCCTGAGGGAGGCCCTGAGGATCAGGCCGTCCACTTCTTCCACGACATGTTCCAGCCGTTGAGCCCGTTGTCCGGGTCGATGATCCGGTCGTTGGAGTTCTTGACCACCACCACGTCGCCGACGATCGACCGGTCGAAGAACCACGCGGCCGGGGCATCCCGGTCACCGCCGCCGCGCTGGTCGCGCAGGCCGATGCAGCCGTGGCTGGCGTTGTAGTTGCCGAAGGCGTCGCCGCCCCAGTAGTTGCCGTGGATGAAGGTGCCCGAGTTGCTCAGGCGCATCGCGTCCGGCACGTCCTTGATGTCGTACTCGCCGCCGTAGCCGACCGTCTCGCCGTTCATGCGGGTCACCCTGAGGCGCTCGCTGATGACCATCTGGCCGTTCCACGTCTCGTAACCGGCCTTGCCCGTCGTGACCGCGATGGTCTTGATGACCTTGCCGTCCCGTTTGACCGTCATCTTCTTCGTCTTGACGTCGACGGTGGAGACCTGGCTGCGGCCTATTCGGAACTTCACGGTCTTGGTCTGCTCACCGTAGACACCGGGCCGGCCCTCGACACCGTCGAGGTTCAGGGTGACGGTGACCTTCGTACCGGACTTCCAGTACTTCTCGGGGCGGAAGTCGAGGCGGTCGTTGCCGAACCAGTGCCCCTTGACGTCCACCGCGGGCTCGGTCTTGATGTCTATCGCCTTCTCGACGTCCTCGGGGTGGGTGATGCCCCGGGTGAAGCGCACCGAGAAGGGCATTCCGACGCCGACCTTGGAACCGTCCTCGGGCGTGAAGGTGCCGACGAAGGTGTTCTTCGGGGTCAGCGTGGTGAAGGCGGACTCCTCGGCGGCCTGCCGGCCGTCGGAGTCCTTGGCCACCGCGTGGACCTTGTACTTCGTGGAAGCGGCGAGGTGTCCGGCGGGCGTCCAGCTCGTGCCCCCGCCCGTTGTCTTCCCCTCGACCGGGTTGCCCTTGGTGTCCTCGACCTTGACCTCGGTGAGCTTGCCCTTGGCGGCTGTCACCTTCAGTGCGCCGCTGGTCTTCACGGCGCCGGCGCCGTCCTTGGGGGCTATGGTCACGACCGCCTGCGAGACCTTGGTGTCCCCCTGGCCCGAACCCTTGTCGTCGCCCCCGCCGGAGCCCGAGTCTCCTCCCCCGCCGCACGCGGCCACGAGAAGCAGCAACACCCCCAGCACAAGCGCCAGGGCCCCCTTGCCACTTCGTGTCCGCGCGCCAACCGACGCCCCCGATATCGGTCGCCCGTTCAAGTTCGTTCTCCCCTCGCACGGCCTGGTCAGGCCCGTACTACAGCGCATCTGACGCACGCATCGCGTTAATAAATCACACTGCCAGGAGAGATGGTCTCCCGGGAATGTCACCGTTCAGTCCCAACTCGTCGAGCAGGTGGCGCCGCCGGAGCCCTCCTTGTGCGTACCCCTATGTCGGTCTACTTCACCGCGGAGCCCGATTTCCACGCCTTCCAGGCCATGTTCCACCCGCCGAGACCGTTGTCGGGAGCGACCTGCTTGTCGTGGCTTCTGACGACCTCGACGACGTCACCGACGAGGCTGCGGTCGAAGAACCAGCCCGCCGGGGTCTCGGAACCGCCGCCCTTCACATCGCGCAGTCCCACGCAGCCGTGACTGACATTGGCCGTGCCGAACACGCCCTCAGCCCAGTAGTTGCCGTGCAGGAAGGTCCCGGAGGAGGTGAGGCGCATCGCGTGCGGGACGTCGGGGATGTCGTACTCGCCCTTGCCGTCGGACCGTTTGAAGCCGACGGTGGCCCCGTTCATCCGGGTCACCTCAAGCATCTCGGTGACCACCATCTTGCCGTTGTACGTCGTGTTCGTGGGGGCGCCGGCGGTGATCGGCACGGTGGACAGGAGCTCCCCGTCGCGGCGTACCTCCATGGTGTGGGCGGCCGCGTCGACGAGGCTGGTCTGGCTGCGGCCGACCGTGAAGGAGAAGCTCTTGTACTGCAGCCCGTACACGTCCGGGGCCGCCTCGACGTCCCGCAGCCGCAGGGCGACGGTGACCTTCGTGCCGGGCTTCCAGTAGGTCTCGGGGCGGAAGTCCAGGCGGTCCGCGCCGAACCAGTGCGGGGCGGTCTCCGTCTTCGGTACGGACGTCACGCGGATCGCGCGCTCGACCGCCGCCCGGTTCTCGATCTCCCGGTTGAACTCCAGCGACACGATCATGCCGGTGCCGACGGTCGAGCGGTTCTCCGGCGTGACGTATCCGATGAACCGCTCGTCGGGGACGTACGTCGTGAACGTCACGTGCCGGGCCACCCGCCTGCCGTGGCCGTCGAGCGCGACCGCGTCCACCGTGTACTTGGCGGCCAGCGCGAGCTTCGGGTCGTCGGGCCGCCAGGTCGCGCCGTCCTCGCCGACCCGGCCGTAGACCGGGGACTCCTGCGCGTCCTGGGACTTCACGACCTTCACGGACTCCAGGCGCCCGGCCGGCACCCGCACCTCCAGCCCGTCCTCGGGGCGTACGGCCTTGCTGCCGTTGTCCGGCGAGACACGGATCGCGGTCTCGGGCGAGCGGGGCTTGCCGAGCATCTCGTCCACCCCGTGCGAGGTGCATCCCGCGGCTCCGGCCAGCAGACCTGCCCATGTCAGTACGGCGGCCAGCGCGGCCCCTGCGCGCCACGCGCGCGTCTGTGCGTGCATCACGTGGGATCCAACGACCGAGCGGGCCCCGGGGAAGTGGGTGCGGCAAGTACGTGCGTTCGGCCCCGCCTCGGGAAACGTGCGTTCGGCCTCCGCCTCGGGAAACGTGCGTTCGGCCCCCGCCTCGGGAAACGTGAGTGCGAGCCCGGCTCTGGGCAGAACAGTGGGGAGGACGACACGACATGAGGCCGCGGCCGGGACGCCGCGGTCCTGCTCGTGCCGCTCCGACCGACCGCGGGAGGGCCAACGTGTCGAGCGCAGCCGAGCAGGAGGCAGTGCAGAAGGGGCTCGCGCCCGGGGGCGGGCTGCCCCCGCAGTCCGCCCCCGCGCAACCCGCCCCCGTGCTGAACGGCACAGCCCGTACGGCGCCGGACATCTCCGTCTGGCCGGGTGCGCCGACCCCGCTCGGGGCGCGCTTCAGGACCGGGCCCGACGGCGTCTCGGGCACCAACTTCGCGCTCTGGGCGGGCGGGGCCGAGTCGGTCGAGCTCTGCCTCTTCGGCACACCGGACGACACGGGCGGCCAGGCCGACGAGAGGTCCGAGGGCGCCGAGAGGCCCGAGGGCGCCGAGATCCGGGTCCCGCTGACCGAACTGACCCACGGGATCTGGCACGGCTTCGTGCCCGGAGTACGGCCCGGACAGCGGTACGGCTTCCGGGTGCACGGCCGCTGGGACCCGTGGACCGGCGCCCGCTGGAACCCCGCGAAACTGCTCCTCGACCCGTACGCCCGTGCCGTGGACGGCGGCGGACAGGACGAGTTCGGCAGTCTGCCGCCCCAGGTGTACGGGCATGTGCGCGACTGGCCCCAGCAGCACGTCGCGGACACCGTGCGCGACGACCGGGACTCCGCGCCGTATGTCCCCAAGGGTGTCGTCGTCCACGACGACACGCCCGACGACGAATGGGCCGACGACCGCCGCCCCAAGACTCCCTGGGCGGAGTCCGTCATCTACGAACTGCACGTGAAGGGCTTCACCAAGCTGCATCCGGGAATTCCGCCCGAGCTGCGGGGCACGTACGCCGGGCTGGCCCATCCGGCGGCGATCGAGCACCTGGTGGCCCTCGGCGTGACGGCTGTCGAACTGCTGCCGGTGCACCAGTTCGCGCACGAGGACCATCTGCTGCGCCGGGGCATGAAGAACTACTGGGGCTACAACTCGATCGGCTACTTCGCCCCGCACGCGGCGTACGCGGCCTCCGGGACCAACGGCCGGCAGGTCGGCGAGTTCAAGCGCATGGTGCGCGCCCTGCACGCCGCCGGCATCGAGGTCATCCTCGACGTGGTCTACAACCACACGGCCGAGGCGAGCGAGCTGGGCCCGACCCTGTCACTGCGCGGCATCGACAACCGCGGCTACTACCGGCTGCAGGACGACTCCCGGCGGTACGCGGACTACACGGGCTGCGGCAACACCCTGCACGTCGTACAGCCGCACGTGCTGCGCCTGATCACCGACTCCCTCCGCTACTGGGTGACGGAGATGGGCGTCGACGGCTTCCGGTTCGACCTGGCGGCCGCGCTGGCCAGATCCATGCACGACGTCGACATGCTGTCCCCGTTCCTGGCCGTCATCGCGCAGGATCCGGTGCTGCGCCGCGTGAAGCTCATCGCCGAGCCGTGGGACGTCGGCTCCGGCGGCTACCAGGTCGGTGCCTTCCCGCCGCTCTGGACGGAGTGGAACGACCGCTACCGCAATGCCGTACGGGACTTCTGGCGGGGCGCGCTGCCGGACGTACGGGACCTCGGGTACCGGCTCTCGGGGTCGAGCGACCTGTACGCGTGGGGCGGGCGGCGGCCGTACGCCTCGGTGAACTTCGTGACGGCCCACGACGGCTTCACCCTGCGGGACATGGTGTCCTACGAGCGCAAGCACAACGAGGCCAACGGCGAGGGGAACCGGGACGGCACCGACGACAACCGGGCGTGGAACTGCGGCGCCGAGGGAGAGACCGAGGACGCCGGTGTACGCGGCCTGCGGCGACGCCAGCTCCGTAACCTCCTGAGCACCCTGCTGCTCTCCACGGGTGTGCCGATGCTGGTCGCGGGCGACGAACTCGGGCGCACCCAGGGCGGCAACAACAACGCGTACTGCCAGGACAACGAGATCAGCTGGCTCGACTGGAGCCTGCTGGACGACCCGGGCTGGCGGGCCCTGTTCGACCTGACGTCCCGGCTGATCGCCCTGCGCCACGCCCATCCCGTGCTCCGGCGGCGCGCCTTCTTCTCCGGGCGGGCCCGTTCGGTGGACGGGCTGCGGGACCTGGCCTGGTTCACCGACCGCGGCATCGAGATGACGGAACGGGACTGGTACGCGCCCGCCGGGACGCTGGGTATGTTCCTGTCGGGCCGGGACATCCCCGGGCGGGACGCGCGGGGCGTACCCGTGACGGACGACAGCTTCCTCGCGGTGCTGCACGCCGGGGACCGGCCCACGGACTTCGTTCTTCCCGGGCCGCCCTGGGCCGAGTCCTACGAGGTCGTCGTCGACACGTCGCGGGAGGAGCAGGAGGCGGCGCCCGGAGTGGTGCACCGGGCGAGCGACACGATCACCGTGCCGGCCCAGACGGTTCTGCTGCTGCGGGTGGTGGGCTGAGAGGCCGCTGGGAGAAGAGAGCGGCCGACCTCCTCCCGTACCCGCGGTACAGGTACTGCCACCAGGGGCGGAGCCCGACCCGGCCAAAACTCGCTGGGCGTTGTCAGTGCCGAAACGTAGGCTCGCTGCTGATGTCATCCACACCTGCGTCCGCCGAGGAAGCCGACGAAACCGAGCCCGCCGAGAGCCGTTCCGCCGTACGCATGCTGCTGCGCCTGTGGCCGTACGTACGGCCCGTGCGCGGACGGCTGCTCACCGCGGCTCTCGTCGCGGTCGCCGCCTCCTGTACGGGGCTGGTGATCCCGCTCGTTCTGAAGTGGATCGTGGACGGTCCGGTGGCCGACCGGAGCACCGGCGGAGTGTGGCTCGGAGCGCTGTACCTGCTGCTGCTCGGCGTCACGGAGGCGGTGCTCTTCGGGCTGCGGCGCTGGCTGGTGGCCCGGCCGCTCGCCGGGGTCGAGGCGGCGATGCGTGCGGACCTGTACCGGCATCTGCAGCGGCTGCCCATCGCGTTCCACGACCGCTGGCCCTCCGGGCAGTTGCTGTCGCGGGGCACGACCGATCTGATGCTGCTGCGGATGTTCCTCGCGTTTCCGCTGACGTTCCTGCTGGTCAACTCGGTGACGATCCTCGTGGGCGTCCTCATCATGCTGGCCCAGGAGTGGACACTGGGACTCGTGCTGCTCGCGCCCGCCGCACCCGTGATGATCGTCTGCTGGCTCTTCGAGAAGCGGTACTCGCAGGTGGCTCGGCGGGCACAGGACCAGGTCGGCGACCTGACGACGCTCGTCGAGGAGAGCGTGCTCGGCATCCGGATCATCAAGGGGTTCGGTCGCCATCGCAGCCAGGCCCTCGCCTTCCGGGACCTCTCCCGGAAACTGCGCGGCACGGAACTCGCCAAGGCGCGCCTGCTCGCCGGCATCTTCGCCGCCATCACGACCCTGCCCGAACTCGCCATCGGCGCGGCCCTGGTGCTCGGGACGGTGCAGGTGGCCGACGGTTCCCTGTCGACCGGCACGCTGGTCGCGTTCCTGTCCACGGCCCTCGCCCTGCGGTGGCCCGTCGAGTCGATCGGTTTCCTGCTGGCGATGAGCCAGGAGGCGGCGACGGCCACGGAACGGTACTTCGAGGTGATGGACGCGGAACCGGAGTCCGAGGAGGCAGCCGCCGCCTCGCGTCCCGGTTCCTCGCCGACCACTGACGGCACGGACGTCGGCGTCACCGTCGGCGCAGACGCAGACGCAGACACCGGCGGCGGCGCCGGTCCCGGTGGGCTCCGCTTTGAAAGGGTCCGGTTTCGTTACCCCGACGCACCTCCCGACAGCGTTCCCGTCCTCGACGGCATCGATCTGCACATCCAACCCGGCGAGACCATGGCCCTCGTGGGCAGCACGGGCTCCGGGAAGACGACGCTCACCGCACTCGTCCCCCGGCTGCACGAGGTCACGTCGGGCCGGATCACCCTGGACGGCGTGGACATCACCGGGATGCCCAGGGAAGAGCTGCGCGCCCTCGTGGCGGTCGCCTTCGAAGAGCCCACCCTCTTCTCCGCCGGTGTGGGCGAGAACGTCCTCATGGGCGCCGCGGACACCGCGGACGAGGCCGACCTGAGCCGCGCCCTGGCCGTCGCGCAGGCGGACTTCGTCCACGCGCTCCCGCACGGGACGGACACCCAGGTCGGCGAGCAGGGACTCAGCCTCTCCGGCGGCCAGCGTCAGCGCCTCGCCCTGTCGAGAGCGGTCGTCGGCAGCCCCCGCTTCCTCGTCCTGGACGATCCGCTCTCGGCCCTGGACGTCCACACGGAGGCCCTGGTCGAGGCGGCCCTGCGCCGGGTCCTCGCCGGGACCACCGCCCTGGTCGTGGCCCACCGCCCGTCCACGGTCCTCCTGGCCGACCGCGTGGCCCTGCTCTCCGGGGGCCGCGTCACCGCCGTCGGCACACACCACGAACTGCTGCGTACGAGCGCGGAGTACGCCTGGCTGATGTCGGGAAGGACAGAGACGACCGAAAGGGAGAACCGATGACGGCGCCCACGACCACCGCGCCGACGGACGACGACAAGAACAAGCGCGGCGGTCGGGCCGCGGCGTGGCCCGCTGCCTCGCCGGCCGCGGACGGCGACCCCTTCGACCGTGATGCCCTCCCCGCGCCCCCGCGTGCCACAGCCACCCTCCTGCGCTCACTGCTCTCACCCCTGAGAGCCCGCGTCGTCCTCGCGGCGGTCCTCCTCCTGCTCCAGCAGGCGGCGGTGCAGGCCGGCCCGATGCTCGTGGCGTACGCCATCGACCGCGCCGTACCGGCCTTCCGCGACGACGACCACGGCCCGCTGATCGCGGTGGCCGTCGCCTACGCGCTGTGCTCGGTGGCGGCCGGCGCCCTCCAGTGGGGCTTCGTCCTCGCGTCCGCCCGCGTCAACCAGGACGTCCTGCTCGACCTGCGCGGCAGGATCTTCCGGCACGCGCAGGCGCTCAGCGTCGACTTCCACGAGCGCTACACCTCGGGCCGGCTCATCTCGCGCTCCACGACGGACGTCGAGTCGCTGCGCGAACTGCTCAGCGAGGGCCTCCAGGAACTCATCACCGTCATCCTGTCGTTCGTCTACATCTCGGCGATGCTGCTCTGGCTCGACCTGGGCCTCGGCGCGGTCGCGGTGGCGTCGTTCGTGCCGCTGTACCTCCTCATCCGGCTCTACCGGCACCGCGCCGGGCGGATCTTCGGCCTCCGCTCGACCGCCATCGCCGCCGTCATCGTGAAGTTCGCGGAGACGATGAACGGCATCAGGCCGGTCCGCGCCTTCCGCCGCGAGGCCGTCAACGACACCGCCTTCCACGCGCTCAACAGCCGCCACGAACGCGTCAACGGCGACGCCATCCTGGAGATGGCCCGCTATGTCATCGGCTCCCGGCTGGTCGCCAACACGGCGGTCGCGGGGATCGTGCTGTGGGGCGCGTACCGGGTGGCCTCCGGCTCACTGGCGCTGGGTGTGCTGGCCGCGGCGGTGCTGTACCTGCGCCGCCTGTACGACCCGATCGACCGGCTCGGCATGTTCCTCAACTCGTACCAGTCGGCGGCCGCCTCGATGGAGAAGATCGCGGGCCTGCTGGCCCAGGCCCCCTCGGTGCCGGAGCCCGCGCGGCCGCGCGCGCTGCCCGGGCTCGCCTCCGACCTCCCGGGCCGCGAGGTCGTCTTCGACGACGTCCGCTTCACGTACCGCACGGGCGGCGAGGTACTGCCGCCCTTCTCGCTGACGCTCCCGGCGGGCCAGACCGTCGCCGTGGTCGGCTCGACGGGCGCCGGCAAGTCGACGCTCGCCAAGCTCCTGGCCCGGTTCTACGACCCCACGACCGGCCGGGTCCTCCTCGACGGCGTGGATCTGCGCGAGCTCTCGGTGCCCGAACTGCGGCGCGGTGTCGTGATGGTGACCCAGGAGGCGTTCCTCTTCTCCGGCACGGTCGCCGAGAACATCGCCATCGGCCGCCCCGACGCCTCCCGCGAGGACATCGAGCGGGCCGCGAAGGCCATCGGCGCCCATGACTTCATCAGCGCCCTGCCGGACGGCTACGACACGGACGTACGCAAAAGGGGCGGGCGCATCTCGGCCGGTCAGCGTCAACTCGTCGCGTTCGCACGGGCGTTGCTCGCCGACCCAGCGGTCCTCATCCTCGACGAGGCCACCAGTTCGCTGGACGTGCCGGGCGAGCGGGCCGTCCAGCGGGCCATGCACACGGTCCTGCGCGGCCGTACGGCGGTGGTCATCGCCCACCGCCTGTCGACGGTCGAGATCGCCGACCGGGTCCTGGTCATGGAGCACGGCCGCATCGTCGAGGACGGCAGCCCCGACCGGCTCATCACGGACACGGGCCGGTTCGCGGACCTGCATCAGGCCTGGCGGGACAGCCTCGTGCACGGGCCGGCCGAGTGACCCTGGGGCGAGTGGCCCTTGAGCGAGCGACCCTGAAACGGATGGCCCTCAAGCAGATGGCCCGTAAGCGGATGGCCCATGAGCGAGTGAGCCGAACAGAGCGCGTCGCGTACGAGGATCCGGGTGTGCCCGACTGCCGTGGTGGCGGCCGGTATCTGTGGTGGCTGGTCACCCGGCAGCCGGGGCGGGCGGCGGCGGGAGCCTCGCTGGCCACCATCTGGATGGTGCTCATGGCGCTGGCGCCGTATCTGCTGTCCAGGGCGATCGACGACGGGCTGGAGCCGGGTGACCAGGCCGCGCTGGCCGGCTGGTCCGGCGCGCTGCTGGGCCTCGGGGTGTTCAACGCCTGGGTGAGCGTCCTGCGCCACCGCACGATGACCAAGGTCCGGATGGACGCCAACTTCCGTTCCGTGAAGCTCGTGGTGGGGCAGGCGACGCGGCTGGGCGCCGGACTGTCCCGGCAGACCGGGACCGGAGAGGTCGTCACGATCGGCGTCGGCGACGTGCTGACGATCAGCCAGGCCCTGACCGTCGTCGGGCCCGGCGTCGGTGCCGTCGTGTCCTATGCCGTCGTGGCGGGGCTGCTGCTGTCGGTCTCGCCGCCGCTGGCCGCGGTGGTCCTGCTCGGGGTGCCGGTGATCGCCGTGTTCGTCGGTCCGCTGATGGGGCGGCTGCGGGGCACGGAGACGGAGTACCGCGAGCGGCAGGGTGTGCTGACCGCGCGGATCGGGGACCTCGCAGGCGGTCTGCGTGTCCTCAACGGCCTCGGCGGCAAGGGCCTGTTCGCCGACGCCTTCCGCCGGGACTCCCAGCGGCTGCGCGAGCAGGGTTACCGGGTCGGGTCCGTGACCAGCTGGCTCCAGGCGCTCGGCGTCGGGCTGCCGACGGTGTTCCTGGCCGTGGTGACCTGGCTGGCGGCCCGGCTCGCCGCCCAGGGCTCGCTCACCATCGGCGAGTTGGTGTCCGTGTACGGCTATGTCGCGGTTCTCGTGGCGCCGGTGG
Organism: Streptomyces sp. NPDC048484; assembly: GCF_040651415.1. Classification (NCBI taxonomy): domain Bacteria; kingdom Bacillati; phylum Actinomycetota; class Actinomycetes; order Kitasatosporales; family Streptomycetaceae; genus Streptomyces; species Streptomyces sp. NPDC048484. The sequence continues at coordinate 22,746 of NZ_JBEZJY010000064.1, forward strand.
CCTTCTTCGTCGAGTGCGGCTACCAGATCAGCCGGGGCGTGGTGGCCGCCCGGCGCGTCGTACGCTTCCTGGCCCTGGAACCCCTGACGACGGACGGCGCGGACGGCCGGGACGCCACTGCGAACCCCCCTCTGGACGCCCCGGCGGAGCCCTCCGTGCTCCACGACCCGCAGTCCGGTGTCCGGGTCGCCCCGGGCGCGCTGACCGCGCTGGTCGGCGCCCGCCCCGCGGAGTCCGCCGCCGTGGTCGACCGGCTGGGCCGGTACACCGCGTCGGCGGCGACCTGGGGCGGCGTACGCCTCGACGCGATCGCCCTGCCGCAGATACGGGAGCGCATCCTGGTCGCGGACAACGAGGCCGACCTGTTCGCGGGCACGCTGCGCGACCTGCTCTCCGGCCGCCTGGACCAGGCGGGTCGGGACGACGCGGCCGTCGGCCGGGCCGTCCACGCGGCCGTCGCGGACGACATCGTGCTCGGGCTGCCCGACGGGCTCGACTCGGCCGTCGACGCGCAGGGCCGCAGCCTCTCCGGCGGCCAGCGGCAGCGCGTACGCCTGGCACGAGCGCTGTTCGCCGACCCCGAGGTGCTGCTCGCGGTCGAACCCACCTCGGCGCTCGACGCGCACACCGAGGCCGCGGTCGCCGCCCGGCTGCGCGCCGCTCGTTCCGGCCGCACCACCCTCGTCACCAGCACCTCACCCCTCGTGCTCGACCGGGCGGACATCGTGTACTACCTGGTCGACGGCAAGGTCGTGGCCTTCGGGGGCCATCTCGAACTCCTCGACGGTGAGCCGGGATACCGCGCGCTGGTGGCCCGCGACGCCGAGGAGGTCGTGCGATGAGCACGCGCCTGCCGGTCGCCGAGCCGGCTGACGTGCGCGCCGCCGCGGCCCGGCTGATCCGCGCGGACGGCCGCGCCTTCACCGCCGTGCTCGCCCTGAACGCGCTGGCCGCCGCGGCCGGTCTGGTCGGCCCGTGGCTGCTCGGCCGCATCATCGACGAGGTCCGCTCCGGCGGCGGTGTCGCCGTCGTGGACCGCCTCGCGCTGGTCATCCTGGTGTGCGCACTGGCGCAGCTCGTGCTGGCGCGGGCCGCCCGGTTCGTGGGGCACCGGTTCGGCGAGCGGACGCTGGCGCGGGTGCGCGAGGAGTTCGTCGAGCGGGCGCTGGCGCTGCCCGCCTCCGTCGTGGAGCGGGCGGGCACCGGCGATCTGACGGCCCGCGGCACCGCCGATGTCGCCACGGTGGGCACGACATTGCGCGACGCCGGGCCGGAACTGCTGATCTCCTCGGTGCAGGCGCTGTTCCTCATCGGCGCGGTCTTCGTACTCGACCCGCTGCTGGGCGCCTGCGCGGTGCTCTCCCAGGCCGGCATCTGGTTCGCCCTGCGGTGGTATCTGCGCCGGGCCCGCGCCGGATATCTCGCCGAGGGCGCCGCCACGTCTGAGATCGCCGAGATCGTCTCGGCCACCACGTCGGGCGCGCGCACGGTCGAGGCGTTCGGCCTGCAGCGGCGGCGCGTCGCAGCGAGCCGGGACGCCCTGGAGACGTCCCGCCGCACCCGCATGTACACGCTGTACCTGCGGTGCGTGTTCTTCCTGGCGGTGGAGGTCTCGTACCTCCTTCCCGTGACCGTCGTGCTGATCGTGGGCGGAGCCCTGCACGCGCGGGGCGCGATGAGTCTGGGTGCCGTGGTCGCGGCGGCCCTGTTCCTGCGCCAGCTGGAGTCGCCGCTCGACACGGTCCTGATGCGGGTGGAGCAACTGCAGAGCAGTGGAGCCTCGTTCGCACGGGTGGAGGGCCTCGGCCGGGCCCCGCGAGCCGTGCCGTCGGGCTCCCCCGCCCCGGCGGACGACCGGATCGACGTACGGCGGGTGCGCTACTCGTACGATCGCGGCGGCGAGGTGCTGCGCGGGGTCGACCTGACCGTACGCCCGGGGGAACGGCTGGCTGTCGTCGGGCCCTCCGGCGCCGGGAAGACGACCCTGAGCCGGCTGCTCGCGGGCATCGACGTGCCGCGCTCCGGCACGGTGACGGTGGGCGGAGTGCCGATCGCCGGCCTGGATCCGGAGCAGTTGCGGCGTCAGGTCGTTCTGGTCACCCAGGAGCATCACGTGTTCCTGGGCACGGTCCGCGACAACCTGCTGATCGCCGAACCGGCCGCGGGTGACGCCGAGTTGTGGGCGGCGCTGGCGGCGGTCGGCGCCGCCGACTGGGTCGGGGAACTGCCGGACGGGCTCGACACGGAGCTGGGCTCCGGCGGCGGCCTTCCCGAACCCGCCAAACCCGCCGAGTCCGCCGGCCGCGCGCGGCCGGGAGGGGCTCCCGTCGCGGACGGCTCCCGGGCCCAGCAACTGGCCCTGGCGCGCGTCGTGCTGGCCGATCCGCACACCCTGATCCTCGACGAGGCCACGGCACTCCTGGACCCGGCGACCGCACGCCACACCGAGCGCGCGCTGGCCGCCGTACTCGAAGGGCGCACCGTCATCGCCATCGCGCACCGCCTGCACACCGCGCACGACGCGGACCGCGTGGCCGTGATGGAGGACGGCCGTCTGACCGAACTCGGCACCCACGACAGCCTCGTGGCGGCCGACGGCGCGTACGCGGCCCTGTGGCACTCGTGGCACGGCGAGCGGCCTCGCCCCTCCTGAACCGTCACCCGCACCCGCGGCTGCTGCGCGCGGCGCGCGGCACGATGGCTGGAAGATCCCCCTCCCTCAGACGCGGGCACACGTAAGCGCGCGGGTGTGCGAAGTCGGCACGAACCGGCTGCCGCCCTGGGGCCCAACTCCCCGGGACAGCACCTCCTTTGCTCCACCTTTACCGCACCCTTGCCACAGACTTCCGGTTCTATTGCCAGTCCGTTACCAGGCCTCTGTGGGGATCAAGTCCGCAATGCGTACGCGGATCTTCGGGCACCGGACGATTTCCAGCCAACCTCTATTCGCCCCGCTGACATGTACGCGCCCTAACTGGCACTGTTCACCTCGCACGGCACGGCACGGCACGACATGGCACGCCCGCACCGCAACTTCACCGCAGCCCGACCGCTCCCCCATAGCGGTCGGACACCCCCCATGAAGGAGCTTGTGTGACCCCCCTCTACGCGCGTCACCACCGCACCACTCTCGCCATCGCCACCGCTGTCGCGGCCGGCGCTCTCCTCACCACCGGTCTGAGCACCGGCGCTTCCGCCCAGACCCCGGCGGAGCAGTCCGGCGGGACCACCCTCGCCGCGGCGCCGGTCCAGCTCTCCCCGGCAGCCCGCACGAGTCTCATCGCGAAGGCCGACGCCGCCACCACGGAGACCGCCGACGAGATAGGTCTCGGCGCCAAGGAGAAGCTGGTCGTCAGAGACGTCGTCAAGGACGCCGACGGCGCGACCCACACCCGCTACGAACGCACGTACGCAGGGCTCCCGGTCCTCGGCGGCGACCTGGTCGTCCACGAGAGCAAGGCCGGCAAGTCGCAGGGCGTGACCAAGGCGACCAAGGCGACCATCAAGGTCTCCGACGTCACCCCGGGCATCGCCAAGTCCACGGCCGAGAAGCAGGCCGTGTCCGCCGCGAAGGCCGAGGGCAGCACGAAGTCGGCCGCCGACAAGGCGCCCCGCAAGGTCGTCTGGGCGGCCGACGGCAAGCCGGTCCTGGCCTACGAGACGGTCGTCGGCGGCTTCCAGCACGACGGCACCCCGCAGGAGCTGCACGTCGTCACCAACGCCGAGTCGGGCAAGAAGCTGTACGAGTGGGAGGCGGTCCGGACCGGTATCGGCAACAGCCAGTACTCCGGCAAGGTCACCATCGGCACCTCGCTGTCGGGCTCGACGTACCAGCTCAACGACACGTCCCGCGGCTCGCACAAGACGTACAACCTGAACCGCGGTACGTCCGGCACCGGCACCCTCTTCACCGACGCGGACGACACCTGGGGCACGGGCGCGGCGTCCAACACCCAGACGGCGGCCGTCGACGCGCACTACGGCGCCCAGGTCACCTGGGACTTCTACAAGAACGTGCTCGGCCGCACCGGCATCAAGAACAACGGTGTCGCCGCCTACTCCCGCGTCCACTACAGCACGGCGTACGTCAACGCCTTCTGGCAGGACTCCTGCTTCTGCATGACGTACGGCGACGGCGCGGGCAGCGCCAAGCCGCTCACCTCGCTGGACGTCGCGGGCCACGAGATGAGCCACGGCGTCACGGCGAACACCGCCGGCCTCAACTACAGCGGTGAGTCGGGCGGCCTGAACGAGGCCACCTCCGACATCTTCGGCACGGCCGTCGAGTTCTACGCGGCCAGCGCCTCCGACGTCGGCGACTACCTCATCGGCGAGAAGATCGACATCAACGGCAACGGCACCCCGCTGCGCTACATGGACAAGCCGAGCAAGGACGGCGCGTCCAAGGACAGCTGGTCGTCCAGCCTCGGTTCGGTCGACGTCCACTACTCCTCGGGCCCGGCGAACCACTTCTTCTACCTCCTCTCGGAGGGCAGCGGCGCCAAGACGATCAACGGCGTCAGCTACAACTCCTCGACCTCCAACGGCTCGACGGTCACCGGTATCGGCCGCGACAAGGCGACCAAGATCTGGTACAAGGCGCTGACGACGTACATGACGTCGACGACGAAGTACGCGGCCGCCCGTACGGCGACCCTGAACGCGGCGTCGGCACTGTACGGCGGCACGGCGAGCACGGAGTACAAGGCGGTGGCGGCGGCCTGGTCCGGCGTCAACGTATCCTGACGCTCCGCAACCTGTGAACGGGCGGTACCCGGAACGAGACACTCCCGGGTACCGCCCTACTCTTGGTTCCCATGCCCTTCACGTACGAGGATGTGGGCGCGACCCGCGACGGCCGGTGCCCACCCGGCTTCCACCCCCTGCACGTCCGCAGCCGTATCGGCGAGGGCCACGAGGTCTTCAAATCCGCCTGCCAGGCGCTCCTGACCTGGGAACTCCACAGAGCAGTGGGCGTCACGATCACTACGGACGCACCCCACGCCGCCCCCGGCGTGGACGTGACGGTCGGCCTGGGCCCCCTCATCCAGGCCCCCTGCCGCGTCGTCTGGACCCTGGACGAACCCCGCCGCGCCGGCTGGGCCTACGGCACCCTCCCCGGCCACCCGGAATCCGGCGAGGAAGCCTTCATCGTCGACCGCACGGGCGACGGCACGGTCTGGCTCACGATCACCGCCTTCAGCCGCCCGGCAAAGTGGTACGCCCGAGCGGGCGGACCGGCGACACGGGGCCTGCAGCACGCGTACGCGCGACGGTGCGGAGCGGTGCTGCGGCGGATGTGCGAGGACCCCAAGGGTGATTTTCTGAGGTAGCCAAGTGCGGCCGATTCCGCCGATTCCGCCGAAGCCGACTCATGCGGAACGAGTCGCACTCGACGTACGGAACACCCGGGCCGGTCAGGAACTCGGTGAACGAGCGATCACGAACCGAGGAAGATCGGACTTGACGCCCACTCAGGTCGCTGGTTGCCGCGTCCGCGCCCACACCCTCTCGGCCTCTCGGCCTCTCGGCAGGCTTACGGGTAGAGGCCGGCCCGGAAGGTGAACGAGACGAGTTGGGCTCGATCCCGTGCGCCGACCTTCGTCATGGCCCGCACGGCGTGCGTCTTCACGGTGAACGGCGAAACGTGCAACTGGGCCGCGATGTCGTCGTTGCCGAGACCGCTTGCGACGAGAACGATCACGTCCCGCTCCCTGGGGGTCAGAGCGTCGAAGCGGCGCAGCAGCTCCCGGTCGATCACCGGGGGCGGACTGTCGGTCATGTGGCCGATGAGCGCGGCCGTCGCGGCGGCGGACAGCGCACCACCACCGCCGACGACCTCGGTGACACCCGCGACGAGTTCGGCAGGGCTCACGGTCTTGCTCAGGAAACCGTTGGCGCCCGCGCGAAGGGCGGCGAGAACGATGTCGTCGTGGTCGAAAGTGGTCAGCATGATCACCCTCACCTTTTCGGGTGGGTGCTCTTCGCGGATCCGGCGGGTGGCTTCGACCCCGTCGATGCCGGGCATCCGAATGTCCATCAGAACCAGGTCGACGGGGTGAACTCGGAGGAAGGGGACGGCCTGAAGTCCATCGGAGAGATCACCCGCCACAACGAGACCCGGATCGAGCGCCAGCATCGCCCGGATGCCGGCCCTTATGTCGTCCTGGTCGTCGACGATCAGAATCCGCGTCATCGGACAACGACTCCCATGGGACTGAACTCCGCACGGACCCGGAACTGCCCGCCGTCACTGTCGATCATCAGCCGCCCACCGGAGGACTCGACGCGTTCGCGCATACCCACGAGTCCGAGTCCGCTGCCCGGCCTCGGCCTCGGCACCGGCCCCGAACCCGAACCGAGGCCGGGGCCGGTGCCGGTGCCGGTGCCATGCGCTGAATGATGACTGACGCGGTTCTCCACGGTGACGCAGATCCTGTCGTCGCGCTCGCGCACTTCCACTGTCGCCGTCCCCTCCCCGTGCCGGTAGGCGTTCGTGAGTGCTTCTTGGACGATCCGGTAGACGGTCACGCCGACGCTGGGCTCCACCGGGACGGCGATGATGTCGATGCCGGGTCGGACGTCGAGGCCGATGCTCTCGAACGAGGCGATCAGCCCTTCCAGGCCGCTCAGTGACGGGATCGGCCGGAGTGCCTCGTCGTCGGAGCTGTCGTCCTCGCGGCGGAGGAGCGCGAGGATCCGTTGCGTCTCGAGGACGACGGTACGGGCGCTTGACCTGGCTGAGACGAGGGCCTGCCGGGAGGATTCGGAGCCTTCGGGAAGCCCGATCTCCGCAACACCGAGATGCAGGCTCAGCATCGCGACTTGATGGCCGATGACGTCGTGGAGGTCTCGGGCGATGCGGAATCGTTCTTCGGTCACTCGTCGGGTGGCTTCGATCTCGCGGGTGGCTATGGCGCTCTCGGCCCGTTCCTGCAGAATCCACCAGTGGTCCCGATGGATGCGGAGCGCCACCCCTGACGTACCTCCCGCTATGGCCGAGAAGAGGGCGGCGGCTCCCACCACCGCGCCACCACGGAATCCTCCCAACGTCATGTAGGCCCCCAGGAAGGACGCCGCCACGATGACTGTTCCGGCCAGCGGCTGCTTTCCCCTGAAGGTGATGGAGAACAGCACGAAGACCGCCATCATCCACACCGACAGGGGGTCCTGGCCCACCGCTGTGACGGCGAAGGACGCCGCGCTCGACACCACCAGTCCGGCCCACGGCTTCCACCATGACAGCGCGACACCGCCACCGGCGAGCAGTACGGACAGGACTGTCGGCCAATCAGATCCCCGCAGTACCACTGCCACGATCTGACCGGCGAACACCAGCGCGGCCAGGGAGTAGGCGACGAGGTGCAGCACCTCGGGGCGCCGGATCCACAGAGGCGTCGCGGGCCCGTCCTGATCGTTCTGTGCCTTGACCATGACCTGATTCTCGTCCGCCCGCGCCCCGGTCGCGTACTTCGAACGATGTAGACGCCGAACCTGCCTCGACCGGTGAAGGCGGGAGAACTACTTCGTTCGAAGTACGCGGCTCCGCCCGAGGACCCCGAGACTCCTCGGCGAGGCAACCGCCTCACACCATCGAGCAGGGACAGGCCATGACTCGAACCACCGCACCTTCGGCCACGACGACCCCTTCCAGGCGCCGTTCCTTCCGGCGCACCGCAGTTGTCGGACTGTCGGCGCTGGCCCTCGCCACCATCACGATCGCCGCACATGCCGTGGACACCGGCTCAACGGCGACAACCACGAGCACCCGTGCAACGCAAGCCACGGCCTCCGACCGCCCGAAGCCGACGGTCGTGCTGGTGCACGGCGCGTTCGCGGACGCCTCCGGTTGGAACGGCGTCATCACCCGGCTGACCCGCGACGGCTACCCTGTCCGCGCCCTCCCCAACCCGCTGCGCGGGCTTGCCTCCGACAGCGCCTACATCCACAGCTTCCTCAAGACCATCCCGGGCCCGGTCGTGCTGGTCGGTCATTCGTACGGCGGCGCGGTGATCACCAACGCCGCCGTCGGCGAGAAGCAGGTGAAGGCGTTGGTCTACGTGGCAGCCTTCGCTCCGGACTCCGGCGAGGACCTCGCTGACCTGTCCGCCCGACCGGTTGCCCATCCGGTGCCGCCGTTGCCCGTACAGCCAGTCCCGTACAGCCTCCCGGGCGGCGGTTCCGGTCTGGACATCTACCTCGACCCGGCGAAGTTCCGGGCAGCGTTCGCGGCAGACGTCCCGGCACGGACCGCAGTGCGGATGGCCGCCGGGCAACGGCCGATCGACGCCACCGCCATTGCCGGCATCACCCCGGAAGCGGCCTGGCACACGACCCCGTCCTGGTACCTGGTGGCCAAGCAGGACCACGCCATCTCTCCCGACCTCGAACGCTTCATGGCGGCTCGCGCCCATGCGCACGTGACCGAGATCAACTCGTCCCACGCGGCCGTGGTGAGCCACCCCGCAGCGGTCAAGGACCTGATCGAGCAGGCCGACCGCGGCACTCGCTGACCGGCGCACGAACCTCCCGGTCGGGGCAAGCACACGCCCAGGCCGGGCCCCCGCCCGCCGTTGCCTTCCCTCCTCTGCCTTCGGTCCTCGCAATCCCCGGCCCGACACAGCAACCGTACGGAGAACCCACCGTGACCCTCACAGCCACTTCCCACCAGGACGCTTCGGCCCCCGCCCTGCGCCAGTTGTACATGGTCCGCTTCCTTTTCGCCGTCGTCTGGGCGGCACTCCTCCTGGTCTTCGGTTCCGACCTCACCATCGGCGTGAAGGTCCTGCTCTTCCTCTACCCCGCGTTCGACGTTGCCGCGGCCGTCGTCGACGCCAGGTCCTCACGGGCCACCCGCTCGGCCACGGGTCTCTACGCCAACATGGCCATCAGCACTGCCGCCGCGATCGGCCTGGCTGTAGCCGGCACCTCCGGCACAGCCGACGTCCTTCGCGTGTGGGGAACCTGGGCCATCGTCTCGGGCCTGGTCCAACTCGTCGTGGCCCTCCTGCGCCGGTCGATGGGCGGCCAGTGGGCCATGATCCTCAGCGGCGGCATCTCGGTCCTGGCCGGCGCCTCGTTCCTGGCCGGCGCCTCCAAGTCCGACCCCACCCTGGGACACCTCGCCAGGTACGCCACTCTCGGCGGCGTCTTCTTCCTCATCTCCGCCGTACGGCTCTCCCGTCGCGCCGGCCCCGCAGCAGCGAAGCAGTAGATGACGCGGGGAACCGAGTACCCCGGCCCGATCCGTAAGGCCCCAACCCCAACCCGAAGTACGGGGTGGACGCCGCGGCAGTGGTGCGGGCAACGTCGATGACGAGCCCCTGCGGCCCCTCGTGGCCGCACCGCTGACAGCGGCCGACGGGGCCCGCGACCTCGGGACCCCGCGCGGGGCCGGCCCGTGAGGAGCAACGCGGACGGACTCTCCCAATCCTGGCCACGGGGTGCCGGACGTACGGAGCCGGCCCCGGTCGTCGATACGTTCGCCGGATACTCAACAGGGTTCCACCAAGCGGCAGTTGGCAGACGTTCGGCCAGGGCAGCTACTCGCCGGAGGAGGAGGCGCACCTGCGTGAGGTGGCCGCCTCCATCTGGAACGCGGACCTGGCCGCCGGGTGGGAGATGAACTCGGATGTCGCCGATGTCCTTTCCCAGGCGACCGGCCAGATCCTCCAATGTTCCGAGGTATTCGCGCTGGCGCCCCGGCCGCCCGGTTTCCTGCCCGGTGTCGGCTATCTGCTCAGCTACTGGAAGAACCTCAAGGACTACTCCCTCGTGGCACGGTCCCGCTCGGTACTCATACGGATTCGACACCCACATGATCATCGGGGCCCGACTGCTCTCGTTCCGAGGGGCGATCATCGTGACGTATGCGACAAGCCGTCATATCCCGTCTAAAGTCGATGAGTTACACGCACCGGCACCCTCAAAGTCTCTGTGTTCTATTCAGGGCCGCTACGATTCACTCGCCCAGAAGCGCCTGAGCGGGATTTGGCGGGACTGAGAGGACATTCAGCATTTACCCGGGCCAAGGGGCATGCCTGGTCCCATTTTTTGCACCCGTTACGAGCTAGCAGAACACGAGTGCTTATCGTAGATTCCACTTACCTCGTTGCCGCACAACACCATTACCCACTTCAAGTCAAGCGTGTAACGACTCCCCGGGTTGCCGTCAATTTCATAATCGATCCATGCCTGACGGATCACGCCGCCGCGATCATCCACCTTGACCGCGAAGAGCAGTTCCGTGAAGCCGTGGGAACCCTTCCCTGATTTATCGCAAGGACGCGCGATCCGCAGCCCAGGATGGAAAACCCTAAATTCCCCACCCATGTCAAGCGAGGAGCCGGTTTCCGGATCAGTGAAATTCGGAGGACTCCCTCTGGCTGAAATAACGCCGCTAGAGTTGGTGCGCATTTCCCGCACCCAGAGGCCCACACCGACTGGTCGCAACCGGTGTTTCGTAGCGAATTTTCCGAATTGTGATTCCACGCCCGGTTGTCGTGCACAGGAAATAGGAACCAAATGATCCCACCCAGGGATGCCGCTCGGGTTCACCTATGACGACCAAGCCGCTGGAGCTCTGAGCGCTGAGGACTCCAGCGCCTGGCGGATACTGCTTACTGTCAGAGGCCGCGAAAAAGATCACGATAGTGGCAAGTGCCGCGCCCACCAGCCGCGGAACTGGGCGGGTGGCCCGCCAAAATCGCGCCGGAGACACGTATTGACGGACCATCGCATCATTCACCAGTCAGCTCCTCGCACGCTATCGGGGGACGCCCATGCAGACCTTGCACGGCACTTCTCCTCGGCCGACACTGTTTCCGGGCGGCGGCAACTCAGAACCCAATTCTGACTCCTCGCCCGATTTTGCGGTTGGCGAGGTGAGATTGAATGAGACGAATCTCGGTTTGTAGATGCTGGGGGTGCGGTTGGTGCTGCAGCGGAGCTTGCGGAGATTGCGGAGCAGGCTCCGGCTCTACAAGACGGTCATGGCCTGTTCGCCGACGCATCGGATCTTGGCGTGGGCACGGGTTTCCGGGCGATCGGGAGCGGTTCGAAGACGAGCTGTGCCGTCGCTGCCATCGCTTGAGACGGCCAACGAGCCCCCTCGCCCATCCGCCCGCCGACACCTCACCGCAGCAGAACCCCCGCCTTCTCCACCAGTTCCTCCGAAGGCACCGCCACCAGGCCCAGTTCCGCGCTGGATGCCAGCAGTCGGTGGGCCGGCAGGATGCGTACCGTGTAGCCGAAGGGGCCCGTGCGGTCCAGGGACAGGGGGCCCTCGTACAGCCAGCGGCCCTCCTGGTCCGGGCCGCCCGCCGGTTTCAGCGGGAACGTCGTGCCGTCCGTGATCCGGTCCTCCAGGTCGACACGGCCCGAGACCGCCTGGACCTCGACGTCGTCCGGGGCCAGGTCGCCCAGGCCCACCAGGACACGCAGGGAGAGGGTCGAACCCAGTTCGGCGGTCGCGGTCGCGGCCGTCGTCTCGACGTGGTCGACCGTGACGTGCGGCCAGGCCGTCCGCACCCGGGACTTCCACACCGCCAGCTCCCTGGCGGAGGAGTGGTCCATGGACCGGTGGGCCAGGGCCGCCGGTGTGTAGAGGCGCTCCACGTACTCGCGGACCATGCGGCCCGCCAGGACCTTCGGGCCCAGGTGGGTCAGGGTCTGGCGGACCATCTCGATCCAGCGGTCGGGCAGGCCCGCCTGGCCGAGTTCGTAGAAACGCGGGGCCACCCGCTGTTCGAGGAGGTCGTAGAGGGCCGCGGCCTCCAGTTCGTCACGGCGGTCGTCGTCCACCGCGGTGCCGTCCGCCGTGGGGATCGCCCAGCCGAAGTCCGGCCGGAACCATTCGTCCCACCAGCCGTCCAGGACGGAGAGGTTCAGGCAGCCGTTCAGTGCCGCCTTCATGCCTGATGTTCCGCATGCCTCCAGGGGGCGCAGCGGGTTGTTGAGCCAGATGTCGCAGCCCGGGTACAGCTTCTGCGCCATCGCCATGCCGTAGTCGGGGAGGAAGACGATGCGGTGGCGTACCCGCGGGTCGTCGGCGAAGCGCACCAGTTCCTGGACGAGGCGTTTGCCGCCGTCGTCGGCCGGGTGGGCCTTGCCCGCCACCACGATCTGGATGGGCCGCTCGGAGTGCAGCAGCAGGTCCATGAGCCGGTCCCGGTCCCTGAGCATCAGCGTCAGGCGTTTGTAGGAGGGGACGCGGCGGGCGAAGCCGATCGTCAGCACGTCCGGGTCCAGTACGCCGTCGATCCAGCCCAGTTCGGCCGTTCCGGCGCCGCGCTGTCGCCAGGACGCGTACAACCGCTCCCGTACCTCCGTCACCAACTGCTCGCGCAGGGAGCGCCGCAGCTCCCAGATGTCCTGGTCGGGGATGTCGGCGACGGCGTCCCAGCGGTCGGAGCCGCCGACGGTGAGGGCGTCCTCGGTCCGCTGCGCGCCGATCTGCCGGGCGCCGAGCCGGAACACCTCGGGCGCCACCCAGGTGGGGGCGTGGACGCCGTTGGTGACCGAGGTGATCGGGACTTCCGCCGGGTCGAAGCCCGGCCACAGGCCTGAGAACATCTCCCGGCTCACCTGGCCGTGGAGGAGGGAGACGCCGTTGGCCCGCTGGCCGAGCCGCAGCCCCATCACCGCCATGTTGAAGAGGTTCGGCTCGCCGCCCGGATAGGTTTCCATGCCCAGTTGCAGAATGCGTTCGACGTCGATGCGCGGGAGTTCCGCGTCGGGACCGAAGTGGCGGGCCACCAGCTCCCGGTCGAAGCGGTCGATCCCGGCGGGCACGGGGGTGTGGGTCGTGAAGACGGTCCCGGCCCTGACCGCCTCAAGGGCGGCGTCGAAGTCGAGGTCCTCGTAGGACAGTTCGTGGATGCGTTCCAGACCGAGGAGGCCCGCGTGCCCCTCGTTCGTGTGGAACACCTCGGGCCGCGCGTGGCCCGTCAGCCGGCAGTACGTACGGACTGCCCGCACCCCGCCGATGCCGAGCAGCATCTCCTGGAGCAGCCGGTGCTCGCTGCCGCCGCCGTACAGCCGGTCGGTGACACCGCGCTCACCGAGGTCGTTCTCCTCGACGTCGGAGTCGAGCAGCAGCAGCGGGACCCGGCCGACCTGGGCCAGCCAGATACGCGCGTGCAGGGCCGTGCCGCCGGGCAGGGCCAGGGAGACCTGGGAGGGGGTGCCGTCGGGTTCGCGCAGCAGGAAGACGGGCAGCTCGTTGGGGTCCAGGACCGGGTAGTGCTCCTGCTGCCAGCCGTCCCGGGACAGGGACTGGCGGAAGTAGCCGTGCCGGTAGAGGAGTCCGACGCCGATCAGCGGTACGCCGAGGTCGCTGGCCGCCTTGAGGTGGTCCCCGGCGAGGATGCCGAGGCCTCCGGAGTACTGCGGCAGCGCGGCCGTGATGCCGAACTCGGGCGAGAAGTAGGCGACGGCGTCGGGGAGTTCGGGCGGCTGGGACTGGTACCAGCGGTCTCCCGTCACATAGTCGTTCAGATCGTCGGCGGCCTCGGACAGCCGCCTGAGGAAACGCCGGTCCTCCGAGAGCTGGGCCAGCCGCCCGGACGACACGCTCCCTAGAAGGCGTACGGGATCGCATCCGGAGGCGGCCCAGTGCTCGGGGTCCACGGACTGGAAGAGGTCACGGGTCTCGGCGTGCCAGGACCAGCGCAGATTGCGCGCCAGGTCGCTGAGGGGGTGAAGGGCTTCGGGGAGTACGGGACGCACGGTGAACCTGCGGATGGCCTTCACGAGCTTCCACCTTCACGAAAGGACGTACAGCGGCGTTCCTGGGTCTGAGGCTGGGGCTGTGGCTGGGGGCTTCTGATGGACACGCATCGGTTCTGATGGACACACACCTGTGTGCGCCGTCGTCACCCAAGACGGTAGCGGCGAGGTGCCTTCGCAACTACGGCGCGAAGTGCTCCGTGCGATGCGCGGTACTGCGGCCGCGGACGGCCCCTGGCCGGTCACGCCCCACGGCGGGGCCATGGATGTCAGGGTCCCGCGCTCCCTGCGGTCGGCTTGATCTCGCCGCGGCCACCGGGTGTGTCGCACGGGTGTGCCGCACGGGCGGTATGGCCGATTCCGCCCCGGCGTGCGGCCTTGTGTCGTCCCACCACCGCACGAGAGGCTGCCGAGTGGCGATCGGCCATGGCCTTCCACGGCCCGTTCAGGTCCTGCGAGGTCTGCGAGAGCCCCCACGAGGGCGCGCGGGGCCGGCACGCCGAGTCCGAGGAGGGGAGCCCGCACCATGTCAGTGACGCGCACACGGGTGCCGCACCGGGCGGGAGGCCCGACTGCGGCCTTGACGGCCGCGCTGTGTCTCGCCGACCATTCCACGGCGGCTCCCACCGAGGTCAGCAAGGCTCTGGTCGAGCGGGCCGCCACCGGAAAGATGTCCGATGTGGGTCCCGGTTCACCCAACAAGCTCCTGCAGGCCGACAACCCTTGAGCAAGTACGCATTCACAGACCGGTCTCATCCCGGGAATCCTGGGCAGATCCTTGAAGGGTCCTTGGCGAAGGATCTTTGGCGGACGCTCGGCGGGCAAGGCCGGTCTTGTGTAAAGACATACGTGCGAGTAGTTAACAAAGTGCCGGATTGCGTACCCGAAAAGGGTGGGAAGGCTCCATCGGTAACGCACCGCAGGACCCGCCACCCCACACTCTCATCCGCCCACCCACGTTGACGCGGACAGGAGCGGTCATGCCCGCCATGCACCACCAGCCGTCACCACCCCCGACGACCGGCACCACACAGCCCCCCGATCCGGGGGGAGAAACCGACCGCCCGCAGCCGCCGAAGACCCGGCCCGCCAAGTCGGCGACGACCGGCTCCGCGACAACCGCCCCCGCCGCCGCCCCCGCCGTCTCCACCTCCGGGAGTGCCGGGAGTGCCGGGACTACCCGAAGCGACCGGAGCGACCGGAGTGACCTCGCGGCCCCTGTGAATACCCCCGTGAGTGCCCCCGCCAGGGCCCCCGTGATCGGCCGCATTCCCGTCCTGGACGTGCGCCCCCTCGTCATGGGCGGCCGCCGCCCCGCCAAGGCCGTGGTCGGAGAGCTCTTCGAGATCTCCGCGACGGTCTTCCGCGAGGGCCACGACGCGGTCGCCGCGAACGTCGTCCTGCGCGATCCCCAGGGGCGCACCGGTCCATGGACCCCCATGCGGGAGCTCGCCCCCGGCACGGACCGCTGGGGTGCCACCGTCTCCGTGCCGAGGCCGGGTCTGTGGACCTACACCGTGGAGGCCTGGGGCGATCCGGTCACCACCTGGCGCCACCACGCCCAGATCAAGGTCCCGGCGGGCATGGACACCGAACTCGTCCTGGAGGAGGGCGCGCTGCTGTACGAGCGCGTCGCGGCCGGGGCGCCGAAGAGCAAGGGCCGGCGCGACGCGATCCTCGCGGCCGTGGACGCCCTGCGCGACACCGGCCGCCCCGCGGCGGCCCGCCTCGCGGCCGCGCTCACCCCCGACGTGGACCATGTCCTCGCCCGCCACCCCCTGCGCGAACCGGTCTCGTCCGCGGACCCGTTGAACCTGCTGGTGGAGCGGGAGCGGGCGCTGTACGGCTCCTGGTACGAGTTCTTCCCGCGCTCGGAGGGGGCGGTGGTCGAGCCCGGCCGACCACCGGTCAGCGGCACGTTCCGGACGGCGGCCGAGCGGCTGCCCGCGATCGCGGACATGGGCTTCGACGTGGTGTACCTGCCGCCGATCCACCCCATCGGCTCGACCTTCCGCAAGGGCCCCAACAACACGCTGGACCCGTCCCCGTACGACGTCGGCGTGCCCTGGGCGATCGGCTCGCCGGAGGGCGGGCACGACGCCGTCCATCCCGACCTGGGCACGATCGACGACTTCGACGAATTCGTGCGCCGGGCCGCCGAGCTGGAACTGGAGATCGCCCTCGACTTCGCGCTTCAGTGCTCGCCCGACCACCCGTGGGTGGAGAAGCACCCGGAGTGGTTCCACCACCGCTCCGACGGCACGATCGCGTACGCGGAGAATCCGCCGAAGAAGTACCAGGACATCTATCCGATCGCCTTCGACCGGGACATGCCGGGCCTGGTACAGGAGACGCTCAGGGTGCTGCGGTTCTGGATGGGGCACGGGGTGCGGATCTTCCGCGTCGACAACCCTCATACGAAACCGGTCATCTTCTGGGAGCAGGTGATCGCGGACATCAACCGCACCGATCCGGATGTGATCTTTCTGGCCGAGGCGTTCACGCGCCCGGCGATGATGCACACGCTCGGTGCGATCGGTTTCCAGCAGTCCTACACGTATTTCACCTGGCGCAACACCAAAGAAGAGCTGACCGAATACCTCACCGAACTCTCCGGTGACGCGGCCGCCCATATGCGGCCCAACTTCTTCGTGAACACGCCTGACATCCTGCACGAGTTCCTTCAGCAGGGCGGCCGGGGCGCCTTCGAACTTCGCGCGGTGCTGGCGGCGACGCTCTCTCCGACCTGGGGTGTCTACAGCGGATTCGAGCTGTGCGAGGGCGTGCCGGTGCGCGACGGCAGCGAAGAATACCTGAACTCCGAGAAGTACCAACTGCGTCCGCGAGACTGGGAGTCGGCGGAGCGAGAGGGTCGTAGCATCGCTCCTCTGCTTGCCGAACTGAACGCGATCAGGCGTCGCAGCCCCGCCCTTCGGCAACTGCGCGACCTGCACTTCCACCCCACGGACAAGGAGTCGGTGCTCGCCTATTCGAAGTCGGTCACGGACACGCGCGGCTCGAACACGGTTCTGGTGGTCGTGAACCTCGACCCTCACCACACCCAGGAAGCCACGGTCTCGTTGGACATGCCACGACTCGGCCTGGACCGGCACGCGTCGGTGCCG
>NZ_JBEZJY010000065.1:0-39411 GCF_040651415.1 Streptomyces sp. NPDC048484
TACGAGGGTCTACGCCCGGCACGCCGAGAGCACGCACCTGACGCCGCCGGGCCCGCCCTCCGGGCGGACGACGCTACTTTCGAAACACGCCCTAGTGCCGCTAGTAGTGCCGCTGGTGCCGCGGCGCCAGGTCGTCCAGGGGCCCGGCCGGAGGGCTTCCGGTGAGGCGCTGCGCAAGCCGTCCCCGCATGTGGTTCGTCGGCGCGCCGCCGGCGGATTGGTGGGCTACGGGCAAATCACCTGATCCCCCGTCACCGTTTCGAACCGTCCCTGGGACGGGTCGTCCGCCCGTACCTTTCTGACCTCCTTGAAGTCCGCGCCCGCGATCACCCTCATCAAGGGGCCCTGGCCGGTCGCGGGGCGCAGTTCGCTGCCCGGCAGAGCCACCGAGAGGGATTCCGCCGAGCGGTCCCAGCGGGGGTCGTACCGGATGACGGTCCGCCTCAGGGAGCGGTCCTGGGCGTCCACGGGGACCCGCGTCGTGCGAAACCCGGTGGCGGCCAGCTCGCTGTCCACCCGGCGGCCGAGCCCGGCCGTCATGGTCCCGTTCTCGACCTGGACCTGGATCTGCTGCGGGGCGACATCGACGCGCAGGACTCTGGAGCGGACCCGGTGCGGCGCGAGCGGCTGGTCGTCGCGCAGGGTCCTGAAGAGCTGCCCCGCCTTCTTCTCGTCCCACTTCAGGGTCGAGCCGATGCCCTTCACGGCGTACGCCATCTTCCCGATCGGGACGGTCGTGAACTCCGAGGAGGACGGCGAGAAGGCCCGCATGGCCCGCCCCAGATCGATCAGCTCGTCCGTCCCGAAGCCCTTGTCCGCGCGGACGGAACCGAGCACGGCGTGGGTCGCCTCGCGGAACCTGATCGGGTTGAGCAGCACCCCGGACGAAGTGGCCTGGGCGATCAGCGCCGCCAGGAACCGCTGCTGGCGCTGCATCCGGCCGAGGTCCGCCGCCCCGTCGATGTGCCGCGAGCGCACGTACTGCAGCGCCTGCCCGCCGTTCAGCTGATGTGTCCCGGCCGCCAGGTCGAGCCCGGTGACCGGGTCCTGCAGCGGCCGGACCGCGCAGATCCGCACCCCGCCGAGCACGTCCACGGTCTTCATGAAGCTGGTGAAGTCGACCTCCAGATAGTGGTCGATCTTCACTCGGGTCATGTTCTCGACGGTGCGCACGGTCAGCTGCGGCCCGCCCTCCGCGTACGCGGCGTTCAGTTTGACCGGGTGCGTCCTGTGCCGTTCGCCGGTGGTCAGGTCGGTGTGCGCGGGCGTCTCGACGTACGAGTCGCGCGGCAGGCTCACCACGCTGGCCCGCTTCCGGTCCGCCGAGAGGTGCACGATCATGACTGTGTCCGTGCAGTGGCAGGGGGCGCCGCCGAGCCGGTACTTCTCCTTGTCCTCCGGTGAGATCCGGTCCCGCCCGTCGGTGCCGACCAGGAGCACGTTCATGCCGTGCCCCCGTGCGGGCCGGTTCTTCATGTCCTTGAAGGGGTCGATCCGGTTGATGTCGGAGTCGAGACCGGTGACCACCGCGTGTCCGACACCGGCCGCCGCGAGCACCACCAGGGACAGTGAGGTCGCCACCCGTCGCACGGCCCAGTCCGGCCGGCGGCGCCATACGGGCGGCCGTGCTGGGCGCTGCCGCTGAGGAGGGGCGGGGGAGCGGGGCGGGGTGGGCAAGGCGGACACCTCCGCGTCGGCCGGGGTGTGGGAGTCCGTGAGCACCGTAGGGCCATACGATCTGCTGACCGGCGCAGGGGACGGGCGGCGCGCCTCCCTGTCCCCCATTCGCGGTAACGTAACCCGCGATGAACGCCAAGCCCCCCGTGCCGTTGCCCGCCGTGTCCGTGATCATGCCCGTCCTCAACGAGGAACGGCATCTGCGCGGAGCCGTCCAAGCGATCCTCGCCCAGGAGTACGCGGGCGAGATGGAGATCGTGATCGCCATCGGTCCCTCCACGGACCGTACGGACGAGATCGCGGCCGAACTCGTGACCGAAGACGCCCGGGTGCACACGGTCCCGAACCCGACCGGTCGCACCCCCGCCGCGCTGAACGCCGCGATCAAGGCGTCCCGCCACCCCATCGTCGTACGCGTCGACGGGCACGGGATGCTCTCGCCGAACTACATCGCCACCGCCGTCCGCCTCCTGGAGGAGACCGGCGCGCAGAACGTCGGCGGCATCATGCACGCCGAGGGCGAGAACGACTGGGAACACGCGGTCGCCGCGGCCATGACCTCGAAGATCGGCGTGGGCAACGCGGCCTTCCACACGGGCGGCCAGGCGGGCCCGGCCGAGACGGTCTACCTGGGCGTCTTCCGCCGTGCGGCGCTGGAGCAACAGGGCGGCTACAACGAGGAGTTCGTCCGCGCCCAGGACTGGGAGCTGAACTTCCGGATCAGGGAGGCGGGCGGCCTCATCTGGTTCTCGCCCGAGCTGCGGGTCTCGTACCGTCCGCGCCCTTCCATGCAGGCCCTGGCCAAGCAGTACAAGGACTACGGCCGTTGGCGTCATGTCGTCGCGCGCTACCACGAGGGTTCCATCAACCTGCGCTACCTGGCCCCGCCGACGGCGGTCTGCGTGATCGCCGTGGGCCTCGTGGTGGGCGCGGCGGTGACCCGCTGGGGCTTCCTGGTCCCCGCCGGCTACCTCGTCGCGATCGCGGCGGGCTCGCTGCCCGCGGGCAAGGGCCTTTCCCTCAGGGCGCGGCTGCGGATCCCGGTGGCCCTCGCGACCATGCACATGTCGTGGGGCTGGGGCTTCCTGACCAGCCCGAAGGCACTGGCCAAGAAGGTCATCGCGTCGCGTCGTCCGGCGGTACTGAGCGAGACCTGACCGCCGCCGACAGCCAGAGCCGGCAACAGCTCAAGGCCGCCGACAGCCCAAGCCGCCGACAGCCGGAGCCGCCGGAACAGCCCAAGCTGCCGACAGCCGAGCCGCCGACAGTCAGAAACATCGAGGGGCCGGAACCGCTGTCGTGGTGACAGTGGTTCCGGCCCCTCGCCGGTCTGCTCTGGCTCGGACTACCGCGCGCTGAGCGCTCAGTACCGGTACGGCTTGTACACGGGCATGCAGGCACCCTTGTCCGCGCCGTTGATGGCGTCCGCGCTCTCGGGCAGGTCGCCGGCCTCCGGAGTGGACTGCTTCGGGTAGGCCGTGCCCTCCCGCCAGTCGCTGCCGATGGTCAGCGTGGTGGTGACGGCGTCGGCAGTGGCGCGTACCTGGCCGCTCGGCACGCCGACGGCCTTGGCCACGGAGAGAGCGTTCGCCCTGCCCTGGTCACCCGAGCTCTTCGGATACGTCACCTGCGTACGCGAGCTGGGACCGGCCTCCACGCTCGCGGTGGCTTTGGCGAACCCCTTGCCCTGCAGGGCGCCCGCGATCGCCGAGGCCCGGTTGTTCACCGGCGCCTGCGCCCTGTCGCCGCCCGCCGTGCCGTTGACGACGGTGACCGCCAGCCCCTCCGCGGGCGCCGCGGCGGGCCCGGTGCTCGACGCGTCCGGACCGGCGGACGCCGAACCGCTCTTGCCCTTGCCGTCCTTCCCGTCCTTGCCGCCCTTGCCGCCCTTGTCGAAGGGCACGTCATCTCGGACCATCGACCACAGTTTGTCCGCGTCCGTGGTCTTGGGGACCAGGTGATTCGCGTCGTACGGATCCGGCACCGTGGGCATGGTCGTCATCGTGAACCGCTCCGTCGGCACGGTCTTGAGCTTCATCCCCAGGTCGTACAGCTTCTTGACCGTACCGATCTCCTCGGAGACCTCAAGGGACTCGGTGGCCGCCTCGGCCAGACCCATCAGCCGTCCGCTGTCCGTGAAGGCGTTCTGGCTCTTCAGCGTGCGGATCATCGAGTTCATGTACATGTGCTGGGCCTTGGCCCGGCCGAGGTCGCTCTCGAAGGCGTGCCGGGTGCGCAGCCACTGCAGGGCCTGCTTCCCCTTGACCTTCTTGCTGCCGGCCTTCAGCTTCAGACCGGAACCGCCGGGAACACCCGGCAGCGGGCGGTCCCACACGTTCTGCCGCACACAGACCTCGACGCCGCCGACGGCGTCCGCCATCTTCACCACGCCGCCGAAGTCGACCATCATCCAGTGATCGATGTAGACACCGGTGAGGTTCTGCCAGGTGGCCAGCGTGCAGCCGGCTCCGCCGCGCTGCAGTGACATGTTGATGATGTTGTTCGTCTCCGGGTACGTCTCACCGCTGTCGGGATCCTCGCACTTGGGGATCTTCACCCGGGTGTCCCGCGGGATGCTCACGATGGACGCGCTCTTGCGGTCCGCGGAGACGTGCACCAACATCTGCACGTCGGCCAGCGGCTTGCTGCCCCGCTGGTCCTTGCTGCCGCCGAGCTTCACGTTCTCGTCCGAGTTGCGGCTGTCGGAGCCGATCAGCAGGATGTTCAGCGGTGTCTGACCGTCCGCGTTGGGATCGGTCTTCTCGACCCCGGACTCACCGCTGTTGCGTTTGCCCTTGGCTATGTTGTCGTTGAGATGGCGGTAGTAGAGGTATCCGGCGCCGGCCGTCCCGAGTATCAGTACCGCCAGGATCATCGCGGACCACCGGAGTATTCGACGGGGTTTTCCGCCTCGCGGTCTGGTCCGTCTGCCGCCGTCCACGCCGTCGTCGCTTCCGTTACCGCCGTCTTTCCCGCCCGGCGCGGTCCGCGCCGTCCGCGTGCGCGGAGTGTCGCTCCCACCGCGTTCCTCGCGTTGCTCCGCCTGCGAGGAGCCGTCGCCGCGGCTGCGCTCCTCCGCATGCGCGCCGCGTGGGCGAGCCCCCTCCCCACGCACACTGCTCTGCGTCATGTCCCCTGCCTCCCCACCCTGCGCCTGACGACACAGGTCCGTCCTACGTCCCGTTAGACGTAGGACGGACCTGTTAGGTCACTTGGCGCACTCGACCTTGTCCGCCGTGGACTTCTCGACGTCCCCCGTCGACGGAGTGGTCAGAGAAACCCCGGCCCCCTTGAAGTCCTCACCCAGGGTCAGCGTGATCGCAGGAAGACCCTGGGAGTTGGTCACGCTCTTGCCCGGTTTCATGGCCGACCCGGACAGCCCCATGAGATCGGCGAGCCTGCGTGCTTGATCGGCCTGGTCGGGAGCGTACTCGACGGTTGTCTTCTTCAGCGTCGCGCCGGCGTTGCCCGCGTTCTCGGACTTGGTCACGCCCTCGTCGAGCTGCA
Source organism: Streptomyces sp. NPDC048484 (assembly GCF_040651415.1). Classification (NCBI taxonomy): domain Bacteria; kingdom Bacillati; phylum Actinomycetota; class Actinomycetes; order Kitasatosporales; family Streptomycetaceae; genus Streptomyces; species Streptomyces sp. NPDC048484. The sequence goes on from NZ_JBEZJY010000065.1 coordinate 5,185, forward strand.
GCCAGTTGAGTGTCTCCTGCGCGGAACCGGCGGGTGCGCCGCCGTTGAGGACCCGGACGCGGACCGCCGAAGGATCGGCCTTGGTGCCCTTGAGCCGGGCGGCCACGGCGGCCTTCTCCTTCTTCTGCTTCTGCTTGACGGCGGTGAGCGAGACGTCGTCCTTGATCAGGGCGAACATGTCCTTGGCCTTGGCCTCTTGGAGGACCACCGTGGTCTTGACCTTCTCGGCGGGGTTGTCGACCACCGGCACGGTGGTGAAGGACAGGTTCTTGGTGTCGAACTTGCCCAGCTCCGTGCCGAGGTCGCGGAGCTTGGTGATGCTGTTGATCCTCGAGTCGACGGTCAGGGCCTCGGTACCCGCCTCGGCCAGCTTCAGGAGCTTGGTCGGACTGGTGAGCGTGTCGTTCGACTTCAGCTTGCGCATCAGGGCGCTGAGGAACTGCTGCTGGAGCTCGATCCGGCTGAGGTCGCCGCCGAAGCCCACGGAGTGCCGGGTGCGGACGTAGGCGAGCGCATCCTCGCCCTGGATGCTGTGCTCGCCCTTGGACAGCTTGAGCTTGGAGTCCGGGTCGTCGATGTCCTTGGCGAGGCAGACGTCGACACCGCCGACCGCCGTGGTCAGCGTCTTGACCGCGTTGAAGTCGGCGATCATGAAGTGATCCATCTTGACGCCGGTCAGCGCGGTGACGGTCCGCATCGTGCAACTAGGCGTGCGGCCCTTCTGGCCCAGGCTCTCGTTGAAGCGCGTTTTCAACGTGCCCGGGATGACCTTGGAGGAACCGTCCTCCTGGGTCGTCGGACAATCCGGGATGTCGGTGATCAGGTCACGCGGAATGCTCATCGCGGTGGCGTTCGTACGGTCCTTGGAGACATGCAGCAACACCGTGGTGTCGGCATGCCCGGGACTCTCCGAGTCGCCGTAGCCGGCGTTTCCGTCACCGGTGCGCTTGTCCGTGCCCACCAACAGGACGTTGATCGCCCGGTCCTTGCTGAAGCCACCGGTGCCCGCGCCGTCGTCGGAGACAGATGTGATGTTCCCGTTTAGGTGCTTCCAGTAGAGGTACCCGGCCGCACTCGTCCCGACGAGCAGGAAGGCCATCGTGCCGCCCGTCCAGAGCAGGATCTTCTTGCCCCTTGCCTTCTTGGGCCGACCCTTGCGGCGGCCGGGCAGGGGCTCCTGCGGTGCCCGTCGCCTGCGCGGTCCGGGCACGCCCGGGTCCGGCGCCTCCTCGGGTGTTCCCTTCCGCTCCCGTCCGGGAGCGGTGCGCCCACGCGGAGGCGCGGCAGCGCCTGCCGCTCTGCGGGAGCGGGGACCTGGGACCGTCGACTGCGGAGCGGAATTCTGCAGTCGCAGTTCGTAGTCGCCGGTGTTCGGGTTGAGTACCCACTGGTCTGCGGGATCGATATCGTCCGCCCGCCCACGGCTTTGCGCGTCCACGGTTGCTTGAGTCCTCCGTCGGGGCCACGCGGCGCCTTTCCCCCTCAAAAGACGCTCGGTCAGTCGGTCCAACCAGTGCGCGACCCAGAGGGAGCCTCATGGCCGGGTGCACCGGATCGCTCACACTAGCTGCCCACTTCAGCGTCAAGCGACGACGGTGACAAATTGCACGTCCCTACAAGCGGGCAATACGCCCAATTCTTTGAACGTACGTTCTCCCTCTTGGTGTTCCCTTTACCTGGAGGCCTGTTCGGGCGTTAACCGCACGCATCCTCGGCGGCTGTGTTCCCCCGGAAAGTCGGCGCGGAACTCGGCGATGTCGAGGGGTCGTCAGGCCGCTTTCCGCCCGATTTGCCATCTTCCGTTCCCGAGTCGCGTTCGTGGCGCCCTTCTTGGTGCCCCTCTCGGCCCTCGTCGCCCTGGCGATAAGGCTCGTAGCCGTACGAATCGCCGTGCTCGTTCTCGTCGCCGACGGACTCGCTGCCGCTCCTCTTTGCGCCGGAATCCTCTGGAAGTTCCTTTGTGACCTCCAACGGCGCGTCCCTGCGCAGCCGTTCGAAAAGCTTCTCCGCCTCGGGTTCCACGAGCTGGTCGCGATTGGCGTTGTAGGCGTACGACTCCCTGGGCACGGTAAGGAATTGCACACGTTCGGTGGGGATGTTGCGCATGCCGCGCACCAGGTCGTACAGGCCCCGCAGGTTCGCCAGCCCGGGGTCGGTGGTGAGCGCGGACGTCGCCGCGTCCAGCACGGGATAGAGCTTCGCCGGATTCAGCAGTACGTCGTTGCTGCGCACCTTGTTGACGAGTGCGCCGAGGAATCGCTGCTGGCGGTCCATCCGGTCCGTGTCGCTGCCGTCACCGATTGTCTTGCGGGCACGCACATAGCCGAGAGCCTGTTCGCCGTCGAGTTTCACCTTGCCCGCGGGCAGCCGCAGTTTGGCGGCGGGGTCGTCGATCGGCTCGTTCAGACACACCTCGACGCCATCCACCGCTTCGACCATGTCCTTGAAGCCGTGGAAGTCCACCACCATGTGATGGTCGACGCGAATGCCGGTCAGCTTCTCGACCGTACGGATCGTGCAGGCGGGACCGCCGCTCTGGAAGGCGTAGTTGAACATCGAGAAGACGGGACCGGTGCGGGCGCCGTCCGGACCCCGGCAGCTCGGTATGTCCACCATCAGGTCGCGGGGCACCGAGGCAGCCGTCGCGTTGCGCCGGTCCGCCGCGAGGTGCAGCAGGATCGTGGTGTCGGAGCGTTCGGTGCCGGAGTCCCTGCCGTACTTGCGGTTCCCGTCCCCGGACCGCGAGTCCGACCCGATCAGCAGGATGTTCTGCGCGCCGCGCACCAGCGCGGTGGGCCGTTCCTTCTCGTACCGGGCCAGCTCGGCGGCCGTGTCGTCGTCCGACGTGATGTTGGCGTCCAGCTTCTCGTACACCGCCCACCCGGCTCCCGCGGCGCCCACGAGGGCCACGGCGACTCCGATCCCCGTGTACCGCAGCCACCGCCGGCGACGCCGGGCGACACCGGGTCCGGGGGCGGTCGCGCCCGCACTGGGCCCGACCGCCCCCTCATCGCGTGTCTCTCCGGTGCCGCTCACGCCACACTCCACCCCTCCTGCCGCCCGAACCTGCCCTTACGACCATGACGCGGTCGGGGGCGAGGGGCTTTGAGAAGGGGGCCGAACGGGGGAAGGCCTTGAGCTCGTCCGGCGTTCGAGGACGAGGACGAGGACGGGGGAAGAAAACCTCAGCGAGCCGTGGACGTGACCCGTTCGCTCTCGATGCGCTTGGCCAGCGCGTCCTCTCCGAGCTGATCGAGGTTCCGGCACAGCACCACGGACCCTCCGGCGGCCAGCGGGGCGTAGAGGCCGGCGCTCAGTCCGTCCCACGTGTCGTAGGAGAGGGACGACAGCAGCCGGGCCCCGGGCCCCACCAGGTCCAATCCGGCCCCGTCCTCCCGAGCCCGCTCCACGACCTCCGCCCCTGTCAGCTCCGCCCCGGCAACAACCAGAGCCGGACCCTCCGGGTCCACGGCCCCGTACGGCTGGAAGACGTCCCCCTGGCCAGGAACCTCGACCGCGTAATCGGCGTACCCGGCAGGCGGCTGCGCGAAGCGGCGTCCCAGCGGCGCGAGCGACAACGCCACCCGTTCCCCGGAACACGCGAGCCCGGCCTCGAACTGTCCGGGCCCGGCGACCACATGATCGGCACCGTCGGCGGCGCCCCCGACAGCCGCCACCACGCCCACCGAGGAACATGCGAGCAGCCACACCGCCGTCTGCCAGTGCGCGGGCAGCAGCAACGCCACCCGCTCGCCGGGCTCGGCGCCCAGTTCGCCCTGGAGCAGATTGGCGGTCTTGGCCACCCAATTGGCGAAGGTGGCCACGGACAGTTCGACACGTTCGCCCGTGGCATCGTCGTAGAAGGTCACCAGGGGGCGTGTGGGATCCGTGGCGAGCGCGGATCGCAGCAGGTCGGCAGGGGTGCGGTCGGTGGCGTTCACGGGACGCAAGCGTACGCGGGCGGCTGCCCGGGCGGGGGAGCCAGGGGCACCGATTCGGCCGAGTAAGGCCGACGGTCCGTCAAATCCCAAATGGACAGATAAGTCTTACTATGTCCAGGATCAGGGGCATGCGCGGACACCTAGCTTCCTCGATCGCCGTCACATGTGCGGCCGCCCTGGCCCTTCCGCTGGCACTGTCCTCGGGTGCCGTGGCCACGCCTTCGGAGGCCGGGAGACCCACCACCGGCAGACCGGCCGCCGAGCGGGTCACTCCGGACGGACCGGCTTTCGAGCCGGTATCCGGATCGGCATCCGAACGATCGGCCCGCGTCCGCCCCGTACCCCCGAGGTCGTCGACGACCTCGGCGGCAGCCCCCCTCGCGGCCGCGGCGGGGGCCTCCACGGAGGCACGGGCCGACCCTGCCGCCCCCGGCAGCACCCAGTCCCTCCCGCTCACTCCCCTCAGTCCCGGCACCCCCCGAACCCCGTCCGTTCCCTCTTCCACCTCCGCTCCTTCGTCCTCTCCCTCCTCCTCCGACTCCGTTCCCTCCGGCGACCGCAACCGGCCCCCCGTGCCCCCCGTGCCCCCGGACCAGGGCCTCGCCCGGCGGGACGTGCGGCACTTCTCCCTCGTGGGCATCGTCTGGGACGACCCGGACAGCGAACTCCACGGCCGGGTCCAGGTCCGCACCCGTGCCGCCGGCACCGGCGCCGCGAACTGGTCCGACTGGCAGGAGGTGGACACCCACAACCACGAGCACGCGGCGGACCCGGAGACCGCGGAGCGCACATCCGGCCATGTGCGGGGCTCCACGGCACCCCTGTGGGTGGGGGACTCCGACGGCGTGGAGGTCCGCGTCCGGGCAGAAGCGGGCGGCCGGGCCGGCGCCGACGGGAGAGCCGTCGCCGCCGTACCGCTTCCCAAGGGCCTGCACGTCGAACTGGTCGATCCCGGTGCCGAGCCTCCGCCCCAGGGCCCCGAACCGGACGCCCTTCGCGCCAACGCCCTGAGCGCCGAGTCCGCGGCCGCCTCCGTGGTCAACGCCGACCTCGCGCCCCTCGGCGCCACCGAGATCCCGGCCCTGAGCCGGCAGGAGACACGGGCCGGCCAGCGCGCGAGGCCGTACATCGGCGCACGTCCGCGCATCGTCACCCGCCGGGGCTGGGGCGCCTCCGAGAGGATCCGTGAGCGGAAGTTCAGCTACACGAAGAGAGTGAAGGCGGCCTTCGTCCATCACAGCGCCTCGGGCAACAACTACCGCTGTGCGCAAGCCCCTTCGGTCATCCGCAGTATCTACCGCTACCACGTGAAGAGCAGCGGCTGGCGCGACATCGGCTACAACTTCCTCGTCGACAAGTGCGGAAACATCTACGAGGGCCGGGCCGGTGGTGTGGCCAAGCCGGTGATGGGCGCACACACTCTCGGTTTCAACAGCAACAGCATGGGGATCGCCGTCATCGGAAGTTTCGGCGGCGCGAACCCGCCCGCCGCCGCGGTGAAGGCCGTCGCCCGGCTCACGGCGTGGAAGCTCGGCCTCTACGGAGTGAACCCGCGCGGCAAGACCTACCTCAAGTCAGGGGGCGGAAATCTGTACCGAAAAGGAAAAAACGTACGACTCAATGTAATCTCCGGTCACCGGGACGGATTCGCCACCGAATGCCCGGGCCGCCGGCTCTACGCGAAGCTCGGCAAGGCCCGCGTCACTTCGGCCCGCTACCAGGGACGATGAGCTCCGGTCGGCGGGAACGGAGCGGCCCGGCACGCCGGGTCGCTCGGACCCGGCGGCTCCCCACAGCCACCCTCCAGAGGTGCCCCACAGCCATCGAAACGGTCTGCATACACCGGCCGGCCGACATACCGTTCGACCGGCCCCATCAGGAAGCAGAGACGACAGGTGACAGAAGCGATCCTCCTGGTCGGGGGCAAGGGCACACGGCTGCGCCCTCTCACGGTGCACACGCCGAAACCGATGATTCCGGCGGCCGGGGTACCGTTCCTCACGCATCAGCTGGCGCGGGCGAGAGCGGCGGGGGTCGAGCACATAGTGCTCGCCACGTCCTACCTGGCCGAGGTCTTCGAGCCCCACTTCGGCGACGGCTCGTCGCTGGGGCTCCACATCGAGTACGTGACCGAGGACGAACCCCTCGGCACCGGCGGCGCCATACGGAACGTGGCCTCCCTCCTGAGGTCGTCCCCGGACGAGCCCGTACTGATCTTCAACGGGGACATCCTGACGGGCCTGGACATCCCGGCCCTGGTCGCCACCCACCGGTCCACGGGCGCGGACGTCTCGCTGCACCTGACCCGGGTGCCGGACCCGCGGGCGTACGGCCTGGTCCCGACCGACGCCTCGGGCCGCGTACAGGCGTTCCTGGAGAAGCCCCAGACGCCCGAGGAGATCGTCACCGACCAGATCAACGCGGGCGCGTACGTCTTCCGCCGGTCGGTCATCGACTCGATACCCGCCGGCCGTCCCGTCTCGGTCGAACGGGAGACGTTCCCGGACCTCCTCGCCACCGGGGCGCATCTCCAGGGCATGGTCGACTCCACGTACTGGTTGGACCTGGGCACTCCCCAGGCCTTCGTGCGCGGCTCCGCCGACCTGGTCCTGGGCAGGGCGCCGTCCCCGGCCGTCCCGGGCCGCTGCGGCGACAGCCTGGTCCTCGCGACGGCCTCGGTCGCCTCCGACGCCAAACTGACCGGCGGCACGGTCGTCGGCAGCGGCGCGACCGTGGGTGAGGGGGCCCGCATCTTCGGCAGCACGATCCTGGCGGACGCCGTCGTCGAACCGGGCGCGGTCGTCACGGACTCCCTGGTCGGCGCCCGCGCCCGGGTGGGCGCCCGCTCGATCCTCACCGGCGTCGTGGTCGGCGACGGAGCGTCGGTGGGCCCGGACAACGAACTCCGCGACGGCGTACGCGTCTGGTGCGACGCCCGAATCCCCCAGGCGTCACTGCGCTTCTCGTCGGACCAGTAACCAGCAGCTCATCCGGCACCTGCGTCTGTGTCTTTCAGCCCGTCCGGCGTTTGAGGACGAGGCCGTTCAGGCCGAAAGGGGGGTCTGGGGGCGCAGCCCCCAGAAGGACGGGAAGGGTAGGGGCGGCGGGGGCGAAAAAAGGCCCCGCCCAACTCACAGCCGCCCGATGTCCCCGCGAGGCATCTTCGGCTGCCGCCGGGGCGGCGTGCGCCCGCTCAACAGAATCAGCCGGGCGGCCCGATGCCGCTGCCCCGCGTACGGCTCCAACAACGACAGCATCACGGAGTCGTCCGCGTCCCGGTCGCCCGCCAGCGCGTACCCGACGATCCCCGGCAGATGCAGGTCCCCGACAGTGACCGCGTCCGCCGCCCCATGACTCCGCTGCACGGTCTCCGCCGAGGTCCAGGGTCCGATCCCGGACACCACCTCAAGCCGCTCCTGCGCTGCGAACGCATCGAGCGCCACGGCCTCCTCCATCCGCCGGGCCACCCGCACGGCCCGCAGGATCGTCGACGCCCGCTTGTTGTCGACCCCGGCCCGATGCCACTCCCACGAGGGAATCAGCGACCAGACCCGGGGCGCCGGCATGACGAACATGCGCCCGTCCACGGGCCCGGGCGCGGGCGCGCCGTATTTCCGCACGAGCGTCCGCCAGGCGCGATAGGCCTCGTCGGTCGTGACCTTCTGCTCCAGAATCGACGGAATCAACGACTCCAGCACCAGTCCGGTACGCGTCAGCCGCAGCCCGGGCCGCCGGTGCCGAGCCATCGCGACCAGCCGGTGCCGGGGCTCGAAGACCCCGGGATCGTCCGACTCCCCGAGCATCCGGGGGAGTTGGTCGAGCAGCCACTCCGCCCCGGGCCCCCACGCCTCTCCCCGCACGACACCTCCGCGCGTGGACACCCGCAGGGTGCCGGGCCCGACCGGAGTGAGGCTGGCCCGCCACACCGATCCGTCCGGTGTGGAACGGAAGGTGGGATCGGCGGGGCCCCGCCGCAACGGCCCGAGCACGAGCCCCAGGTCGAGCGGCCAGGGCGGCACCCAGTTCCTCGTCCGCCCGCCGACGTCGGCACCGGCGCCAGCACCGGCGCCGACGTCAGCCGCCGACCGAGGCGCGGGCACGACGACATGCCCGCCGCGCACGGTCGTACGCGTGGGCCGCTGTTCGAAGCGTCCGGCCACGGATAGGTCCTAGAGATGCTCGTAAGGCGGTGGGGCGCTGGAGGAGCTGGGGGCTGGAAGGGTGGCAGCGGTGGAGGTTCCGGCGAGGCCGGGCGATGCCCTACGAGGGTAGGCCGCCGGGTGAGCCGGATGGGGTGGGGTGGGACCGAGTGGGCCGGGTGGGCCGGACGGGCCCGGGGTCAGCGCACCTCGATGAAAGCCCCCGCATCCCGCTCGGGCCGGGCCTTCGGCTCCTCGGCCGCGTGCCCGACGGCGACGGCGCCCATGGGATCCCAGCCCTCCGGCAGCGCGAGCACGTCCCGGACGACGTCCCGGCAGAACATCGTCGACGACACCCACGCGGATCCGAGCCGCTCCCCGGCGAGCGCGACCAGGAAGTTCTGCACGCCGGCGCCGGTGGCGACCACGAACATCTCCCGCTCGGCCCCGTCGCGCCGGGCGTCGCCGTACGTGTGGGACCCGTCCATGACGAGGCACGGCACGACGAGGTACGGAGCCCTGCGCAACACGTCCCCGCGGCGCACCCGTTTGGCGATGGACTCCGCGCTCTTCCCGTCCCGCTCCAGATCGGCGATCCAGGCGTCCCGCATGGCGTCGAGGAGCCGCGTACGCGACTCGGCCGTCTCCAGGAGGACGAATCTCCACGGTGTCGTGTGATGCGGGGCCGGCGCGGTCACCGCCGCGGCCACCGCACGCCGTACGGCACCGGGGTCGACCGGCTCGTCGGTGAAGGCCCGTACGGTACGCCGCTGGGTGACGGCCTCCCGTACGGCCTCGGAGGTGCCGAGCCGGAACATGTCGTCGCGGGCGCTCCTGGCCATGCCCCGGGCTCCTTCGTCCCCGCCGTCCCCGCCGTCCCCGCGGTCCGTGCCCACCACATGGGACAGCCCGCGCACGACGGCGACCGGCAGCCCGGCGGCCTTGCCCTTGACGAGGTCCCCGGCGGCGGCGAGCTCGTCGGCGGTGGCGACGACGGTGGAGCCGAGCGGATTCCCGTGCGCGTCCGTGCCGCCCCGCAGATCGTCGAGTACGCGCACTCCGGCGGCCCCGATGGCGACATCGGTGAGCCCGGTCCGCCAGGGCCGACCGAAGGTGTCCGTGACGACGACTCCGACCTCGACACCGAGGGTGTCTCGCAGGCCGTCCCGGATCGTCCGCGCGGAGGCGTCGGGGTCCTCGGGCAGCAGCAACACGGTGCCGGCCGGTGTGTTGGAAGCGTCGACCCCGGCGGCGGCCATCACGAGCCCCTGCCGGTTCTCCACGATCCGCAGCGGTCCGCGCCGGGCCACCACCCGCACGGTCTCGGCGTCGATGGCCGCCTCCCGGTCCACCGCCTCGACGACGCGCCCCTCGGCCTTGGAGACGATCTTCGAGGTGACCAGCAGCACATCGCCGTCCGCGAGTCCGTGCCCGGCACCGGCACCGGTATCGGGCACGGCAGTGGCACTGGCGATCAGCTTGGCGAGGTCGTCCCCCGGCCGTACTTCGGGCATTCCGGGCAGGGCCCAGACTCGATAACCGGGCGCACCCGGCGGCAGCTCCCCGGCCGGCCCGCCGCGGGGCATCGCGTCACTCACGTCACTCACGTCACTCATGTCACTCACGTCGCTCAAGCGCCCCGCACCTCCTCCGCCAGCGTCAGTGCCTCGCCGGCCATCGCGGCCGTCGCGTCGAGGTCGGTCATCATCAGCGGGACGGCACGGCACCGGATGCCCGCCTCCGTGACCTGCTCCACCACCGCGGCGTCCACCGTGTCGACCAGCCACCCGTCGAGGAGACCCGAGCCGTAGTGCTCGGCGACCGCCGCCGCGGTGGACTCGACGCCGACAGCGGCGAGCACCTTGTCGGCCATGCCGCGCACGGGCGCGCCTCCGACGATGGGGGAGAGGCCGACCACCGGCACTCCTGCCTCGGCGATCGCCTCCCGGATGCCGGGTACGGCGAGGATCGTGCCGATGGACACGACGGGGTTGGACGGCGGGAAGAGGATCACGTCGGCCGAGGCGATCGCCTCCAGCACTCCGGGCGCGGGCTTGGCCTGCTCGGCGCCCACGGGCACCACGGCGTGCGCGTCCACGGAGGCCCGCAGCCGCACCCAGTACTCCTGGAAGTGGACGGCCTTGCGCTCGCCGTCCAGCTCGACGGCCACATGCGTCTCGACCCGGTCGTCGCTCATGGGGATCAGCCGGACGCCCGGCTTCCACCGGTCGCACAGCGCTTCGGTGACGGCGCTGAGCGGATATCCGGCGCTCAGCATCTGCGTCCGCACGATGTGCGTCGCGAAGTCCCGGTCGCCGAGACCGAACCAGGAGGGGCCGGCGCCGTACGCCGTCAGCTCCTCCTTGAGATGGAACGTCTCGTCGGCCCGCCCCCACCCCTGTTCCTCGTTGATACCGCCGCCGAGCGTGTACATCACCGTGTCGAGGTCCGGGCAGACCTTCAGCCCGAAGAGGTGGATGTCGTCCCCGGTGTTGCCGATGACCGTGATGTCCGCGTCCGGCGCGGTCTGCTGGAGACCACGCAGGAACCGGGCACCGCCGATGCCGCCTGCCAGAACCACAATGCGCATGCCGAGCAGTCTCGCAGGCGGCTACGACATCGCGTCAGCCGGTTACGGGACCTAGGGGGCTTCTGATGGATCTCCGCGGCGTCGCGGCGCCCGGCACGCACTCTCACCGCACCGGACACAGACCCAAGTACGTCCAGTACGCGGGCCTGTGCCCGGCACGCCGAGAGCACGCACCGACCGCCGCTCCTTCACCCACGGAGATCCACCAGAAACCCCCTAGACCACCGAGCACCGGGCGTTGGGCGTCCCGCCGGTCGAACGGAGCTGGGAATGGGGGAGCATCGGCATCTCCGTCAACCCGGGGTAGTACACGTGCAGGCTTATGGCCGGTTCGAGCGAGTCGTTGACGACCTCGTGTACATAGCCGGGCGCGAAAACGCGCTGAGCGCCCGCGCCCAGGGCGCGCGTGCCCCGCTCGGTGCGTTCGGTCAGTGCGCCCTCCAGGACGGTGAGCACGCCGGAGGAGGGGCCGTGGTCGTGCGGTTCGCTGCCCTGTCCGGGGACCCAGGACAACAGCCACACCTCGTAGCCGGGGCCGGTGCGCAGCCGGTGGTACCACCGGGAGGCCGCGTCGTACCGGACGAGGTGCTCCCACTGGGAGCGGTCGGCGGCGATGGATCGGGCGAGGCCGACGAACTCGGCCACGGTGGCCGGATGCTCGCGCGGCGGCTGGAGCAGGTGCGGTACTTCGAGGATGTCGCCGGCGATCTGAAGGTCGCTGTCGCTGTTCATGGAGTGCGGTGTATTCCTCGGCAGATGAGAGTGCTGGAGGTCTGGGTGTCACGTACCGGCCGCCCGGATCGCGGGCGTGAGGTGTGCCCTGGTACGGGCGAAGGGGACCAGCGGCCGGTCTCAGTGGACTCGGCGGCAGCGGGAGCGCGGTGAGCTCAACAGCTGCGACAGCAACAGCTACAGCGAACGTGGACAGCACCGAGGGACCCGGCGGTGCGGGTCGAGGTGAGTGCCGAGTTCGCGAGCATGCCCACCAGCACACCGGTTCACACCCGCACTGTCAACTTGACGTCCGATATGTGGGCGATGTTTCACCTCATCCGGGCCGCCTCGATGGTGAAAGGTTTGTGCAGGAGGTTCCCGGGACACATGGCGCACAACCGGGCGCACGAGCCTCGGCGCGACCCCGTGATCCCTGTGCGGTCCCCGTGGCCCACCTGTGATCCGGTTCGTTTCGTCGGCCGTGTCGGAACGAGATCGAACTCCTGGGCGTCTTTCTCTGTACACATCCCGCGCGGAGTCGGAGTCCCCCGCGGGGTCGTTTTCGGCTGCCAGGGGTTTATGCCGATTTGAACACTTTCCGCATAACCTTGGTTCCGCAGAGTGAATAAGGGGCCCAATAGCAGATCTCGGCTTGACTGGCCCGGATCGGCGCACTTGTAATTTCACTCGTGTCGTTCAGCCGAAATCGGTGACGGCAGCATCACGGGGACGCGAGACGGACGAGGGGCACACATGACCGAGCTGTTTCAGGAACTGCTGGTCGACGAGGCCGAAGAGGAGCTCGGCTGGCAGGAACGGGCGCTCTGCGCGCAAACCGACCCCGAGTCTTTTTTCCCCGAGAAGGGCGGCTCCACCCGCGAGGCGAAGAAAGTCTGCCTAGCCTGCGAGGTCCGCTCGGAATGCCTTGAATACGCCCTCGCCAACGACGAGCGCTTCGGTATCTGGGGCGGTCTGTCCGAGCGTGAGCGGCGTCGTCTGAAGAAGGCCGCCGTCTGATCGCCCGTCTGATCGTGGCTCGATCGCGACCTGGTCGCCGTCCCGTCGCGCTCCGATCGAACGGCGCACAACCCTGTATACGGATACGTAACGAACGGCCCGGCGCAGGTGGGTTATCCACAGGCGGCGGGCCGCTCTGTTGTACAGCCGTTAGTGTGGGCCTCCGTCCGAGACGCCCCGTGGCCCCCCGAGGGCACAGGCGTCCACCGCAGTCCAGCGAACCGGGGCCCGTACCTCGATGTCCGTGCACAGCCATTCGGCAGGTCAGTACGACACTGCCACTGCAGCGTTCGATCCGGCAGGCCCGTCGGCGTTCGACCCAGGTCGTCCGCCCGAGTTTCCGAGGCACGTGGTCACCGCCGTGCTCGTCTCGCACGACGGTGCCCGCTGGCTGCCCGACGCCCTCGCCGGGCTACTGGGCCAGGAACGCCCCGTACAGAACGCCGTGGCGGCCGACACCGGCAGCGCGGACGATTCCGCCCAGCTGGTCACCCAGGCCCTCGGCGCCGACCGGGTACTGCACCTGGCCCGGCGCACCGGTTTCGGCCAGGCCGTCGAGGAGGCCGTCCGCACCGCGGGCGTGCTGACCCCGGACGACCTTCCGTACCTGAAGCGCCCCAGCGGCTGGGACCCGGTCACCCGCACCTGGCGCGACGACACGTACGACCTGCCGGAACTGCCGCACGGCGCCCCCGAGCAGTGGCTGTGGCTCCTGCACGACGACTGCGCCCCGGATCCCGACGCCCTGGCCCAGCTGCTGCGCGTCGTGGAGAACGAGCGGGATCTCGGCAAGGACGTCGCGGTCGTCGGCCCCAAGCTCCGCGGCTGGTACGACCGCAGGCAGCTCCTGGAAGTCGGCGTCACCATCGCCCACAGCGGCCGCCGCTGGACGGGCCTCGACCGGCGCGAGCAGGACCAGGGCCAGCACGACCACGTACAGCCCGTGCTGGCCGTCTCCACCGCCGGCATGCTGATCCGCCGCGACGTCTACGAGGAGCTCGGCGGCTTCGACCGGCGACTGCCCCTGATGCGCGACGACATCGACCTGTGCTGGCGCGCCCAGTCCGCGGGCCACCGCGTCCTGGTCGCCCCCGAAGCGGTCGTACGGCACGCCGAGGCGTCCTCCCGCGAGCGCCGCACCGTCGACTGCGTGGGCCGCACCTCGGCCTCCCCGCACAAGGTCGACAAGGCGGGCGCCGCATACACCCTCCTTGTCAACGTCCGCAGCGCGGCGCTCCCCTGGGTCCTCGTGAGGCTCGTACTGGGCACACTGCTGCGCACGGTCGCGTACCTCGTCGGAAAGGTCCCCGGACAGGCGGTCGACGAGATCCGCGGCCTCCTGGGGACGCTGCTGCGCCCCGAGCGCATCATCGCGGGCCGGCGCAGGCGGGGCAGCCCCCAGATGGACAAGGACGAGCTGCGCGCACTGTTCCCGCCCCCCGGGGCCACGGTCCGGGCCACCGTCGAACAGGCCACGGGCAACCTCGTGGGCCGCTCCGACCCCGAACTGAACGCGGCGGGTCGCCACGGCGGCGCCGTCGAGTCCGGACCGGGCGGCGACGACGCCGACTTCCTCCAGGTCGAGCAGTTCGCCCGCTTGAAGCGCGTCGCCCGCAAGCCCGGGCCGATGGTCTTCGTGGTGCTCCTCTTCTTCTCCCTCATCGCCTGCCGTGAACTCTTCGGCGGCGGTGCGCTCGCGGGCGGCGCGCTGATGCCCGCCCCCGCGGACTCCTCGGAACTGTGGTCGCGCTATCTGGACGGCTGGCACCCGGTCGGCGCCGGAAACACACAGTCCGCGCCCCCTTATCTCGCACTCGTCGCGATGCTCGCGAGCGTGCTGTTCGGATCCACCGGACTCGCCGTCACGGTCCTCCTGATCGGCTCGGTACCGCTGGCCGGCTTCGCCGCCTACTTCGTCTCCCGGCCGCTCGTCGAGTCGCGCCTGCTGCGCGCCTGGGCGTCCGTCGCGTACGCCTTCCTGCCCGCCGCGACCGGCGCGCTCGCGGGCGGCCGCATCGGCACCTCCGTCCTCGCCGTCCTGCTGCCCCTCATCGCGCGCACGGGAATCGCGGCGAGCGGGCTCGCCTCGGAGACGGGCCGCGGCAGCTGGCGGGCCACCTGGGCGTACGCGCTCCTGCTGACCCTCGCCACCGCGTTCACGCCGATCGTGTGGCCCATCGCGCTGGTGCTCGGACTCGCTCTGGCGGCTGTGCGCCGGAGGGACCTCGCCGCCTACGGGCTGCGTTTCCTGGTTCAGCTCGGCACCCCGCTGCTGGTCCTCGCCCCCTGGTCGCTCTCCCTGCTCCCGTTCGGCTTCTTCCAGGAGGCCGGCATGGAGTACGAGTCGGGGGCGGCCTCCGCACTCGACCTGCTGGGCGCCAGTCCGGGCGGACCCGGGACGGTCAGCGGGCTGATGCTCATCGGCATCGTGTGCGCCGCCGTGGCCGCGCTGGTGCGCGCCGACCGGCAGCTGGGAATCTGGGCCGCCTGGACGGCCGCGCTGGTGGCGCTGGTCTTCGCCGCGCTCTCCAACAGCTCCACCTGGGCCGGCCCCGCCACCCTCGTCTACGGCCTCGCCTTCCTCGCCGCCGCCGCCCTCGGCGCCGACGGGGCGCGCTCGCGCGTGGCCGAGCAGAGCTTCGGCTGGCGCCAGCCGGTCGCCGTGCTCATCGCCTTCGCCTCGGCCGCGGGGCCGCTGCTCATCGCCGCCGGATGGATGATCCGCGGCGCGGACGGCCCCCTGGAGCGGCGCGATCCCGTCCAGGTGCCCGCGTTCGTCGCCGAGGAGAGCAATACCCGCGACCAGGCCCGCACCCTCGTCCTCGACAGCGACTCGGCGGCCAAGGTCGGCTACACCCTCGTCCGCGGCTCCGGCGCCCGCCTCGGCGACGCCGAACTGACCGCGGCGGACGGCGAGAACAAGACGCTCGACAAGGTCGTCGCCAACCTCGTGGCGGGCTCCGGCGCCGACCAGGCCAACCAGCTCGGCGGGTTCGCCGTGCGGTACGTCCTGGTGCGCGACGGTGCGCCCCGCGAGGTCAGCCGCGTCCTGGACGCCACACCGGGCCTGAGCCGGCTGAGCCAGCAGGACGGCAGCGCCCTGTGGCGTGTCGACCGGCAGGTCGCGCGCGCGGCCATCGTTCCCGAGGCCGGCGACCCGCAGCCCATCGCGGCCGGCCCCGTCGAACTGCACACCAGGATCCCCGCAGGTGCCGACGGCCGCGTCCTGCGCCTCGCGGACACCGCGAACGAGGGCTGGACAGCCACCCTCGACGGGAAGCCGCTCACCAGGACCACCGTCGACGGCTGGGCACAGGGCTTCGAACTGCCCGCCGCCGCGGGTCGGCTGGACGTCACCTTCGAAGCGCCGCTCAGCCACACCGGCTGGCTGTGGGGACAGGGCGCGCTCGCCGTCGTCCTCGTGGTGCTCGCGCTGCCCGGCCGGCGCCGTGACGTCGACGACGACCTGCCCGAAGAGGCCGTCGTGCCCGTCCAGCCCGTCTCGGGCGAGGGCCGCAGGGCCCGCCGTCTGCGCGCCCAGGCCGAGGCCGAACAGCCCGAGGCCGAACAGGCGGGGGCCGGACAGGGGGAGCGGACCGACGCGTTCCCCTCCGACTTCCCGGCTCCCGAGCAGGGCCCCGCAACCGCCCCGGTCCCGCAGCAGCAGGCCTACGGCGAGTGGGACACGACGACGTACGCCGGCGCCGAGTACGGCCCCTACGGCGGCGAGCAGTACCAGGGTGCCCCGCAGTACCCGGCGGGCACCTACGAGCAGCAGCAGTACCAGGCGGACCCGAACCAGGCGGACCCGTACCAGGCGGGCCACTACGACCCGTACGCGGCGTACGACACGGGGAACGCGGCGTACGACCCGTCGCAGACGTACGGCCAGGGCTACGACCCGCAGTACGACCCGGCGCAACAGCAGCAGCAGCAACAACAGCAGCAACAACAGCAACAGCAACAGCAACAGCAGCAACAGCACGGCACCGACAGTGAGCGCCCCGACGGGAGCCAGCAGTGAACCGCACCACCGTGTCCCTCATCGCCGGCGTGGCCGCGCTCGCCGCCGTCACCGGCTTCGCCTCGATGTCCGAGCCGGGGGCGCCCGGCGGAGACACGGCGAAGGCGGCCGCCCAACTGCCCGTGGAGCGCACCAGCCTGCTCTGCCCGGCTCCGAGCACCTCGGACCTCGCCGAGACCGCGTACACGTCGTTCACGCCCGTCACCAAGGGCGCCGGCACGAGCGGCGAGGCCGAGCTGGTGGCTGCGGGCCAGGAATCGGCCGACGACACGTCCAGCGGCTCCGACGCCGATGAGGACGGCAAGGAGGACGGCAAGAAGGACGGCAAGAAGGAGAAGCCCGTCCTCTCGCCGAAGGAGCCCGGGAAGCCGGTCACGGGCACGTCCTCCGGCGCGCAGTCGCCCGCGCTCGTCGGCACGGCCGGGGGCAGGTTCGCACCCGGCTGGGCCGTCCAGCAGACCACGGAGGTCGAGGCGGGCGACGGCCGAGGCCTGCTCGGCACCGCCTGCTCGGCCCCGGACACGGACTTCTGGTTCCCCGGTGCCAGCACCGCCAAGGAGCGCACCGACTACGCGCACCTGACCAACCCCGACGACTCCGCCGCCGTCGCCGACATCGAGCTGTACGGCAAGGACGGGACCCTCAAGTCGACGGTCGGAGAGGGCATCAAGATCCCGGCGCACTCCAGCGAGACCGTGCTCCTGTCGACGCTCATAGACAAGCCGCAGACCAACCTCACCGTGCGCGTCACCGTCCGCAGCGGCCGCGTGGCCGCCGCCGTCCAGGCGCTCGACGACCGGCTCGGCGGGGACTGGCTCGCCCCCTCCACCGCTCCGGCGGGCAGCCTCGTCCTGCCGGGCATCCCGAAGGACGCCACCTCCGTACGCCTGGTCGCCTTCGCCCCCGGTGAGGCCGACGCCGACCTGAAGGTGCGGCTCGCCTCGCCGACCGGAACGATAACTCCCGCCGGGCACGAGACGCTGCACGTGAAGGCAGGCATGACGGCCGCCGTCGACCTCGGCGACGTCACGCGCGGCGAGGCGGGCTCCCTGTTGCTGACACCGACCGGCAAACCCACCCCCGTAGTCGCGGCCCTCCAGGTCGTACGCGGCAAGGGCGACAAGCAGGAGACGGCGTTCATCCCGGCCACGTCTGCGGTGGGCGCGCGTGCGACGGCCGTCGGCAACAGCTCCAAGGGCTCCACGCTCTCCCTGGTCGCCCCCGACCGCGCCGCGAAGGTCAAGGTCACGGCCTCCGCGGGCAGTGACGGAGGCACGGCCGCCACGAAGACGTACACGATCAAGGGCGGCTCCACCCAGAACGTCGAGCTGCCCGTGCCCGGCGGTCTCAAGGGCACATACGCGCTCACGGTGGAGCGGCTGTCCGGCGGCCCCGTCCACGCGGCCCGGATGCTCGAAGCGGCCGAGGGCGGCGTACCGATGTTCACCGTTCAGACGCTCCCGGACGACCGGGGGACGGTGAAGGTACCGGACGCGGAGCAGGACCTCTCGGTATTGCAGAAGTAAGAGGCTCCAGGGACTTCGGTGTAAGCGGCTGCGGGGCTCAGTCCTCCCCGTAACGGGGATCGACGGTCTCCGGAGTCAGCCCCAGCAGCTCGGCGACCTGTTCCACCACGACCTCGTGCACCATCGCGGCCCGCTCGTCGCGGCCCTTGGTGCGGATCTCGACGGGGCGACGGTAGACGATGACCCGGGCGGGACGGCCCTCGTGTGCCGGCGTCGTGCCGCCCAGAGGTACCGCTTGGTCGCCCCAGCCCTCGTCACCGGCCGGGTCGAACCGGGGCACCTCCAGCACCATGAACTCGATGTCGGAGAGCTGCGGCCACCGTCGCTCCAGCCGCTCCACGGAGTCCTGCACCAGATCGCCGAACACCTCGGCGCGACTGGCCGAGAGGGGCACCTGCGGTGGTGCCACCGGCCCACGCATCCCTCGCCCGTGTCGATCACGACGGCGGGGCCCTGGCGCGGCGGGACGGGGCGGTACTGGGTTGTCCATCACTGACGCAGCGTAGTCCCCGCGCGCCGTCCCGCCCGCACTCGGCACGCGGCCTGGCCAGGGGCCCGGGAATGTCACGTCATGTGGTTCCACAGCCCTCGTTCGCGCCTCGTTCGCGCATGTCGCACGCGTACGCCGCACGTGCATGTCGCAGGGTGATCGTTCAAGCCAAGATCGGACTGGATTCCGCATCCTTCACGATCCTTCACGGGCCGCCGGAAGCACGTCAATTGACCGTGTTCGCACCGACTCGCGATCGCGGCAAGGCTGTCCGGTATCGCGTCAACACCCGTACCCGCAGGTCAAGAAGGCCCGCCGGAGGCCCTCTGTGGCGGGCGTCATCGCGCGACACGGTGGGGTGGCCCCGGGGTGAGTCGTCGCGGCCCGCTCAAGAGTGCGGTACCGTCCAACATCGTGAGCCCTGTACGTCGCTGTTCGCGCACCGCTTGCGGCCGTCCCGCCGTAGCGACCCTGACGTACGTCTACGCCGACTCGACCGCGGTCCTCGGCCCGCTCGCGACGTACGCCGAACCCCACTGCTACGACCTGTGCGCCCAGCACTCCGAGCGCCTCACCGCCCCGCGCGGCTGGGAGGTCGTCAGGCTCGCGGACAGCTCTGCTCCTTCCCGCCCCAGCGGTGACGACCTGGAAGCGCTCGCCAACGCGGTCCGCGAAGCGGCCCGCCCCCAGGAGCGGGCCTCGCAGGCGGGTGGCGGCAACCCCCGCGGCGCGGACCCGATGGAGGTCGCCCGCCGCGGCCACCTCCGGGTCCTGCGCTCACCGGACTCCTGAGCCGAACCCCTGGGCCGAACGCCTGGGCCGGACTCCTGAGCCAAGCCCCGGGGTCAAACTCCGCGACCTCGTGCCCCCGAACGGGGCTTCACCTCGTGTGTATTCGGTGTATGTCTCACTCGGTGACGCACGACCATTGACGCGCCCTTGTCGCGGACACGACCATTTTCCCGGTCCGGCGTGAAATTGATTTCCGCATGGCGGAATCGGGGGAGGCTCCGTGTACGTACAGGAACTCGAGCCCGTGGCCGACTCGCTCGGCCTGTCCGCGCTCGTCGCGACCCTGCCGCTCGTCATCGTCCTCGTCCTGCTCGGCGGGGTCCGCATGAAGGCGCACTTGGCCGGTCTCATCGGGCTCGCGGCCGCGGCCCTGGTCGCCTGGCTCGTGTACGGCATGCCGGCCGGCCAGACGCTCTCCAGCGCTGCCCAGGGGGCGGTGTTCGGCCTCTTCCCCATCCTGTGGATCGTCGTCAACGCCCTCTGGGTCTACCGGATGACCGTCCGTACCCAGCACTTCGACATCCTGCGCCGCTCCTTCGGGCGGCTCTCGGACGACCCGCGCATCCAGGCGCTCGTCGTCGCCTTCTGCTTCGGCGCGCTCCTGGAGGCCCTCGCGGGCTTCGGCGCGCCCGTGGCGATCTGTTCGGTGATGCTGGTCGCGCTCGGCTTCGATCCCGTCCGCGCCGCGGTGGTCGCGCTCGTCGCCAACACCGCGCCGGTCGCCTTCGGTGCGATGGGCACACCGGTCGTGACGCTGGCCCAGGTCACGGACCTGCCGCTGGACACCGTCGCCTCCGTGGTGGGCCGTCAGACTCCGCTGCTCGCCCTGGTGGTGCCCCTGGTGCTCGTCTTCCTGGTGGACGGGCGACGTGGCCTGCGGGAGACCTGGGTGCCCGCCGCGGCGTGCGGACTCGCTTTCGCGGTGGCCCAGTTCGCCGCCTCCAACTACGTCTCCGCCCAACTCGCCGACATCGGGGCCGCCCTGGCCGGCGCGGGCGCGCTGATGGCGGTGCCGCAGGCACGCAGGCCCGCTGCCGAGCCCGTACGGGCCGCGGTCCTGACGGGCGTACGCAGCGAGGACCTGGACGAGGAGGACCCGCGCTCCGAAGTGCTGCGCGCGTACAGCCCGTACGCGCTGATCGTCGTGATCTTCTCCCTGGCCCAGATCCCGGCGCTGAAGGACCAGTTGGCGAAGACGACCCGCGTCTTCGACTGGCCCTTCCTGAACGTCGTGAACCCTGATGGCGATCCGGTCGGCGGAAACGTCTTCACCTGGCCGATCGTCTCCACCGGGGGCACGCTGGTGCTGCTCGCCGGGGTGTGCACGGCGGTCGTACTCGGGGTGCACGCGCGCGTGGCGCTGAAGGAGTGGGCGGCCACCGTCCACGAGTTGAGGTTCGCGATCCTCACCGTGACCTCCGTCCTGGGGCTCGCCTACGTCATGAACCTGTCCGGACAGGCGGCCACGATCGGCCACTTCGTGGCGGCGGCCGGGGCGGGACTCGCCTTCCTGTCACCCGTTCTCGGCTGGTTCGGTGTGGCGGTCTCCGGTTCGGACACCTCGGCCAACGCGCTCTTCGGCGCCCTTCAGGTGACCGCGGCGAGGGAGTCCGGTCTGTCTCCGGAACTCCTCGCGGCCGCCAACAGCTCGGGCGGTGTCCTGGGCAAGATGATCTCGCCGCAGAACCTCACCATCGCCTGCGCGGCGGTCGGGCTCGCGGGCCGCGAGGGGGACCTGCTGCGCAAGGTGCTCCCCTGGAGCCTCGGACTCCTGCTGGTCATGTGCCTGATCGTCGTCGGACAGAGCTCGCCCGTCCTGGAATGGATGCTTCCGTAAGCCCGCGTGGAGCCTGGGTGAGGCCCGCGTGGAGCCTGGGTGGGGCCTGCCTGGGGTCCGCGTGAGGCCTGCGACAGATCCGCGGGAAGTTCGGTTGCGATGTCCGTATGTGCCCGCTCAGGTCCCGCACAGCCGAGTGTCAGTCCGTACGGGTAGTTTGGGGTCTCCGTTGAGGACTCCAGGAGGGTTGGCCGTGACCGCTGATCTGTCGCAGCTCGTTAAGGCGTACGACGTACGCGGGGTGGTCCCGGACCAGTGGGACGAGACGATGGCCGAGTTGTTCGGTGCGGCCTTCGCACAGGTGACGGGAGCGGACGCGATCGTGACCGGGCACGACATGCGCCCCTCGTCCCCCGGTCTGTCCAGGGCCTTCGCGCGCGGGGCGGCGGCGCGCGGCGTCGACGTGACCGAGATCGGGCTCTGCTCAACGGACCAGCTGTACTACGGGTCGGGGGCCTTCGACCTCGCGGGCGCGATGTTCACGGCCTCGCACAACCCGGCCCGCTACAACGGCATCAAGATGTGCCGGGCGGGCGCCACCCCCGTCGGCCAGGACACCGGCCTCACCGACATCCGCCGGCTCGTCGAGTCCTGGATCGACTCGGGAGCCCCGTCCTCGGACGCGACGCCGGGCACGATCACCCAGCGGGACACGCTGGAGGACTACGCGGCGCACCTGCGCGGCCTCGTCGACCTGACCTCGATCCGCCCCCTGAAGGTCGTGGTGGACGCGGGCAACGGCATGGGCGGGCACACCGTCCCGACCGTCTTCGAGGGCCTGCCCCTCGAACTCGTCCCGATGTACTTCGAGCTGGACGGCACGTTCCCGAACCACGAGGCGAACCCGCTGGACCCGGCGAACATCGTCGACCTCCAGAAGCGCGTCCGCGAGGAGGCCGCCGACCTCGGTATCGCCTTCGACGGCGACGCCGACCGCTGCTTCGTCGTCGACGAGCGCGGCGAGCCGGTCTCCCCGTCCGCGATCACGGCCCTGGTCGCCGCCCGCGAGCTGGCCAGGCACGGCGGCAAGGGCACGGTCATCCACAACCTGATCACCTCCTGGTCGGTCCCGGAGGTCGTCCGCGAGAACGGCGGCACGCCGGTACGCACCCGGGTGGGCCACTCCTTCATCAAGGCCGAGATGGCCACCTCCGGTGCGATCTTCGGCGGCGAGCACTCCGCGCACTACTACTTCAAGGACTTCTGGAACGCCGACACGGGCATGCTCGCCGCCCTGCACGTCCTCGCCGCCCTCGGCGGCCAGGAGGGCACGCTCTCCGCCCTCGTCGCCCAGTACGACCGCTACGCCGGCTCCGGCGAGATCAACTCCACGGTCGACGACCAGACAGCCCGCCTCGCCGCGATCAGGACGGCGTACGAGGGCCGGGAGGGCGTCACTCTCGACGAGCTCGACGGCCTCACCGTCACCGCCGCCGACTGGTGGTTCAACGTCCGCCCCTCGAACACGGAGCCCCTCCTCCGCCTGAACGCGGAGGCCCGCGACGAGACGACGATGGCAAAGGTCCGCGACGAGGTACTGACGATCATCAGAAGCTGATCTTTTCCAGCCCGTCCGTGGGTTTGTCTTTCAGCCCGTCCGGCGTTTGAGGACGAGGCCGTCCAGGCCGTCCAGGCCGACAAGGGGGGCTGGGGGCGCAGCCCCCAGGAACGGGACGGGAAGGGGCGGCGGGGGCGAACACCCCCGGCGCCCAGCCCGCCACGGCGGTACCCTGACCAGGCCAACCAGGCCACACACATCACCGCAAGACCTCGCCCCACCCCGCCGACCGTCGCGATACGTCGCTGAACCCCGCCCCCGAAGGGACCTGACATGCCGCTCGAAGCCGGCCTCCTGGAGATCCTCGCCTGCCCGGCCTGCCACGCCCCCCTCAAGGAGCAGGAGGCCGAGCTGCTCTGCACCGGCCAGGACTGCGGCCTGGCGTACCCCGTCCGGGACGACATCCCGGTCCTCCTGGTCGACGAGGCCCGCCGCCCCGCGTAGGCCAAGCACTTCCCGTAGCACTGACGAAGAAGCGACCCCGCCAGGTGACGCCAGGTGTCCGGAGGCTGCCCGCCATGTTCGACGAATCACTCCTCGACGACCAGGAGGCGCTGGCCGGCGCGGACCGGCGGGAACTGCTCCGCGGCGCCGCCGAGGCGGGCGCCCGCGTCCGCACGGCCGTTCGACACGCCAACGAGGCCGGGATCGCCGAGCTCAAGCCCGACGGCCGTCCTCGCGCCATCCTGACCGCGGGCCCCGGCCTGGCCGCCACCTGCGTCGCCGACCTGCTCGGGTCGCTCGCCGGCGCCGCCTGCCCCGTCACCCGGCTCACCCCCCGCGGGGTGGCCCCCGCCGCGGGCGCACTGCTCTGGGAACTGCCGGGCTGGGCCGGCCCCGTCGACCTGCTCCTGATCGCGACACCGGACGGCAGCGAGCCCGGCCTCTCGCTCCTCGTCGAGCAGGCCTACCGGCGAGGCCTCACCGTCGTCGCCGTCTGCCCGCCCCGAGCCCCGCTGACCGAGACGGTCGCCGGCACCCACGGACTCTGCGTGCCGATGGCGACCGCACCCTACGAGCCGCAGGCCCCGGCCGCCGCCTCGGCCCCCGGCTCGCTGTGGGCGCTGCTCACCCCGCTGCTCGCGCTGCTCGACCGCACCGGCCTCCTGGCGGCCCCGCCCGAAGCCCTGCAGAAGGTCGCCGACCGTCTCGACCAGGTGGCCGAGCGCTGCGGCCCCGCCATCGCGACCTACAGCAATCCCGCCAAGACGCTCGCCGTCGAGCTGGCCGAGGCACTTCCGGTGGTCTGGACCGAGGGCGATTCCGCGGGCCCCGCGGGCCGCCGTTTCGTCGCCGCCCTGGCCGAGCTCGCGGGACGTCCCGCGCTGACCGCCGAGCTGCCCGAGGCGCTGGCCTCGCACAGCGTGCTCCTCGCGGGCACCCTGGCGGCGGGCGCGGACCCCGAGGACTTCTTCCGCGACCGGGTCGAGCAGGCACAGGTCCTCCACGCGCGCGTGGTCCTGCTGCGCGACCGCCCGGCGGGAGGCCGCACCGCCGCGCCCGCCGCCCGCGAGCTGGCCCTCGGCCACGACACGGCGATCAGCGAACTCGAACCGGAGGAGGGCGGCGACCTGGAAACACTCGCCGAACTGATCGCCACCACGGATTTCGCCGCCGTTTACCTGGCGCTCGCCTCGACGGCCTGATCTTGAGCCACGCCTCCTGACCAGAGCCCGCAGAACCCGCAGGACCTGTCGAAACAGCACGCGTACCAGTCGGCACACGTACGGAGAAGAAGACAGAGCATGGACCGCCTCGACAACACCCTCCGCCCCTACGCCTGGGGCTCCACCACGGCCATCCCGCGGCTCCTCGGCGCCGAGCCGACCGGCGAGCCGCAGGCCGAGATGTGGATGGGCGCCCACCCGGGCGCGCCCTCGCTCACCCCCCGCGGCCCCCTCACCGAGGTGATCGACGCGGACCCCGAGCGTGAACTGGGCACCGAGGCGGTCGCCCGGTTCGGCCCGCGCCTCCCGTTCCTGCTGAAGATCCTCGCCGCGGGCGCCCCCCTCTCCCTCCAGGTGCACCCCGACCTGATCCAGGCCAAGGAGGGATACGAGGACGAGGAGCGCCGCGGCGTCCCGATCGACGCACCGCACCGCAACTACAAGGACGCCAACCACAAGCCCGAACTGATCTGTGCGCTCACGGAGTTCGACGGCCTGTGCGGATTCCGCGCGCCGCTGGAGGCGGCCGGGCTGCTCTCGGCCCTGGAGGTCGACTCCCTCAAGCCGTACGTCGACCTGCTGCACGCCCACCCCGAAGAGGCCGCGCTGCGTGAGGTGCTGACCGCCGTACTGACCGCGGACCCCGAGCTGATGGCCACCACGGTCACCGAGGCCGCCGCGGCCTGCGCCCGGCTCGGCGGAGCCCACGCCCCGTACGCCGGTATCGCCCACCACTACCCGGGCGACCCGGGTGTCATCGCCGCGATGCTCCTGAATCACGTACAACTGCAGCCCGGCGAGGCCCTGTTCCTCGGCGCCGGCGTGCCGCACGCGTATCTGAACGGCCTCGGCGTCGAGATCATGGCCAACTCCGACAACGTGCTGCGCTGCGGACTCACCCCCAAGCACGTCGACGTCCCCGAACTCCTGCGTATCGTCCGCTTCGAGGCGGGCGACCCGGGCGTACTGCGCCCCGAGGCGTCCCCGGACGGCGAGGAGGTCTACGAGACCCCCATCGACGAGTTCCGCCTCTCCCGGTACGTCCTCCCGGCGGGCGGCCCCGCCCACGACCTCACTCGCCGCACCCCGCAGATCCTGCTGTGCACCGCGGGCTCCGTACGGACGGGCGACCACTCGCTCGTCCCCGGTGGTTCCGTCTTCGTACCGGCCGGAGAAAAGGTGGAAGTGTCCGGGAGCGGGACGATTTTCCGGGCCACGGTCGTCGTCTGAGGGAGTCACTGTGGCGGCCTGGCACTCCGCGGTGGGCCCGGGCTGTAACAATGACCCACCGCAAAGGGCAGGCAAAGCGCGGGACGGCAGCCGGGCGACGGCCGGCGGTGGCCGGACCGCGGCCGGGTGGCAGCCAAGCGGCTGCCGAGCGGGCAGACGAGTGGCAGACGAAGGGACATCGGGAACACATGAGCGCGTCAGGCGGCACCAAGGCGATCGTGGCGGCACTCGCCGCCAACCTCGCGATCGCGGTAGCGAAGTTCGTGGCGTTCCTCTTCAGCGGTTCGTCGTCGATGCTCGCCGAGTCCGTGCACTCGCTCGCCGACTCGGGCAACCAGGGCCTGCTGCTCCTCGGCGGCAAGAAGGCCCAGCGCGAGGCGACCCCCCAACACCCCTTCGGCTACGGCCGCGAGCGGTACATCTACGCCTTCCTCGTCTCGATCGTCCTCTTCTCGGTCGGCGGCATGTTCGCGATCTACGAGGGCTACGAGAAGATCAAGCACCCGCACGAGATCGAGCACTGGTACTGGCCGGTGGGCGTCCTCGTCTTCGCGATCATCGCCGAGTCCTTCTCCTTCTGGACGGCCATCAAGGAGTCCAACCACACTCGCGGCAAGCAGTCCTGGAAGGACTTCGTACGCCACGCCAAGGCGCCCGAGCTGCCGGTCGTCCTCCTTGAGGACCTGGGCGCGCTGGTCGGTCTGGTCCTCGCGCTCGGCGGCGTCAGCCTGGCCCTGGCCACGGGCGAAGGCGTCTGGGACGGCATCGGCACCCTCTGCATCGGCATCCTGCTCATCGTCATCGCGATCATCCTGGCCGTCGAGACCAAGTCGCTGCTCCTGGGCGAGGCCGCCGGCCTCGAAGAGGTCCGGAAGATCGAGGCCGCGATCGTCGACGGCGACACGGTCACCGGCATCATCCACATGCGCACGCTCCACCTCGGCCCCGAGGAGCTGCTGGTCGCCGCCAAGATCGCGGTCCAGCACGACGACACGGCCTCCGAGGTCGCCTCGGCGATCAACGCCGCCGAGTCCCGCATCCGCGAGGCCGTCCCGATCGCCCGCGTCATCTACCTGGAGCCCGACATCTACAACCAGGCCGAGGCAGCGAAGGGCGCGGAACCGCAGGCCTCACCGGGTGGCCCGGTACCGACCGCCGAACACTGACCGCTGAACACTGATCTCCGTACGCGACCCGTACGCGACCTGTACGCGATCCGTGCATGGCCGGGGCCCGCCGAACAGTTCGGCGGGCCCCGGCCATGTCCGCTCGGACACAGGATCTCAGCTGCCGCGTGGCTACCGGATCTCGCGCAGTACGTCGAGAACCGCGGCCTCGTCGGGGGCCGTCATCAGCCGCTCACGGAACCCCGTGTCCATCAGCTTCCTGGACAGCAGCGCCAGAATGCGCAGATGCTCGTCGCCCGCGGCGGCCTCCGGTACGGCGATCATGAAGAGCAGTTTGGCCTTCGTACCGTCGAGCGAGCCCCACTCGACACCCTCGTCCGACCGCGCGAACCCCACGACCGGCGCGGTCACCGCATCGGTCTTGGCATGCGGGATCGCGATCTCCTCGCCGAGCCCGGTCGTGCCCTGCTCCTCGCGCCGCAGCGCCGTCCGCACCAACTCCTCGACATCCGTGACTTTACCGGTGGCCGCCAGCAACCCGGCCATCTCCCGGATCGCGGCTTCCTTGCCACCGGCGGCGAGCCGAACCTTCACCGTCCGGGCGCCGAGGTACCCGGAGAGCACTTCACCGTCGGCCGAGCTGCCGGCGGAAACCCCCGGCTCGGAGCCGGGGCCCGTACGCCCACTCGTGGCAGTGGTGGCCGCACCCGCACCCACCTCGGCGACCGCGACTGCGGACCGCGGCGCCGGACCTGCGGTTGCTGCCGCTCCCTCGGCCGTCGCCCGGCCACCGGCCGACGACTGCTTCGTCGACTCCATCTGCTCCATCTGCTCCATCTGCTTCGTTCGCCTCCGCTCGCCGACATCGACGAGCGCCACCGTCGTCAGCGCGGTCACCGCGGTCCCGAGGGCCACGGCCACGAAGAACATCGGTACGCCGTGCACGGCGCCCAGCACCGCCACGATCGGCCCGCCGTGCGGCACCGCGTCCTCGACCCCGGCAAGACCAGCGACCGCGCCGGCCACCGCGCCGCCCAGCATGTTGGCGGGGATGACCTGCGCGGGCCGGGCCGCGGCGAACGGAATGGCACCCTCGGAAATCCCGAACAGCCCCATGAACAGCGAGGCGAGACCCGTCTCGCGCTCCTGCTCCGTGTAGAGCCGCCTGCGAATGAGTGTGGCGACTCCCTGCCCGAGCGGCATCACCGGAATCGCGGCGGCGCACATGCCCATGACCTCCTGGTTGCCGGTCGCGATGAGCCCCGTACCGAACAGGAACGCCGTCTTGTTGACCGGCCCGCCCATGTCGAACGCGATCATCAGGCCCAGGATCGCGCCGAGCAGCACGGCACTGGTGCCGGTCATCCCGCCGAGCCAGTCCGTCAGATGCTCGAAGACCCAGGAGATGGGCTTGCCGATCACGTAGACGAAGAAGAGTCCGAGCGCCGTCGTCGCCACGATCGGGATCACGATGATCGGCATGATCGGCCGGACGAACTTCGGGACCTCGACCTTCTTGATCCACAGCACCAGATAACCGGCGAGGAACCCGGTCACGATCGCCCCGATGAAGCCCGCGCCCGCCTCGGAGTCGTACAGCGAACCGGTGTTGGCGATCCACCCGCCGATCATGCCGGGCACCAGCGCGGGCCGGTCCCCGATCGCGTACGCGATATAGCCGGACAGGATCGGCACCATCAGCTGGAACCCGATGACGCCGATGTTGTTGACGTCCATCCAGAAGGAGCCCTTCGGGATGACCAGCCCGCCGGACGGATCGGTGTGTCCGCCGAGCGAGAGCGAGATCGCGATCAGCAGCCCGCCGACCACCACGAACGGGATCATGTAACTGACGCCGTTCATCAGCGCCTTGTACGCGACTCCCCGCTCCTTGCCGCCGCCACCTCCGCCGCCGCCCGCGGACCCGGCCGCTCCGGCGCCGGAACCGGCCGTGGTGCCCCCGCCGTGGACGGGCGCGGTCCGCACCTGCTCGATCAGCCGCTCGGGATGGCGGATTCCCTCGGCGACCCCGACCTTCACGATCCGCTTTCCGGCGAACCGGCTCAGGTCCACGTCCTTGTCGGCCGCGATGATCACGCCGTCCGCGGCTGCGACATCGTTGTCAGTGAGTACGTTCTCGGCCCCGATCGAGCCCTGGGTCTCCACCTTCATGTCGATGCCGAGCCGCTCCGCGGTCTGCGAGAGCTTCTCGGCCGCCATGTAGGTGTGCGCTATGCCGGTGGGGCACGCGGTCACCGCGAGCAGCCTCGTTCGTTGCTGCTCGCCGGTGCCGCCACCCGTGGGGGGAAGGCCGGCCGGACTGGTCACGTGGATCTCCTAACGCCTTTGTCATGCGGGAGCGCGTTCTGTCGTCGTGGGGGATCGCGGTCCGCGAGGTCGCGCACATGTTCCCGATCTCCGGCATCCTGCAACAGCCCCCGGACAGGACCAAAAGTCCAAATGCCCCATAATGCAAAGGATTGTTGCTCCTTGTCCCTCCTCTCTCGTTACCTTGAAATCCGCTTGATCTGTTCGCGGGCGGACTGGGGCCCACTGCGCCGATCGGTGTAAGTTCGTAACCGAGCCAGACGTCGCTGCTGATGGCGGTCGGGCGGTCCAGGCGGACCGACCGTGGGAGAGAGGGCCTCCGACGGACTGCGCTGCGCAAGGCACCGGGCATTCGTGTGCCCCGTGGGGCGCTCACCGTGCCCGCCGCCGCGCAGACCAGCCGAACCCCGGCCCCGTCCCAACCCGAGGAGCAGCTCGTATGACCACTGTCGACAACCGGCAGGACTACAAGGTCGCCGACCTTTCCCTGGCCAGCTTCGGCCGCAAGGAGATCACCCTCGCCGAGCACGAGATGCCCGGTCTGATGGCGATCCGCAGGGAGTACGCGGAGGCGCAGCCCCTCGCCGGCGCCCGTGTCACCGGTTCCCTGCACATGACCGTGCAGACCGCCGTACTCATCGAGACCCTGACCGCCCTGGGCGCCGATGTCCGATGGGCCTCCTGCAACATCTTCTCCACCCAGGACCACGCCGCAGCCGCCATCGCGGTCGGCCCGAACGGCACGCCCGACAACCCCCAGGGCATCCCGGTCTTCGCCTGGAAGGGCGAGAGCCTGGAGGAGTACTGGTGGTGCACGGAGCAGGCGCTGACCTGGCCGAACAGCCCCACCGGCGGCCCGAACATGATCCTGGACGACGGCGGCGACGCCACGATGCTCGTCCACAAGGGCGTCGAGTACGAGAAGGACGGCAAGGCCCCGTCCGTCGACACCGCCGAGAACGAAGAGCACCGTGTGGTCCTGGAAGTCCTCAACCGGACGATCTCGGGCGGCTCGCAGAAGTGGACGCGGCTCGCCTCGGAGATCCGCGGCGTGACCGAGGAGACCACGACCGGCGTCCACCGTCTCTACGAGATGCACCGCGACGGCACCCTCCTGTTCCCGGCGATCAACGTGAACGACGCCGTCACCAAGTCGAAGTTCGACAACAAGTACGGCTGCCGCCACTCCCTGATCGACGGCATCAACCGCGCCACCGACGTCCTCATCGGCGGCAAGACCGCCGTCGTCCTCGGCTACGGCGACGTGGGCAAGGGCTGCGCGGAGTCCCTGCGCGGCCAGGGCGCCCGCGTGATCGTCACCGAGATCGACCCGATCTGCGCACTGCAGGCGGCGATGGACGGATACCAGGTCACGACCCTCGACGAGGTCGTCGACAAGGCCGACATCTTCGTCACCACGACCGGCAACAAGGACATCATCATGGCCTCGGACATGGCCAAGATGAAGCACCAGGCGATCGTGGGCAACATCGGCCACTTCGACAACGAGATCGACATGCTCGGCCTCGCGCAGATCCCCGGCATCGTCAAGGACGAGGTCAAGCCGCAGGTCCACACCTGGAAGTTCCCCGACGGCAAGGTGCTCATCGTCCTCTCCGAGGGCCGCCTGCTGAACCTGGGCAACGCGACCGGCCACCCGTCGTTCGTGATGTCCAACTCGTTCGCGGACCAGACGCTGGCCCAGATCGAGCTGTTCACCAAGCCCGAGGAGTACCCGACCGACGTCTACGTGCTGCCCAAGCACCTCGACGAGAGGGTCGCCCGCCTCCACCTCGACGCGCTCGGCGTGAAGCTCACGACGCTCCGTCCCGAGCAGGCCTCGTACATCGGTGTCCCGGTCGAAGGCCCGTACAAGTCGGACCAGTACCGCTACTGAGCCCGGCGCTCACCAGACGGTTGTCAGCAGGCCCTCGCCCTCACCGGTGGGGGCCTGCCCCCTACGAGGACCCGAGCCACCATGCCCCGCGGCCGATATTCGCTCCATGACCCGCACGACCACACCCCCCTCGCCGAGGAACAGTTCCACTGCGCGCCCGGCCCGTCCGGCTGGCGCTATGTCTCCCAACTGACCACCCCCTCCGGCACAGGCCCCGGGGGCGCCCTCCAGGCCGGCTCAGCCGCCGGTTCGGTCGACCTCGCCGTCGACGACCGCGGCCGCCTCATCCGCCTCGAACTCCACGCGTCGGGCTGGCAGGTCCGAGGCGCCGCCCTCGACGGCGTCACCTGGGTCCGCACCGACCCCACGGGAGATCACGCCACCGAAGGCAATGTCCGCGCTCACGCCTTCACCGGCTCGTCCCCCGCATTCCTCATCGCCACCGCACGTCTGCTGAGCCTCACCCCCGATGCCTCCGCCACGCGTGTACGCCTCGTCGCCTTCACGGACCCGGTCCTCGCCCCGCGCACCCTCGACCAGTCCTGGGCTCTGCTCACGAGAGAAACACACGCCACTGACAACGGCCCCTTGACCGTGGAGGAATACCAGGTCACAGCCCTGGACACCGGCGAGCAGCACACCGTGCACCTGTCCGGCGACGTGGTGCTCTCCGCGCCCGGTATCGAGCTGGAGGACCTCGAATCACCGCCGTCGGCCTTCGCCTGACGACGGTGCCGCGCGGGGTCCGAGATCAGGCAGGCGGGGCGAAGCCGGTGGTGGGAGGCTCCGCGTCGGCCTCCCGCACAGCCGGCGGGACCGGGGAGGTCACAGGGGCCACCGAGGGCCCGGGAGGCTGGGCAACCACTGGGTGGACCGCGCCCTGGACCGCACCGGGGACCGCCCCCTGAGCCGGTCCCTGGATCGGTCCGGAGATCGGAGCCTGGCCCTGGATCGCGATCGGCCCCTGCGGCTGAACCGCGCCGTACGGCATGCCCGGCCCGCCCCCACCCGGATACCCGCCGGGGCCACCGCCGGGAGCCCCGCCACTGAACGCCCGACGCGCCTCCCGCGCCTGCCGCTCCTGCATCACGGCCGCCAGAAACGCCGCCGGCGGAACTCCGTGCGGCGCCGGGGTCCCGGTGCGCTCGGCGACATCGGCCGCGAGCCGCTCCGCCATCGCCCGGCCGACCTGCGGATCCAGCTGCTGTATCCGCGTCAGGTACTGCCGCACGGCCAGCCACAGACCGTCCGGAACCCCGGACAGATCAAGGCCGGAGAACCTCCCCGACAGCCATGGCGGCGGCGGAGGGACAAAGGGCGTACGCCCGGCGGGAATCCGTTCCCGCACGACCAGGGTCCCCGCGAACACGTCACCGAGCCGCCGTCCCCGCGCCGACACGAGAGACGCGACGCACGCCACGACCCCGAACGTCATCAGGATCTCGACCACACCGACCGCCCCACGCACCAGCGCGTGCCGGAACCTGATGGGCCCGCCGTCGTCCCGCACCACCCGCAGCCCGCACGCCAGCTTCCCGAGCGAACGCCCGTGACTGAGCGTCTCCACCGCGATCGGCCCGCCGACCAGCAGAAGAAGGAACGCCGCGATGGACACGGCTGCCTGAGCCGCCTCATCGAGAGCGGCCGTGGACAGGGCCAGGGCAATCAGCACGGCGACATACGCGGTCACCCACACCACCAGATCGAGTACCACGGCCAGCACTCGACTCGGCAGCTTCGCGGGCCGCAGCTCCAGCGCCACCGCCTCGCCCGTCACAAGCTCACTCACGCCCGCCGTCCTTCCCCGAACTGCCTTGAGAACAGCCAGTCTGCCAAGCTGAGGCACATCGCGCCGCAGTGCGACAAGCTGACCACACGACGAGCAGCCGAGGAGCAGCCAACCCGATGGACCTCGACATCTTCGTGTCCTCCCACCGCGCGGAGTGGGACCGGCTCGACGCGCTCCTCAGCCGCCGGCGCCGCCTCACCGGCGCGGAGGCCGACGAACTCGTCGCCCTGTACCAACGCACGGCGACTCATCTCTCCCTGATCCAGTCCAGCGCCCCGGACCCCCAGCTCACCGGCCGTCTCAGCCAACTGGTGGCCCGCGCGCGCAGCGCTGTGACAGGCACCCGCCGTGCTTCCTGGCGCGATGTCACCCGCTTCCTCACGCACGGCTTCCCGGCCGCGGTCTACCGATCACGACACTGGTGGGTCCCGACCGCGCTGCTGTCAACGGCGCTCGCCGTCCTCCTGGGGTGGTGGATCGGAACACATCCCGAGGTCCAGTCCTCGATCGCGGCCCCCAGCGAGCTGCGGGAACTCACGCGTCCCGGCGGCCAGTACGAGACGTACTACTCGAGCCACCCCGCGGCGTCCTTCGCAGCCCAGGTATGGACGAACAACGCCCAGGCGGCCGCGATGTGCCTGGTACTCGGCGGGTTCCTGTGCCTGCCGGTCGTCTGGATCCTCTTCCAGAACATGCTCAACGTGGGCGTGGGCCTCGGCCTGATGTCCTCGGCGGGCCGCCTCGACACCTTCCTCGGCCTGATCCTCCCGCACGGCCTCCTGGAGCTGACCGCCGTCTTCGTGGCGGCCGGCACCGGGCTGCGCCTCGGCTGGACCGTCATCGACCCGGGCCCGCGTACCCGTCGTGCGGCCCTCGCCGAGGAGGGACGGGCCGCCCTGGGTATGGCGATAGGCCTCGCCCTGGTCCTCTTCGTCTCCGGTGCCATCGAAGGCTTCGTCACCCCGTCCGGTCTGCCGACCTGGGCCCGCATCGGCATAGGCATAGCCGCCGAACTGCTCTTCCTCGCATACGTCTACGTCCTGGGCGGTCGTGCGGCGCGGGCCGGCGAGACGGGCGACGTCGAGGAGGCCGAGCGCAGCGCCTCCGTACCGACCGCGGCCTGATGTGCAGGCACACCGGCCAGGCTGCTAGTCTCCTCTTTGCCCCACAAAAACCGTTGACACGGGACGTGTGGGGAGGTAGATTCGAACAGTTGCCTAGAGTTGGACAAGCTCGGTGGCGGCAGTTAGTCTCTGTGAGCTTCCTGGAATTCGAATCCGGTGAAGCGCCTCTCGACAAATCAGAATTGAGTGGCCGGTCAGGCCGGTCGAAAACTTCTGATAAAGTCGGACTCGCCGAAAGAAAGCCACTAGGCAATCGAATAGGCAAAGGCCTACCAACTGGCCACTGGAAATGAATTCCGACCGGAAACGGAACGGGAAACGGATCTGGTAAGGTTGGAAACACGAAGGGAAGCGCCCGGAGGAAAGCCCGAGAGGGTGAGTACAAAGGAAGCGTCCGTTCCTTGAGAACTCAACAGCGTGCCAAAAATCAACGCCAG
>NZ_JBEZJY010000066.1:0-37303 GCF_040651415.1 Streptomyces sp. NPDC048484
CGACTCTTGGGGCCCGCTTGAGCCGGATGCGGGGACGACCCGCACGTCCGGTTCTGAGGGGGCCGGGGTACGGCAACGTACCCCGGCTACCCGACTGGGGCCGCCCCAATCGCGATACGGTGCCGCCATGTCACCGCCAGTCGAAACCGGCTCAGTATTGTCTCCCGTCACCGCGGACGACGTCGACCTTGCTGTGCGGCTCGCCGTGGGCGTCCTTCGTGAGGCACCCGCGGCGGGGTGGGATGGTAAGGCCGGTTCGCTGGAGTGGGACTGCTGGGAGACCGTCGAGCACCTCGCCGACGACCTGTTCTACTACGCCGTCCAGCTGGGGCCGCAGAGCCCGCCGCTGGACACCCATGTGCCCTTCGCGTTGAGCGAGAAGAGGCCGGGCGGACCTGCGAACTTCCTCTTCGCGGACCGAAACGCGGGTCCGGTCGGCCTGGTGCAGGTGCTGGAGGCGTGTGGCGCGCTGCTGGTCGCCATGGTGCGTACGACGCCGCCCCAGGTCCGCGCCCACCACGCCTCCGGGGTGTCAGACCCCGAGGGCTTCGCGGCAATGGGGGTGGTGGAGACGCTGGTGCACACGCACGATGTGGCGGAAGGCTTCGGGCTTACCTGGACCCCGCCGTCCGCTCTCTGCTCGCGAGTGCTCACCCGTCTGTTCCCAGAAGCCCCGGCTGGCGCAGATGCCTGGCTCACCCTGTTGTGGGCCACCGGGCGCGCCGAACTGCCCGGGCACCCTCGTCTCACCACATGGCGCTGGGACAGCACGCTGCGGTCATAGGCGCGAATCGACTTGAGCCGAGGTCAGTCTGAATGCCGTGCCCGTACCTCGGTGAGAGCGGACCGAGCCAACCGCCACGACCACCAACCCGGCGGAACCTATGCGGTCACAGCACTAGCGGGTCAGTGTCTCGAAGCCGGCGTCGTCGCAGTACCGCACGATGCACCCCTCCGCGTCGGAGTCGCTGTTGTTCATCGCTGCCGTCGTCGCATCCGCCAAGGTGCGGCCTCCGCCGACGGTCTCGTCCCTGAGCGGTCGCATCGCGAGGAAGGCGTTTTCAGCGACGGCCCCGATCTCGTCGTACCCGGACGACTCCGGCGTGTCCGTCTCGGTGCCCGTCTCCGCGCCCGTGTCCGCCGCGTTCCGCGCCTTCTGCCATGCCCCCAGCTGCGTGCAGTAGGCCTCCCGCTGCGCGGTCAGCCGCTGCTCGTCCTTGCCCTCGGACGAGGAACACCCCGCCGTCACCACCACCGCCACCAGGACGAGGGCCAGGACTGGGACTACCGACTTGAGCACGCGCACCACGGTTCCCCCGGCTGAGACTGCGTCCGCCCGACCCTGTCACCTTCAACCCCCGCGACAAGATACCCGCGTGGGACCTCACCGTCTCCGCAGCTCTCCCTTGACCACCTTCCCGCTCGCGTTGCGCGGCAGCTCGCCGACGAACTCCACCGCCCTCGGGACCTTGTAGTTCGCCATCTCGCGGCGGGCCCAGGCGATCAGGTCGTCGCCGGTGAGCGGCACGCCCGGCCGTCGTACGACGTACGCCTTGCCGACCTCGCCGAGCCGCGCGTCGGGGACGCCCACCACCGCCACGTCCGCGATGTCCGGGTGCAGGCCCAGGAGTTGCTCTATCTCCGCCGGGTACGCGTTGAAGCCGCCGACGATGAACATGTCCTTGATGCGGTCGGTGATGCGGAGGTTGCCGGCGTCGTCCAGGACGCCGATGTCGCCGGTGCGGAGCCAGCCGTCCGGAGTCATCGCCTCCGAGGTGGCCGGGGCGTCCTCGTAGTAGCCGCGCATGATGTTGAAGCCGCGGACCAGGACCTCGCCGGGAGAGCCCGGGGCGACCGTTTCGCCCCTGGCGTCCACCACCTTCACCTCGGTGCCGGGGATCGCCCGGCCCGACGTGGACGCGATCACGGCCGGCTCGTCGCCCCTGCGGCACATCGAGACGATCCCGCTCGCCTCGGAGAGGCCGTAGGCGGTGAGGACCGTACCCACGCCCAGTTCCGCCCGCAGCCGCTCCACCAGACGCAGGGGCACGACCGCCGCGCCCGTCACCACCAGGCGCAGGGCCGAGAGGTCGTACGTGTCACGGTTCGGGTGGTCCAGGAGGGACTGGTGGAGGGTGGGCGGGCCGGGGAGTACCGAGATACGTTCCGAGGCCACGTTCGCCAGGACCGTGTCCACGTTGAACACCGGCTGCGGGATCATCGTCGCGCCCCGCATCAGGCAGGCGATCACGCCCGCCTTGTAACCGAAGGTGTGGAAGAAGGGGTTCACGATCAGATAGCGGTCCCCCTCGCGCAGGCCCGCCAGTTCGCACCACACGCCGTACGCCCGCAGGGTCTGCGCGTGGGTGATCACGGCGCCCTTGGGGCGGCCCGTCGTGCCCGAGGTGAAGATGATGTCCGAGGGTGCGGACGGGTCCAGCGACGAGGCCCGTTCCCGCACCTGAGCAGCCTCGACCTTGTCCCCGCTCGCCAGGAAGTCCTTCCAGGTGCGGAAGTCGGCCGGGGCGTCGTCGGACAGGACCACCACCTGCTCCAGCTGCGGGAGACCCGGGAGGGGGCCCACACCGGCCGACCCCCCGGAGGCCCCCTCGGAGGTCTCCCCGGAGGCCCCCTCGGAGGAGACCTCGGCGCAGGCCCGTCGCAGGGACGCCACGTACGACGTCCCCAGGAACGTCCCCGTCACGAACAGGAGCTTCGTCCGGCTCCGGGACAGGACGTACGCCGCCTCCGCCCCCTTGAAGCGCGTGTTCAGCGGGACGAGGACCGCGCCCGCCGAGACCGCGCCCAGGGAGGACACGATCCAGTCCAGGGTGTTGGGCGCCCAGACGGCCACCCGGTCGCCGGGTTCCACGCCGTTCGCGACGCAGGCCGCCGCCGCGCGTTCCACCCGGGCGCCCAGCTCCGCGTACGTGACACGCGTGCGGCCCTCGACGACCGCCTCCACGTCCGCGTACCGCTCGGCCGCCGCCCGCACGAGCCCCGGGATCGTGCCCCACTCCAAGTCACCGCGCACAGCAAGCCTCCCCAGCAGTAGCTGACTACCCGTCAGATTAGCTGTAGCCTGACGCCCTGTCAGCATCGGCGGACCAGGGTGGAGGTGTGCCCATGGCACGGACAGGCGCAGGGACAGGCGCAGGGGCAGGCGCACAAGTAGGCATAGGGGCGGGCACCGGGGTGGCGGGGCTCAAGGACGCCACCGCCCTCGTCGGGATCGGACAGACCCCTTTCGCCAAACAACTCCCCCACAGCGAGAAGGCGTTGGCGTGCCGCGCGATCCTCGCCGCCCTCGACGACGCGGGAATCTCCCCGGCCGAGGTCGACGCGCTCGCCTCCTACACCATGGAGGAGACCGACGAGGTGGAGGTCGCCAAGGCCGTCGGATTCGGCGACCTCAGCTTCTTCAGCAAGGTCGGCTTCGGGGGCGGCGGTTCGTGCGCCACCGTCGCGCATCTGGCGTCCGCGGTGGCCACCGGCCAGGCGACGGTAGGGGTCGCCTGGCGGTCCCGCAAGCGCGGCAGCGGCCCGCGCCCGTGGAAGAACACGGCCGTCCAACTCCCCACCCCCGCCCAGTGGACCCGCCCCTTCGGCCTCCTCCGCCCCGCCGACGAGATCGCCATGCTCACCCGCCGCTACCTGCACGAGTACGGGGCGACCCGGGAACACCTCTTCAACGTCGCCCTCGCCTGCCGGAACCGGGCCAACCAGAACCCCGCGGCGATGATGTACGAGCGGCCGCTGACCCGGGACATGTATATGACCTCGCGCTGGATCAGCGAACCCCTCTGCCTCTTCGACAACTGCCTGGAGACGGACGGGGCGCTGGCCTGCGTCGTCGTCTCCGCCGAACGGGCCCGCGACTGCCGGCAACGGCCCGTGTACGTGCACTCCGCCGCCCAGGGCCTGCCCGCCCAGCACCACGGAATGGTCAACTACTGGAACGACGACCCGCTGACCGGCCCCGCCTGGACCGCCGCCCGCCACCTCTGGAAGCACGCCGACTTCACCCCGGAGGACGTCGACGTCGCCCAGATCTACGACGCGTTCACTCCCCTCATACCGCTCTCCCTGGAGGGCTACGGCTTCTGCGGGCGCGGCGAGGGCGGCGCGTTCACGGAAGGGGGCGCCCTGGAGATCGGCGGACAGCTGCCGCTGAACACGAGCGGCGGCGGACTCTCGGAGGCGTACGTCCACGGCTTCAACCTCATCAACGAGGGCGTGAAGCAGCTCCGGGGGACCAGCACCGCGCAGGTACCGGGAGCCGCCACCTGCCTGGTCACGGCGGGCGAGGGGGTCCCGACGTCGGCCCTGCTCCTGAGGAACTGACGGCCGCCGGAACGTATCGCGTTGGATCGGGTTGGATCGTTTTGTATCGGGACGTAGTTGAGGAGGAGCCCACATGCTCACACCCGTCGTGGACGACGACGGCGCCCCCTTCTGGGAGTACGCCGCCCAGGGCGAACTGCGCGTCCAGGCCTGCGCCGGGCCCGGCTGCGGCGAGCTCCGTTTCCCGCCCCGGCCCTGCTGCCCGCACTGTCACTCCTTCGACAGCGAGTGGCGGAGGATGAGCGGCAGGGGACGTGTCTGGTCGTACGTCTTCCCGCATCCGCCACTCCTCCCCGACTACGCGGCGCAGGCCCCGTACAACGTGATCGTCGTCGAGCTGGCGGAAGCGCCGCGCATCCGGCTCGTGGGGAATCTCGTCAGCGGGCCGGACGCACCGCTCAACTCCGTCGCGCCGGAGCGGATCCGGATCGGCGCGAAGGTGCAGGTGGTCTTCACAGGCGGCGGGGACGGCGGCAGCGGTGGGGACGGCGGGGACGGCATCCGGCTGCCCCGGTGGACGCTGGAGCGGCCATGACCCTGCGGATCGCTGTCGACAAGGACACGGGTGTCGCGCTCGTCACCCTGGACCGGCCGGAGCGGCTCAACGCCATCGACCTGGACACGGCGGCGCAACTGAGCGCTGCCTGGCGGGACTTCAGGTTCGACGACTCCGTACGGGCGGTCGTCCTCACCGGGGCGGGCGAGCGGGCTTTCTCGACGGGCCTCGACCGCGGCGCCGAGGTGCCGCAGCCCGACTCGCCGTACATGCTGGACGATCCGCTCGTCGCGGTCGGCCCGAAGGCGGCCGGGCTGTGGAAGCCGGTGATCGCCGCCGTGAACGGCATGGCGTGCGGCGGGGCCTTCTACCTGCTCGGCGAGGCGGAGTTCGTGATCGCGGACGAGACTGCCACGTTCTTCGACCCGCACACCACGTACGGCATGGTCAGCGCGTACGAGTCGATCTATCTGGCGCAGCGGATGCCGTTCGGCGAGGTGGCGCGCATGGCGCTGATGGGAACGGCCGAACGCGTCTCGGCCCGGCGCGCGTACGAGGTGGGGCTGGTCTCCGAGATCACCGCCCCCGGCGAGGCCGTCGCGGCCGCGGTGCGCTGCGCGAACGTCATCGCGTCGTACCCGACCACGGCCGTACAGGGCACGGTACGGGCCGTCTGGTCCGCGAAGGAGGCGACCAGGACGGCGGCCCTGTCCCAGGCCCCCCACCTGGTCACACTCGGAAACCTGCCACCCGACACACAGGCGGCGCTGTTCGGCGCCCGCCGCACCGGGTTCCGGACCCGCTGAACCCGCCCCTTCTGTGAACTCGCCGAACACCCGTGCTGCTTCAGCCTTCCAAGTAGGCGAGTACCGCCAGGATCCGGCGGTTGTCGTCCTCGGACGGTTCCAGTCCGAGTTTGGTGAAGATGTGGTAGCTGTGCTTGCTGACGGTCTTCTCGCTGACGAACATCCGGGCGGCGATGGCGGCGTTGGTGCGGCCCTGGGCCATCAGAGAGAGCACCTCGTGCTCGCGCGGGGTCAGCTCCAGCAGGAGGGGGTCCCCCGAGCGGTGGGTCAGCAGGGCGCCGACCACGTCGGGATCCATGACCGTACTGCCGGCGGCGACCTGACGGACGTTGGCGACGAACTGACCGACGTCCATCACCCGGTCCTTCAGCAGGTAGCCCACCGCCCCTGCGCGATCCGACATCAGTTCCCTGGCGTACAGCTGCTCGACGTACTGCGAGAGCACCATGACGGGCAGGGCGGGGATCTGCTTGCGTGCGTCGATCACGGCGCGCAGGCCCTCGTCGGTGAAGGTCGGGGGCAGCCGCACGTCGACGACCGCGACGTCGGGCCGGTGGGTCGTCAACGCCCTGATGAGAGAAGGGCCGTTGTCGACGGCTTCGACGACCTCGAAACCGTTGGCCTGGAGGATCCTGATCAGGCCCTCTCGGAGCAGGGCGAGGTCTTCGGCTATGACGACGCGCACGGCAGCGACATCCTTATCTCGGTGGGTCCGCCGGGCGGACTGTCGGCGGTCAGGGCGCCGTCGAAGGCCGACAGGCGGCGCGCGATGCCCCGCAGGCCGGTGCCGCCGTCAAAACCGGCACCCCCGCGGCCGTCGTCGGACACCCGCATCGTCAGCAGCCCCGCCGTCGTGCCCGGATGGGGCGTGAACTCCACACTGATCTCGATGCGCCTGGCCTCGGCGTGCTTGATGGCGTTCGTCAGGGCCTCAGCGACGGCGAAGTACGCCGCGGACTCGACCGGCGCGGGCAACCGTCCGGGCAGGCGGGTGACCACCGACGTCGGTATCGGGTTCGCCAGGGCCAGCGCCGTCAGAGCGCCGTCCAGGCCGCGGTCCGCGAGCACCGGCGGATGGATGCCGCGTACCAGGTCCCGCAGTTCGGCAAGGGCACCGGCGGTTGACGCGCGGGCTTCGGCCAGCAGCCGCTGAACGGCCTGCGGATCGTCGGGCAGGAGTTGTTCGGCCAGTCCCAGGCTCATGCCCAGCGACACCAGCCGGGCCTGTGCGCCGTCGTGCAGGTCCCGTTCGATCCGGCGCAGCTCGCCCGCCTGGGTGTCGACGGTCTCGGCCCGCGAGGCGGCCAGCTGCGCGACCCGGGCCCGTAGTTGTGCCTGCGCGGTGGGTGCCAGCAGGGAGCGGATCACCTGGGCGTTGAGGTTCGCCAACCGCGTGACGGTGGTGTACCAGAGCAGGAAGAACACCGGGCCGAGCGGAACCAGGGCGAACGACTCCTGGACGCTGTGCAGACGAAAGCCGTTGCCCAGCGGCGTGCGGAAGACCTCAGGAGGCGTCAGCGCGTACAGCAGCGGATAACTCAGGTAGAAGACGCCGCAGACGAAGAACAGGAACGACAACCCGTACGTGAACCAGCCCGTGATCGAGTTGACCACCAGCCAGGCCCAGTCCCGCCAGGTCGCCGGGTCCCGCAGGATCGCCCACAGCCGTACCGGCCAACCGCCGTCAGGCGCCGGTGCGTAGGGCCGGGCCACCGGTTCACCGAGCCGGTCGGCCGCCCACTGGCGGTGCAGGCCGGCGAACCAGCGCACCAGAACGGTCGACAGCAGGGTCAGCGGAATGCCGGCCCCGAGCGCGACGAGTGGCACCGAGGTGGTCCAGAGCGTGAGCAGCCCGAACCCCAGGACCGCGCCGAGCAGCAGCACCAGTGACCAGCCCAACAGGCTCACCCGCAGGTCGAGACCGGCACGGAGTCCGAGACCGGCGCGCGGGGCAGGGCCCGCGTGCGGGGTCAGACCGGTGTGCGGGGCGGCGCCGGTCGCGGGACGTTCCCCCGACTGCGCTGAGCCACGGGGGGTCTGGCGCTCGTCGGAGTAGGTCATCGCGCTCCATCATCCTGCATCGTGCGTCGCGCCCGAGTTCGTACGCCGCGCCCGCACTCGTGCGTCGCGCCCGTGCATCGGTGCCGCGTCGGCCGGGCGGCCGGCGCCAGGCCACCATCGCTGGCCAGAAACTGATGATGCCCAGTCGGCCCGGGGCCGCGCACTGGGGTTGAGTCCACCATCGCGGGGGCTCAGCACCCGTGTCCTGCGTCCCCGTGGCCGGGAGGCTTGAGCCGTCGGAAAGCGCGGGGCGGCAGACCTCACACACCACGGTCGATCGACCCGTTTCCCGTGCCGTTCCTGATGCCTCGTGCCTCAGGCCTCGTGCCTCAGGCCTCACGTCCAGGAGGACACCTCGTGTTTCGGAACGCTCCCCACACCCGGCCCGCTCGACAGGCTTACCTGACGCTGGCCCTGGCCACGGCGCTGACGGGCACGCTCGTGGCCTGCGAGACGTCCGCGGCAGCTCAGGGCACCGCCCACACCCCGGCCGGCCGGCCCAGCGTGGTGGCAGCCCAGAAGGCGCAGCTGGAAAAGCTCGCCCAGCAGGATGTGGACGCCGGAGCCCCAGGCGTTGTCGTGCGGGTCGACAAGGGCAACGACAAGGGGAAGGGAAAGGGCAACGGGCGGGTGATCGAGATCGCCCGGCAGGCGTCCTGGACCAGGTCCGACCACACCCTCGCCGCGAGCGACCGGTTCCGGATGGGCTCCAACACCAAGACGATGGTGGCCGCCGTGATCCTCCAGCTGGTCGCTGAACACCGGCTCCAGCTGACCGACCCGGTCGGGAAGTGGCTGCCCGGCCTCGTCCCGAACGGGGGCGCGATCACCATGCGGATGCTGCTCAACCACACCAGCGGCCTGTTCAACTACACCAACGACCCCGCCGTGCTCAAGGCGTTCACCGGCCAGGACACCAGGCTCTGGACGCCCCAGGAGCTGCTGGCCGCCGGCGTCCGGCACGACCCGACGTTCGCGCCCGGCACGGACTACGCCTACAGCAACACCAACTACGTCGCGCTCGGCCTGATCGCCGAGAAGGCGACCGGGCGCACCCTGGCCGACCTGATCCAGCAGCGGATCACCGGACCGCTCCACCTGAAGAACACCTACCTGGCCACCGGCACCGAGACCGACGCCAACACCGGCACCGGTGCTGCGAAGAGCCCCGCACTCGCCCACGGCTACGAACCGGACGCCGACCACCTCGGCCCGCTGCTCCCCCCGGGCACGCCCGCCGGGACCGCGTTCGCCGGACCCGCCCGGCCCGCCGGTCACGTCGACACCACCTGGATCAACTCCAGCACGGAATGGGCCGCCGGCGGCATGGTCTCCACCGCGCAGGACTGGGCCCGTTTCGACAGCGCGCTGATGTCCGGCAAGCTCCTGCCGCCCGCCCAGCTGAAGGAGATGAAGACCACCGTCGCAGAGGAGTCCGAGTTCCCGAACCGCCGGTACGGGCTCGGCCTGGAGAAGGTGGTCACCCCCTGCGGCACCGTCTGGGGCCACAACGGCCAGGTCCCCGGCTACTCCAGCGAGGACTACACCGACGCCACCGGCGAACGTACGGTCTCGGTCTTCACCGCCACGATCTTCGGTCTGGCCTCGCCGAAGCCCGCCGCCGCCGACCGGGCTCTGGTGAACGCCGCGATCTGCACCCTGCTCGACAAGCCGATCCCCGCCACCGGGGAGGCCACGCCGACCGCATCCTGAGCCCGCCACCGCACCCGCGTCCATGCCCACGGGCTCCTGGGCCCCCACCACCTGCGCGCGCCCCGTCGGCTGCCGCACCGCGAAGAAGGATGTTCCACCATGTCCATGTCCGCACTGGCCAGATGGTGCTTCCGGCACCGCCTCCTCGTCGTCGGGATCTGGGCCGCGTTGCTGGTCGCGCTCGCCGTCCCGTACGCGACGCTCGGCACCGGCTACTCCGACACGTTCAGCCTGCCGGGGCTGGAGTCGTCGAAGGCCCAGGCCCGGCTCCAGGCCTCCGAGCCCCGGCAGGCCGGGGACAGCGACCAGATCGTGGTGCACGTACCCGACGGCTCGGTCCGGGACGCCGCCGTCCGGCAGAAGGTGACCTCGATGCTGGACCGGGTCGAGGCACTGCCCTCGGTCGCCTCGGTGACCAGCGTGTACGGCCCCGCGGGAGCTTCCCGGATCAGCAAGGACGGCAGGACCGCCTACGCGACGGTGACGTTCGACGTGGAGGCCGAGCGGATACCGGCCGCCGATGTCACCCGGGTCATCGACACCGCCCAGGCG
Source organism: Streptomyces sp. NPDC048484 (assembly GCF_040651415.1). Taxonomy (NCBI): domain Bacteria; kingdom Bacillati; phylum Actinomycetota; class Actinomycetes; order Kitasatosporales; family Streptomycetaceae; genus Streptomyces; species Streptomyces sp. NPDC048484. The sequence continues at coordinate 9,973 of NZ_JBEZJY010000066.1, forward strand.
GCGCGTGACGCGGATCTGCGGGTGGAACTGGGCGGTCAGGCCGTCAGCTCCGTGGCCGAGGGCGAGACGCAGAGCACCGAGGCGATCGGGCTGGTCGCCGCCGGCATCATCCTCTTCGCCGCCTTCGGCTCACTGCTGGGCATGCTCCTGCCCCTGCTGGTCGCGATCGCCGCGCTCAGCGCCGGACTGCTCGCCATCGGGCTGACCTCGCACGTGATCACCCTGGGCACCGACGCCCCGACCGTCGCGGCCCTCATCGGGCTCGGAGTCGGCATCGACTACGCCCTGTTCATCGTCACCCGCCACCGGACCGGCCTGCAGAGCGGCCTGGCACCCGAGCAGGCGGCGGTACGCGCGCTGGACACCTCCGGGCGGGCGGTCGTCTTCGCCGGACTCACCGTCGTCACCGCCCTCCTCGGTCTGCTCGTCCTGCGTGTCGGCCCCCTCACCGGGATGGGGATCAGCGCCGCGACGGCCGTCCTGTCCACGGTGGTCGCGGCGGTGACGCTGCTGCCGGCCCTGCTCGGCCTCTTCGGAGGCAGGCTGCTGAACAGGCGTCAGCGGCGGGCCGTGACCACCTGGAACCACGCGAGCACCCAAGACCGAGGAACCGGTCACCACCCTGCCCTGAACACGCACCGGAACCCGGGACCCGGTCACCCTGCCCTGAACACGCAGCCGCACGCACCGGCAAGGTCCAGGGGCCGCTGGGCCGCACAGGTCGAGCGCCACAAGACACTGTTCGCCGTGGCCGCACTCCTTGTCGTCGCCGTCCTCTCGCTGCCCGCGCTGTCGCTGCGCCTGGGGACCCTGGACGCCGGGAACGACCCCGAGGGCACCACCACCAGGGCCGCGTACGACCTGCTCGCCGAGGGCTTCGGCCCCGGCTCCAACGGACCGCTTGTGCTGGTCGCGCAACTGGGCGCACCCGGTGACGAGCCCGCCCTGAACCAGCTGGTCTCGACCGTGCGCAGCAGTCCCGGAGTCGCGTCGGTAACGGCCGGGCCGGTCACCGCCACGCCAGGGGTGTCCGTCATCGAGGTGGTGCCGACCGGCGCGCCGCAGGACGAGGCCACGAGCGACCTGATCACCCACCTGCGCGAGGACGTCGTCCCCGCCGCGGAGCGGGGAAGCGGTCTGACGGTCTACGTCGGTGGCACGACAGCCGCCTCCGGTGATCTGGCCGACCTGCTGGCGGGCAAACTGCCGGTCTTCCTCGGGGTGATCGTCGGACTCGGCTGCCTGCTGCTGATGGTCGCCTTCCGCAGCATCCTGATCCCGTTGACCGCCGCCGTGATGAACCTGCTCGCCTCGGCCGCGTCCTTCGGAGTCGTCGTCGCCGTGTTCCAGTGGGGATGGGGCTCCGAACTCCTGGGTCTGGGGAAGGCCGGGCCGGTGGAGGCCGAACTTCCGGTGATCATGCTGGCGATCCTCTTCGGCCTGTCCATGGACTACCAGGTCTTCCTGGTCAGCCGGATGCACGAGGAGTGGGAGCACACCCGCGACAACCACCGCGCCATCCGGATCGGCCAGGCCGAGACCGGCCGGCTGATCAACGCCGCCGCCCTGATCATGATCTGCGTGTTCACCGCCTTCGTCCTCGGCGGTCAGCGGGTCATCGCCGAGTACGGGGTGGGGCTGGCCGCGGCCGTCGCCATCGACGCGTTCGTCCTGCGCACCGTGCTGGTCCCGTCACTGATGCACCTGCTGGGCCGGGCGAACTGGTGGCTGCCTGCCTGGCTGGGGCGAATCCTGCCGCGCGTATCGATCGAGGGCACGCCCTCCCACGAACAGACCCCCGCCCTCCCTGCCGCCCTCGCCCCCGTGCCCTCGTACGTGCCCATGCCCGCCCCCGCGCTGCCCGTGTCCGTGGCCCCGAGGGCAGCGCGGCCGGAGCGAACGGAGGATCCTCACCACACTGGTGTGACGACGCCCGAGAACCGACCGGTGCCGGTGCCTGTGCCGGTGCCGGTGCCTGTGCCGCCGCCGGTACCGCCGGACAGCACACGGCGTGCTCCGAAGTCGCTCGTTGTGGCGTACCTCTGGTGGTCCTTCCTCGGCGTGTTGGGCATGCACCACTTCTATCTCGGCAGGACCCGCCTCGGGCTGCTGCACCTGTTCACCCTCGGCCTCTGCGGCCTGGGCTGGCTGGCCGACGCGTTCACCCTGCCCCGCCAGGTCCGAAGCGCGAACGCCCAAGGGGAGGTAGTCATGCCAACTCCGAAGGCCGGTAACCCCGTTGCGGGGCTACGAAAACGGTAATGGGGGGCGGGGAACTGCGCGCCCAGCCCTCACCGGGCCGCACGTGCCGCACGGCGTCAGGAACGGGCCGTGCCCGTCCCCTTCTCCGCGTCCAGCGCGTACACGCACCGGTCCTTGCTGCACGCGTACACCACGCCGTCCTTGACGACAGGCGCCCCGGTGATCTCCCCACCGGTCGCGAGCTTCCACCGCAGCCGGCCGTCGTCGGCCTTGAGGGTGTAGAGGAGGTGATCCGTGGAGCCGAAGTGGATCCGGCCCTCCGCCACCGCCGGTGCCCCCACCAGGTCGCCGCCCGCCTGGAAGCGCCACTTCGGCGTACCGGTGACCGCGTCCAGCGTGTAGAGCCCCTTGCCGCTGCCCACATGGACGTGCCCCGCCGAGACGAGAACCGGGTCGATGGACGACCGGGCCTCGGTGGCGATGCGCCAGCGGTCACGCCCGTCGGTGGCGTCGAGTGCGTACACCGTGCCGAGGTAGTCGGCGAGGTACACCCCGCCGCCCGTGACGGCCGGCCCCGGCGCGAAGGTGGGCGGGCTGAGGAACACCGCGGGCGCCTCGAAGTGCCACCGCACGTGCCCGCCGGCGATGTCGATGGCGAGAACGCGCGTACCGGCCGCCACGTACACGTATCCGTCGTCGCCGTGGGTGATCCGGACGGGCACTCCGCCGCAGGACGCCGCGTCGCCGATGGGATACGACCAGCGCTCCTCACCCGTACGGGCCTCCAGCGCGCGCAGGCGGGCGTCCTTCCAGACGTAGACCGTGCCGTCGTGAACGGCCGGGCCTGCCTCGGGCGACTCGAAGTCGGTCTGTGCTCCGGTGATCTCCCAGAGCTTCTGCCCGTTGGCGGCCTCCCAGGCCTGTACGCCGCCGCCGCGGGTGCCGGTGACGACGGTGCCGCGGCCCGCCTTGAGGGAGTACACCCAGGCGTCGGTCGGCAGCCGCCACAGGTCGGTGCCCTCGCGGGCGTCCAGGGCGAAGAGGGTGGGGCCGTCGGAGGCGTGGACGCGGCCGTCGGCGACCGCCATCGACCAGGCGACGTCCCGCGTCTTGAAGCGGCGCCGACCGGTGGCCACGTCCAGCGCGTGCACCTCGAAGGACGTGACGTAGACCAGGTCGCCGGCGACGGCAGGCGTGCCCCACACATCGTTCGACATGCGGAAACGCCACGGCCGCCAGGACGAGCCGCCGTCCGGCCCGGGAGCGGCCGAGGGCGCGGGTACAGGAAGGGGGCCGGGGACGGGTCCGGCCGCCACGGGGTCGGCGCCGTTCACGCCGGGCCGGGGCCGGGACCAGGAGGCCGCGAGTCCGGCCTCCGGGGGAGGCGCTTTCACGGCGGCCGCGCGGGCGTCGGCGACGCGCGGGCCGGGCCCGATCGGCACCTGGCCACCGGCGAGGCGTACCGGGCCGGCGTCGGGCGCCCCACCGTGCCGGCCCGCTCCCGCGCCGACCGGCACGGGAGGCCTGGGCGGCGGCATGGGAGGCGGCATGGGAGGCGGCATGGGCGGGTCGTGGGCCGGCGGGGGCGGCGCCACGGCCACCCCGCGTCCGCCGCTGCGGCCGGAGGGCGGCTTCGGGGCCGGTCGGCCACCGCGCCGCGTCTCGATCAGGCTCACGGCCCGCTCGGGCAGCCACGCGGACGCCGTACCGCTGTCGTCGGACCCGGAGTTGAAGAGGTGGGGTGCCAGCTGGGCCTGGAGGTCGGCCGGGTTGGGGCGGGCCGTCGCGTCCATCTGCATACAGGACTCGATCAGCGGGCGCAGCTCGTCCGGGAGGCCTTCGAGGTTCGGGCCCTCCCTGAGCAGCATGAAGACGGTCTCGACGGGGTTCGCGCCGTGGAAGGGCGCGTGTCCGGTCGCCGCGAAGACGAGCATCGAGGCGAGCGAGAAGACATCGCTCGCGCCGGTCACACTGCGGGAGTCCTTCGCCTGTTCGGGCGACATGTACGCGGGTGTGCCGACGGCGACGTTCGTCATCGTCAAACGTGTGTTCGATACCCCGGAGGCGATACCGAAGTCGATGACGCGCGGTCCGTCCTCGACGACAAGCACGTTCGACGGCTTCAGGTCGCGGTGGACGAGGCCGGCGCCGTGGATGGACTGCAGCGCCTCGGCGACACCCGCCGCGAGCCAGCGGACCGCCTGGGCCGGCATCGGCCCGCACTCGGTCACTATCTCTTCGAGGGAGGGCGCGGGCACGTACGCGGTGGCCAGCCAGGGCACGGCCGCGCGCGCGTCGGCGTCGACCACGGCCGCCGTGTAGAAGCCGGAGACGGCACGAGCCGCCTCGACCTCGCGCGAGAAGCGGACGCGGAACAGCTGATCCTCGGCCAGCTCGGTCCTGACCGTCTTGATCGCCACCCGCCGGCCCGAGGCCGAGCGCGCGAGATAGACCAGCCCCATGCCGCCGGCACCCAGCCGTCCCAGCACCTCGAACGGTCCGATCCGCCGCGGATCGTGCTGTGTCAGCTGATCCACCACTTGCCTGCCACCTCCCCGTACGCGGCCGCGCTTCCAGCCACCGCTCCAGCCGCAGCTTCCGCCACTGCGCAGCGTCTCATCACCGAACCGCTCCGGCGGCACGCACCCCCGATTCTTCCTGGCGGAGGCCCCGGTTGCGAACCCGGGACCGATTCGGGATGTCTGCCGCCATTCCCGGGCAAACAGCCTCGGTCCACCCTGCTTTTCGACGTCAGCCGGTGCTTTTCGACGCTTATCGGAGTTCGGCGTACGGATCCGAACCTTGGAGCATCACCCATTTCACCAGCGGAGAAACCTGAGTTTCCGCGCCGGAGTGCGGCTCGCGCCGCCTCTCCTGTCGCATCTCATGCCCTATCTCATGCCATGTCGTATGCCAAGTCTCATGTCATATCTCATGCGGTATCTGGTTCGGCATCTCATGCGCTACCTGGTTCGGTATCTCGTGCGGCATCCCGGCGCTGGAGCAGCGCGAAGGACGCCCCCTGATTGTCGCTGACGACGGCCACGCGCCCGTACGACGTGTCGAAGGGCGGCGCCTGGACCCGGCCGCCGAGCCGCGTCACCGTGCCGAGTACGGACTCACAGTCCCGCACGCCGAAGTGCACGAGGAAGTGGGGCGGCATCTCCGCCGGAAAGAGGTCGGTGATGGGGGCGCGGCCGAATTCGCGGGTCACGCCGGGTCCGAAGAGGGCGTCGCGGAAGAGGCCGGGGTAGAAGGCGTCGGCGGCGGCCGTGTCCCGCGCGTACAGCTCGACCCAGCTGAAGGAGCCCGTCCCGCGGCAACTGCCGAAACCGGGGTGCGTACCGGCCTCCCAGAGTCCGAAGACGGCACCCTCGGGGTCGGCGGCGAGGGCCCCGATGCCGTACGGGCCCACCCGCACGGGTGCCGTGACGATCTGGCCGCCCCCTCTCCGGATCCGGTCGGCCATGTCCTGGGCTCGCGGGGTGGCGAAGTAGACCGTCCACACGGTGGGCATCCGGCCGTCCCGCTTCGGCACGAGGGCCGCGACGGGTTCCGTATCGAGATACGCCCGTACGGCGCCCGCGTACGGGCTCTCGGCCGTCTGCCCGCCTTCAGAAAGGGCAGAGGACTCAAAGGGGTCAAAGGGGTCGGTGAGGGCTGAGGGGGCAGACGGGGCTGTGGGGACCGTGGGAGCTGCGGGCCCGGCGGGCTCGAAGGTCCACCCGAAGACTCCACCGTAGAAACGCTTGCCCGCCTCGACGTCCGGAAGCTGGGCGTCGATCCAGCAGGGGGCACCCTCGGCGAACGCGGCAGAGCCTTCAGTTCCAGCCATGCGCACAAGCTAACGGCCTTTCACGCATCCCGCAGTACGGGCGGCGCCCCTGCCCCTCGGGCCTGTGCACCCCATTTGCAGTCGGCCGAATCGCGCTCCGATCACCCCTCGGTAAGCTGACGTCATGACAGGACAAGTGCGTACCGTCGACGGCCGTGTGGCCGGTCGGCGCGGGCAGGCGACGCGGCAGAAGCTGCTCGACTGCCTCAGCGAGATGCTCAGCTCCTCGCCCTACCGCGACGTCAAAGTCATCGACGTCGCGCGGAAGGCGGGCACTTCACCGGCGACCTTCTACCAGTACTTCCCGGACGTCGAGGGCGCCGTGCTGGAGATCGCCGAGCAAATGGCGGCGGAGGGAGCCGGTTTGACCGAACTCCTCGAAGGACGCTCCTGGGTCGGCAAGGCAGGCTGGCAGACCGCGCAGGAACTCGTGGACGGGTTCCTTGAGTTCTGGCGCAAAAACGACGCCATCCTCCGAGTCGTCGACCTGGGCGCCGCCGAGGGCGACAAACGCTTCTACAAGCTCCGCATGAAGATCCTCAACTCCGTGAACAACTCCCTCACGGACACGGTCAAGGAGCTTCAGGCGAAGGGCAGGGTCGACAAGGACGTCAACCCGGCGGCGATGGCGGGTTCCCTTGTGGCGATGCTCGCGGCGGTGGCCTCGCACCAGAAGGGCTTCCAGACGTGGGGCGTGAAGCAGGCTGAACTCAGGCCGAACCTGGCGCTGTTGGTGCACCTGGGCGTGACGGGCAAGAAACCGACCAAGTAGTCCGCACGTTCTCCAGGCACTCGTTCTCCAGGCACTCGTTCTGTCACGCCGGCGGCAGTTCACCTCGGTGGGCTGCCGCTCGCCGCACTCCCGAGCCCGTGGCCTCCCCTCAGGCCCGCGTGGCCTCCCTCGCGTCCGTCACCTCCGTACGATCCGGAACAGCCGGATCTCCCGGTCCACCCGTGACTGGTACGTCGCGTACGGCGGCCAGAACGCCAGCAGCGCCTTCCACGCCGCGTCCCGTTCCGCACCGCGCAGGAGCCGGGCGGTCACCGGTATGTCCCGGCCCTTCCAGTTGATCTCCGCGTCCGGGTGGGCGAGCAGATTGGCGGTCCAGGCGGGGTGGTCCGTGCGCCCGAAGTTGGACCCGACCAGCACCCAGCTCCCGGTCTCACCCCTGTCCCTGTCCCTGTCCCTGTCTCCGTCCCGGTCCGCGTTCTCCTCTGGCATGCAGGCGAGAGGCGTACGCCTGAGCAGCCCGCTCTTCGCACCACGCACCGTGAGGATGACACCGGGCAGCATCTGGGCGCTGAGCAGCACCTTCCCGCGCGTGAGCCGGTGGACCGCACGGTCGAGCGCCGGAATGACATGGGGCGCGATCTTCGCGAAGCCCCGTGTCGAGGACACCTTCTGCACCAGCCGCACCCCGGGGAGCCGCGAGGGTCGCGACGGCTGCGACGGCCGTGAGTGCCGCGGCGGCTGCGGGGAGTCCGGGGACGGCGGAGTGTTCGAGGAGGGCGTGGTCATCAGACCGCCACCTCCCCGCCGCCGAAGAGCCGCGCCGCCTCGGCCGCGTACGCGCGCAGCCGGTGCACCGGACCGAAGAGCAGCTCGTCACCGGCCGCCCGCTTGAAGTACAGGTGCGCCTCGTGTTCCCAGGTGAACCCGATCCCGCCGTGCAGCTGGACGGCCTCGGAGGCGGTGGTGCGCAACGCCTCCAGGGCCTGCGCGAGCGCGAGCCCGCCGGTCCTCTCCCTGCCCTCGGCTGCCGCCCAGGCCGCGTAGTAGGCGGCGGAGCGTGCGGCCTGTACCTGTACGTAGAGGTCGGCCAGCCGGTGTTTCACCGCCTGGAACGACCCGATCGCCCGCCCGAACTGTTCGCGCTGTTTCACGTATTCCACGGTCCGCTCCAGTACGCGGTCGGCGGCGCCGACGGCCTCCGCGGCGAGGACGGCCGCAGCGGAGTCCCCCACGGCGGCGAGCACACCATCGACGTCGACGCTCTCGCCGCCACCCCCGTCATCCCTGTCATCCCTGTCATCCCTGTCACCCAATAACTCTGCCGTGACGTCGCGGAGTTGGATCCGGCTCTGCGACCGGGTCTCGTCGAGAGAGGTCTGCCGGACGCGGGTCGCCCCTTCCCTCACGAGGAAGAAGAGGGTGCGCGAGCGGGCGAAGCCCCCGGTGTGCGCGGCGACGACCAGCAGGTCCGCGCTGTGCCCGTCGAGCACCTGGTCGGCCTGCCCGTACAGCCGCCACGCGCCGTCGGCCTGCCGCGCCTGTACGCCTCCGGCCCGTCCGCCGCCCGCCCAGTCCCCGCGGTTGTCGCCGGTCAGGCCCAGGGCGGTGGTCAGTGCGGCACCCGGCACGGCGAGGGCGGCGGTCAGCTCGCCGGAGGCGATACGGGGCAGGAGAGCGGCACGCTGACTCCGACTGCCCAGGGCGAGTACGACAGGCGCGCTCAGAACGGCCGACGCGAGCAGCGGGGAGGGGGCGAGGGCCCGCCCCAACTCTTCGGCGGCCAGGGCCATTTCGGTGGTGGAGCACCCCACTCCACCGTAAGCCTCGGGAAGTGCGAGCCCGGGAAGACCGAGTTGTTGCGCGAGGGATTCCCAGAGCGCGGGGTCGTAGCCGTCCGTGGTCCGTACGGCGGCCCTGACGTCTTCCGGGCCGCAGCGTTTGAGGAGCAGCTCACGGAGGGTGCGGCGGATCTCGTCCTGTTCCGCGGTGAAGGTGGCGTCCATCGGCTGGCTCCTCCCCGGGCCGGGTGTCCGGCGGCCGGTTCCCAGATCTCCGGATCTCCAGATCTGACGGCCCGTCATGTTAGGGCGGCGGTCGGCAGATGCACAGGGTCACGACACCGCACCTCCCACACTGCCCTGAATCTGATGTACCGTCAGATTCCATGACTCCGCCCCGTATCGCGACGCCCGTGTCGACGGCATCGACGGCGTCGACGGCATCCAACGCGTCAAACCTGACGTCAGGAAACCGCAAAGTGGCCGTAGTAGGCGCGGCCCTTGCCGACTGCGGGCGCCTGGACGAGACCACCCCGTACGCGCTGCACGCCCAGGCCGCCCGCCGGGCCCTGGCCGACTCGGGCCTCGACCGGTCGGTGATCGACGGCTTCGCTTCGGCGGGCCTCGGCACGCTGGCGCCGGTCGAGGTGGCGGAGTATCTGGGCCTGCGTCCGACCTGGGTGGACTCGACGTCCGTCGGCGGATCGACGTGGGAGGTCATGGCGGCCCATGCGGCGGACGCGATCGCGGCGGGCCACGCCGAGGCCGTCCTCCTCGTCTACGGCTCCACCGCCCGCGCCGACATCAGGGCGGGCCGCCGTACCGGCAACCTGTCCTTCGGCGCCCGGGGACCGCTCCAGTTCGAGGTCCCGTACGGCCACAGCCTCATCGCCAAGTACGCGATGGCCGCGCGCCGCCACATGCACGAATACGGCACCACGCTGGAGCAGTTGGCGTCGGTGGCCGTGCAGGCACGGGAGAACGCGGCGCTCAACCCGGACGCGATGTTCCGCGACCCCGTCACGGTCGACGACGTCCTGTCGGGCCCGATGATCGCCGACCCCTTCACCAAGCTGCACTGCTGCATACGGTCGGACGGCGGGGCGGCGGTCCTGCTGGCGGCCGAGGAGTACGTACAGGACTGCCGTACGCCTCCCGTCTGGGTCCTCGGCACCGGCGAGCACGTCTCGCACACCACCATGTCCGAGTGGCCGGACTTCACGGTGTCCCCGGCGGCGGTCAGTGGCCGGATCGCCTTCGAGCGGGCGGGAGTCCGGCCGCGGGACGTGGATCTGGCGGAGATCTACGACGCCTTCACCTACATGACGCTCGTGACCCTGGAGGACCTCGGCTTCTGCGGGAAGGGCGAGGGTGGTGCGTTCGTGGAGAAGGGGCGGTTGAGGGTGTCGGGCGGGGAGTTGCCGGTCAACACGGACGGGGGTGGGCTGTCGGCCCAGCATCCGGGGATGCGGGGGCTGTTCCTGCTGGTCGAGGCGGTACGGCAGCTGCGCGGCGAGGCCGGAGCCCGGCAGGTCCACCGGCCCGACGGCCACCTGCCAGAACTGGCGGTGGCGTCGGGGACGGGGGGATGGTTCTGCTCTTCGGCGACGGTGGTGCTTGGGCGTTAGCACCCCAGACAGGCCCTAGGGCCACAACAGCTCCTTGCGCCACGTGCCGTTCGTGCGGCGGTAGGCGAGCCGTACGTGCCGTCGGCGCGCGTCGCCCTGGAAGAACTCCACCTCGTCCGGCTCCAGGACGTACACCGTCCACGTCGGCGCGGAGGCGTCCGGTTCGCGCCGGGCGCGGTCCCACGCCTCGTCCGAGGTGCGCTCCAACTCCTCGTAGGAGTCCAGCACTTCGCTCTGGCGTCCTACCAGGGCGGAGGCGAGTGCGCCGGTCGAGCGGGCACCCAGGTCGGCGCGCGCGACCTCGGGCGGGGCGACGGTCACCGGGCCGCGCACCCGGACCTGCCGGCCCTGGGCGGGCCAGTAGAAGCCGAGCGCCGCGTACGGGCGGGACGCCAGGTGCCGTCCCTTGCGGCTGCCCGTGTGCGAGGCGAAGTGCCAGCCCTCCTCGTCGGCGCCGTGCAGCATCACGGTCCGTACGTCGGGCCGGCCCTCGGCGTCCGCCGTGGCCAGCGACATCGTGTGCGGCTCGGTCTGCCCGGCGGCCACGGCCTGCGCGAACCACTGCTCGAAGAGCGGCAGCGGATCCGCGGGCGCCGTGTCCGGGGCGAACCCCGGCAGCTCGGTGTCCCAGACCCGCTGGGACCTCAGCAGCTGTACGAACTCGGAGGACCGGGAGGACCCGGAGGGCTCGGAGGGCAGGTTGGGCCCGGAGGGCGGGGTGGGGGCGTCGGCGTCGGTGCTCATGCCCCGATTGTCACGCGGTGGCCGGCCTCGGACTGAACCGAGTGGGCCGACAGCTACTGCCCGGGGGCGCAGTGCAGGCCGATGGTAGTGCTGGCCCCACCATGGATCCGGGTGCGGACTGTCTCGTGAGGGCGGACGGGTGACGACATTGTTGAACCCAGTTGCTCGCAGGGGTTCAGAGCCCCTCCCCCGGAAGGAAAACCCCATGAAGTCGCAGCTCGCGGCGGAGCCGAAGACGGAGACGGTGGACGGGGCAGCTCCCGGGCCGTTCGCCTCCTTCCTCCGGTTCGTGGTGTGCGGCGGCGGGGTCGGGGTCCTCTCCAGCGGCGCGGTGGCGTTGCTGGCCGGGGCGATGCCCTGGGTCGTGGCGAACGCGGTGATCACCGTCGCGTCGACCGTTCTCTGCACGGAGCTGCACGCGCTCTTCACCTTCGGGACCGGGGGGCGGGCCGGGTGGCGACGGCACTGGCAGTCCGCCGGGTCCGCGACGGTGGCCTACGCGATGACTTCTCTCGCCGTGTTCGTCCTGCACCTGGTGCAGTCGTCGCCCGGGGCGCTCACCGAGCAGATCGTCTACCTCAGCGCAGCCGGACTCGCGGGGGTCGGACGGTTCCTGGTACTGCGGCTGTTCGTGTTCGCGGGCGGTCCGGGTCGGGCGGTCCACGAGCCCGCCTCCCGGCCGCGTGCTTCGCGGGGCGTCCCGGTGACTGTCACGCCGGTGTCGATCGCTCCCGCGTCGCTCTCCCCGCTGGCACTCGCAGCGGGGACGTGACCGCGCAGGGATCGGCTGCGGGTTCGTTGTGGCTGGTCGCGCGGCTATCTGCAGCGTTGACGGGCCCGGTGCGGGGCCTGCAGGACCAGCACCACACAACCCGCAGACGGCAGACGCAGGGTCAGGGTTAGGGGCAGGGGCAGGGCCGCTCCCGCTCCCGCTACGACAGTGCCGGCCCGGGGTCCGTGGCCAGCCGGGCGTGCAGATGCGCATCCCGGAAGGCGTCCAGGCGCCCCGTCTCGAACATCGCCCCGCGCAGCGTCCCCTCGTACGGGAAGCCGCACCTATCGGCGACCCGGCACGATGCCTCGTGGCCGAGCGCGTGGGCCAGTTCCAGCCGGTGCAGGCCGAGTTCCTCGAAGGCCCACCGCGAGGCCAGGGCCAGCGCGCGCGTGGCCACCTGGCGGCCGCGTGCGTCGGGGAGTACCCAGTAGCCGACCCGGGCGACCCGTACGACGTGGTCGATCTCGTTGACCCCGATGTGCCCGAGCGGTACGCCGTTCGTCGCGTCGGTGACGCAGAAGGAGGCGCCCACCGCGTCCTGGGCCGCCTTGGCCCGCGCCCGCAGCGATTCCTGTGCGTCGGACACGTTGTCCACCGGCCTGAGCGGCGTGTTCCACCGCTGGAACTCCGGGTCGGCGCAGCCCCGCAGCCACGCCTGGACGTCCTCCAGCGCGTCAGGGTCCCAGGGGCGGAGCCACAGTCCGTAGCCGTGGATCTCGGGCAGGGGGAGGGAGGCGGAGGACTTGTACGGGTCGGTCATTGCGCCATTGAACAACGGAGGCGCGGCGGGGCGAGGGTTCGTCCGGCGAGGGGGCGCCCGGGAGGAGAGGGGAATCCGGGACGCAGCGATGGACCCTCCGGGGAGAGGCGTGCGACCTGTCCTACGGCGAAGCGGGCCTGAACACCGGAACCACCACGACCGCACTCTTCGAGGTGGCCACGTCCTCCGCGGCTTCCGCGCCCGCCCCACTCGGCGTCTCCTGCGCGTGCTGCGCGTTCTGCGCACGGAAGGCCGCCTCCAGCGCCATGCCCGCCCTCAGCTCCCCCGCCTCGCACTCCACCACCTCGGTCATCATCCGCGGCCCCTCTTCGAGGTCGACGACGGCGGCGACGTACGGCGTGCGGGCCCCGAAGGGCGGCAGGTCGTTGCGGTGGACGACGGACCAGGTGTAGAGCGTGGCGCGGCCGCTCGCCCGCTCCCAGGTCACGGCCTCGCTCCAGCAGTGCGGGCAGAACTCGCGGGGGTAGTGGTGGGCGCGCCCGCACGTCCCGCACCGGCGCAGCAGCAGGTGCCCGGTGGCGGCCGCGTCCCAGTACGGCCGGGTGAAGGCGTCTATCTCCGGCACGTCGAAGCGGGCCGGCATCAGAAGAGTCCCAGCGCGCTGTCCAGCGACCACGTCTGCCAGGACATGCCGAAGAGGGCGACCAGGGAGATCAGCGCCATCATCGCGTTCTGCCCCTGCTCGGCCCAGTCGTGGATCATCAGCACGAGGTACAGGAGATTGAGCAGCAGCCCGCCGATCAGGGCGATCGGGGTCAGGAAGCCCACGACGAGGCCGAGTCCCAGGGCGAGTTCCGCGTACACGACGACGTAGGCCATGGTCCGCGGCCGTGGCGCGACCACCACCTCGAAGCCGCTGCGGACCGTGTTCCACCGGTGCTTCGCCGCGACGTCCGTAGCCCACGCGATCCCGGTCCCCCGCTCGAACCAGCCCTTCTTGTCCTTGTGGCGCCAGCTCTCCAGCCACCACAGCCCCAGGCCGACGCGGAGCACGGCGACCCATTCCGCACCGGTGAGCCAGATCGTGTCCATGGCTCCACGCCCCTCCTGCTGCACTCGACCTGACGGTACGTCAGTTCAGCGGATGCGGGCGCTCCGCGCAAGACACGCGCAAGCACGATCTGTCTCCTTCGAGCCGACCCATCCTGGGAGACACGCTTCAGAGCAGGATCCCGGCCGGAGTTGCCCGTCCATACAGTTCGTCGAGGCCAACCAGAAGCACGTCGCCTCTCGTGGCCTCGGCGCGCAGCGCGTCGGTGAAGCCCGCGGCACTGAAGCACGCCAGCCCGCAGGACGCGGTGTCCATTCCCCGGCCGGCAAGCAGTTCCCTGGCCCGGTCCAGCCGATCCAGATGGGCGACCCCCATGACGGTCCCCCACTTCGCCTCTCCAAGGAGGGCGACCGAGGGCCTGCTTCCCCCCGAACCCGGTTCGACGACGGCCACGTCGATCTGAATCTGCTGACGCGCCTTCGAATCCGTCACCACTCCACCGCCCACCTCCCCCAGAGACGAACTGAGCAGGGAACGGCCCGGCCCGAGCACGTACTCACGGCACATCGCCTCGAAATGCGGCCCGGCCACCTGTGCCGCGAAACGCTCCGCCGCCCGACCCCACACCTCCGCGGCCTGGCCGCTTTCCAGCCGGGCCCAGGAAGGTCGCATGACGGCTTCATAGAAGTTGATCAGCGGTTCGACGATGCGGTACTGCGACTTCCCGGCACGGAAGACGTCCGCTTCCCGCGCCAACAGGTGACTGTCCTCCAGGACGTTGAGCGGATGCGAGATGTCGACCGACTTCCGCCCGATGTAACCAGCGATGCCACCCCGCGTCGTGTTGCCCTCTGCCACAGCCGCCAGAACCGAGTGGTAAAGAGCGGTGTCACGAATCTCCGCCTCCTCTGCCAGCAGATACCGCGCCTCGCGGAACAGAGGACTGAGCGGCGAGAGGACCGTACGACAGATCCAGTCGTCGAAGTCGGCGGCAGTCGCGGGCACGTCGTCCGACAGGAACTGGCGACGGTACGCGGGCGTACCTCCGACGACCGCATGCAGTCGGGCGGCGAGAGCGGGATCGCCCGCGACGCCCCAGAAATCCGCCGCCGCCCGGTAGCCGAACGGGCGCACGATGAGTTCAAGCTGAGCCCGGCCTCTCAGAGGGGCGGTGCTGGCCAGCAGTCCACCCATGACCGACATCGCCGAGCCGCACAGGAGCAGCCTCATGCGGCTTTCCTGCCCTTGGAAGCGGTCGATCTCGCGCTGGATGAGCGAGGGCAGCTCGGGAGCGACCTTGGCCAGGTACGGGAACTCGTCGATGACCACGAGGAACGGGGCACCAGGAGGCGCTCCTCCTGAAGCGCCTCCGCCTCTCGTTCCCGGGTCGGCCAGCCCGAAGAGATAGGAGATCGCGTCGTCCCACGTACCGAAGGAAAAGGCAACCGGTGAACCCGCGTGTTCGGCCAGGGCAGCACTGAACTGGCGAAGAGACTCAGCCTCCGTGCCCGCCGTGGCGCCGAAATAGAAGCCGCCATGCCGCTCGACGAGCGCCCGCAGGAGATAGGTCTTGCCCATACGCCGCCTGCCACTGACGATCCCGAGCATGGCGTGCGGCAGCGGCCGCCCCACGAAAGCGGTGAGCCCGTTCCATTCGATACCGCGGTCGAAGACACGCGACGGTTTGACCGGCGCTACCTGATCTCCCACGGAGACTCCTTAGGGGTACAGTCCTTAGAAGCGTACCCCTAACCGTTCGCCCCAGCCTGCTAGGCCAGGAACACCCCGATCGCCTGACGCCCTCCCGCCCCGAAGCAGGGCAGGCCGCGCAGAGCCGCTTAGAGCAGGGGCGCAAGGGCGCAATACGAATCATTCGGCCACCATGCGCGTCACCGCCTGCGTACACGTCCGAGGGGCCTACGCCACCGTCCCCACCCATACCTCCCCAGTCGTGATCGATTCGCAACCGATTCCGGGCTTGGCCGAGACCCATCAAGTGACCGCTTGAATACGCTCAGCACATGGCCGACTCTTCCGATCCGACATCTCAGGCAGCCTCGCCACCCCAGGCGGCCTCGCCATCCCAGGCGGCCCCGCCTGCGGCACCCGCACCGCAGCAGGACCGACCCGTGTACGTCATCGGGGGCGGGCCGGGTGGCCTCGCGGCGGCGTACGCGCTGCGCGCCCAGGGCGTACGGGCTGTCGTGCTGGAGAAGTCCGACCGCGTCGGGGCGTCCTGGCGGCGGCACTACGACCGGCTGCGGCTGCACACCACCCGGCGGCTCTCCGGGTTGCCCGGCCTTGCGATGCCGCGCTCGTTCGGGCGGTGGGTGAAGCGTGACGACGTGGTGCGCTACCTGGACAAGTACGCCGAGCACCACGGGCTGGAGGTCGTCACGGGTGTCGAGGTCTCCCGCGTGGAGCCCTCCGCCGACGGCACCGGCTGGCTGCTGCACGCCACCGGCGGGCGCGAGCTGACCGGCAGCGCGGTGGTCGTCGCCACCGGCTACAACCACACGCCGTACGTGCCCGAGTGGCCGGGCCGCGACACGTACACGGGCGGGTTCCTGCACGCCGGCGAGTACCGCAACCCCACCCCCTATGCAGGCCAGGACGTCCTCGTGGTGGGCGTGGGCAACACCGGCGCCGAGATCGCCGTCGACCTCGTCGAGGGCGGCGCCTCGCGCGTACGCCTCGCCATGCGGACCGCGCCGCATATCGTGCGCCGGTCGACGGCCGGGTGGGCGGCCCAGTACACCGGGGTGCTCTGCAGGCGGCTGCCGGTCGCACTGGTGGACCGGATGGCCGGCCCGATGGCCAAGCTGAGCGTCCCGGACCTCTCCGAGAAGGGGCTGCCGCGCCCCGACAGTGGCCTGTACTCCCGGGTGACCGAGGGCGCCATCCCGGTGCAGGACGTCGGCCTGATCGACGCCGTTCGCCAGGGGCGCGTCGAGATCGTGGCCGCCGTGGCGGCTTTCGAGGACGGCAAGGTCGTCCTGGCTGACGGCACCCGCGTCGAGCCGGACGCCGTCATCGCCGCCACAGGCTATGCTCGCGCCTTGGAGGGCCTGGTCGGCCATCTCGACGTCCTGGACACACGCGGCAGGCCGATCGTGCACGGCGCCCGCACCCCAGACAACGCCCCGGGCCTCTATTTCACTGGCTACGCCAACCCCATTAGCGGCATGCTCCGGGAACTGGCGATCGACGCGGTGAAGGTCGCGAAAGTCATCGCCAGGGACGGCGGACGACAGGTAACCCGGCTCCCTGCTTGACGACGGTCTCCGGACCCCCGTCTGACGTAGAGCCCTCACTGGGCCGTAACCGAAACCTCGCCGTATGGTCGTTGACCTGGAACGAGGCGGACGAACCCGACGATGGCGCGGGGCAGCGACTGTTGAAGATCCTGTTCGGCCCACGCACTGACAGTGACACCCCATAATATCTGCGTCACATGGGTGACCCCGGCGGTACGCCACATACCCCGGGGCCTGGCCAGTCACGGAGGAACTGACATGCCCAAGCTTATGCGCCGTCCCAACCCCGCCACGACGGGGACGGAGATCATCGCGCTGGCCTACAAACGGGCCTCCACAGAGGAGCAGCTCAAGGGCTACGGGCTCGGCGTCCAGGACGATGAACTGCGCGCCTGGGAGGCCGAAGACGCCAGGCGTACCATCCTGGAGACCTTCTCCGACGAGGGTGTCAGCGGCGCCCTGGATCGCCGCCCAGACATGCTCCGCCTTGAGGAGCGGGCCTGGGAGGGCAAGGCGAACCGCATCGTGGTCCCGAAGGTGGACCGCGTAGGCCGTACGGCCCGCGCTGCCTTCAACTGGGCCTGGCGCATGCAGGACATCGGCGTCCACTTCATCTCCATTCAGGAGCGCATCGACACCAGCACCGAGCTGGGTTGGACTATGTTCCAACAGCACATGTTCTTCTCCGAGATGGATTGGAACAGCATCCGCCAGCGGACGCTGGATGGCCGGAACAAGAAGATCGAGTACGGCGGATGGCCCGCCGGCCCGGCGCCGTACGGCTACCGGATCGAAGGCAAGGGCCAGAAGGGTTCCTTCCTCGCCGTCTGCGAGGGCGAAGCCCGCGTCATCCTCAAGGCCGTGGCCCTACTGGTCGACGACAGGACGAGTTTCGAGGAGGCTGCAGACGAGCTGAACCGGCTGGAGATGTACACCCGCAGCGGCAAGCCGTGGACGACCACTAACCTCTACCAGCGCATGCACTCGGAGACCCTCGACGGCTACACCACATACCGCAAGGTCAACCGCGGCGACCGCAAGAAGGCCACCAGGCTCTACGAAGACGGCACGCCGGTCTACGGCGAGCCCGTCCGCATCGCCGTACCACAGATCCTCACCCCCGGCCGGACCGACGAGCTGAAGGCTGCGCTCAAGAAGCGATCCACCAACAAGCCCCGGAAGCCTGCCCGGATCTACTCCCTCAGCGGCCACATCGCCAGCGACTGCGGACAGGTCTACGTCGGAGGAGGACGGACGGGGCAGCGTGCCTACCGCTGTCAGGGCAACAGCTCCGACAAGTCGGGCTGCGGTTGCACGAACCTCGATGCGACCGAGATCGAGAACGCTGTCTGGTCCAGGGTGACCGTGCTCCTCGCGGACGATGCCGGGCTGAGGGCTCTCGCAGACCGCGAGGTCGTCTCCCTTCCTGGCGACCGGGACAAGTACCTGGAGCGCCAGGAGCGCCTGGCCACAAGCATCGAGAAGCAAGAGAAGCTGATCGAGGACGCCGTACCTGAGTACCTCAAGGCGGGCATGGAGCCGGCCGTGGCCGCGGCCGCGGTCAAGAAGCTGCAGGAGGAAGTCGAGGGCTGGAGGAAGCAGCTCGAAGAGGTGCAGCACTGGCTGACCGAGTATGAGCAGACACGTGCCAGGGCGAACGCCGTCGTCTCGTTCGTCCGCTCCTCCCCGGAGCGTCTGGATGCGGCCGAGACGGCCGAGATCTTCGACATGTTCCGCATCGTCGTTCTCCCCGGGAAGGGCCGCTTCGTCAAACGGTCCGGAGCTCCCTGCAAGGTCACTACCTGGCACCACGAAACCGGCACGCTCGTGCCCCCGGACGTCAGCGAGACACGGTGGGAGGCAGCACGGGAAGTCCTCGCCCAGTACCACGGACCCCGGCACTTCTCGATGACCAGCCTGGACCTGCGGCAGGCCCTGAACGGGATGTTGCACCGCCTCCGCCATGGGGCAGAGTGGTCCGAGATCGAATCGTGGGGTCACGCAGAGGCGATCCGCCAGCGGCAGGGAGTCTGGTTCCGCAGCGGCGCATGGCAGGCCCTCATGGAGCATCTGACCACCGACGAACGGGCGACGGTGGCGTACCGCCACCCGACGATTCCGCTCCTGCATGTGGTGGGTGAGATCCGTTCGGGTGTCCTGGCCCTGATGGGAGCCACGGAGGACGACCTCACGGAGCTCACGGAAGGCGAATCAGGCAACCCCATCAGCGGCATGTACCGCGAGCTGACGATCGACGCCCTGAAGATCGCAAAGGCGATCGCCGGGGACGGCGACCGGAAGGTGTCCCGGCTGCCGATGATGTAGCCATGATGGGCTGCCGATGACGTGGCCCCAGCCGTCCCGCAGTGTAGGTTCTCAGTCTGCGGCTCCACTTGGACGTCTCTGAGCTGCGAGGCTTGCAGTTGTCCCAAAGTTTGGCCCGCCTGTTTGTCTCACACCGCCACCCACTCGAACTGGGCACACTCATAAGCCGTACGGCCCATCCCCGGGGCACCGCGAGGAAGGTTCCGATCGCGGCCGGGAGGCCACCCGCCGCCGCCACGGCGAAGGCCGCCACCGCTGCGACTGCGATGATCACGGCCCAGCGGAGCGAAAGCCGCTCCGGCTGGCGCTCGGGCTCGTGCGAATTGCCACTGCCTCGTACGCTCGTCAAGGGCGTATCTCCTTCTTATTGTCCACTGAGGTCGAAGCGCCGGATGAGTGGCCCCCGGCTGGCCCCCAGGGGCCATCCGCATGCCTGCGGTCAACTTGATCGCTACGCCTTCCGAGTTGAGCCGCAAAGATGACAGGAACTACGTCACCGTGCGCGACAAGAAGGTGTGAGGCTCCCCCAAGGGAATCGGTCAATGACTCGATCAACAGGTGCAACACCTGGATCCTCGGCGGGAGTCGAGGGTTGCACCCCGCCCAGCGAGTTCCCGTGCGCACCACGACGGGTACGAACCCTGTTTCCGCCACAACTTCTTTGCTTGCAGACCAGTTCCTGACGCGGCGTCAGTTCAGTAATCTGACACTGTGTCAGTTGTTGGCAGCCACACAGGAGCGGGCGGACCGATGCTTGGATCAACCCACGGCACCCTCACCACCGACTCCCGCCGGGCCAGGACCATCGCCTGCGGCGAGCAACCGGCCCCTGCCGTGCACGGCAGGCCGGCCGCCACCGACGACCTCGACGTCAGCGGCAGGCCACTGTACGCGGGCGTACCCGACCTGGACCGCTTCTTCCGCCCCGAGTCGGTGGCCGTCGTCGGCGCCTCGGACGCCGAAGGGCGCCCGAACACCGGCATCACCCGCCAACTGCTCGCCTGGGCCGAACGGGTCGGCGCCCGGCTGCACCCGGTGCATCCCACCCGCGAGTCCGTGTTCGGCATACCCTGCGTGCCCTCGGTCGCGGACCTGCCGGAACAGGCCGATCTGGCCGTACTGCTGGTATCCGACCCGCTCCCCGTGATCGAGCAACTCGCCGAGACCAAGGTGAGGTTCGCGGTCGCCTTCGCCTCGGGGTTCGCCGAGACCGGAGCGGAGGGCGCCGCGGCGCAGGCCCGGCTCGCCGACGCCGTACAGCGCGCCGGGGTGCGGCTGCTCGGCCCGAACACCAACCTCAACGCCTTCGAGAAGTTCCGCGACGACCTGGACGGGCCGGCGATCGCGCTGATCACCCAGTCAGGACACCAGGGCCGCCCGGTCTTCACCCTCCAGGAACTGGGCATCCGCCTCTCCCACTGGGCACCCACCGGCAACGAGGCCGACTTGGAGAGCGCCGACTTCATCTCCTACTTCGCCGAGCAGCCCGAGGTGGGCGCCATCGCCTGCTACCTCGAAGGGCTGAAGGACGGCCGCTCCTTCCTCCTCGCCGCCGACCGGGCCGCCCGGCGCGGTGTCCCCGTCGTCGCCGTCAAGGTCGGCCGCACCGAGACCGGCGCCCGTACGGCCGCCTCGCACACCGGCAAGCTGACCGGAGCCGACGCGGTCGTGGACGCCGCGATGCGCCAGTACGGGGTCGTCCGCGTCGACGGCCTCGACGAACTGCAGGACACCGCGGCCCTGTTGGCGCGGGCCCGCCCGCCGTCCGCCGACGGGGTGGCCGTCTACTCGATCTCCGGTGGTACCGGCGCGCACTTCTCGGACCTGGCGACCGAGGCGGGTCTGCGCCTGCCCGCCCTCTCCTCCGCCAAGCAGGCCGAACTGCACCAGTGGATACCCGAGTACCTGGACGTCACCAACCCGATCGACAACGGCGGCCATCCCGTCGGTGACTGGCGCGGCCGGAAGATCATCGACGCGATTCTCGCCGATCCTGCCGTCGGGGTGCTGGTCTGTCCGATCACGGGCCCCTTCCCGCCCATGAGCGACAAGCTCGCGCGGGACCTGGTGGACGCGGCGGAGCAGACGGACAAACTGGTGTGCGTGGTGTGGGGATCGCCGGTCGGCACCGAGCCCGCGTACCGCGAAACCCTTCTCGGCTCGTCCCGCGTCGCGACGTTCCGCACCTTCGCGAACTGCATCACGGCGGTACGCGCCCATCTGGACCACGCCCGGTTCACCGCCTCCTACCGCTCCCCCTTCGACGAGGCGCCCCGCAGCCTGTCGCCCTCCTGCCGCAAGGGCCAGGCGCTGATGCGTCCCGGCAACAGGCTCAGCGAGCACGCGGCGAAGCAGTTGCTGCGCGCGTACGGGATCCGGGTGCCGCGGGAACAGCTGGTGACCAGTGCGGCGGCGGCCGTACGGGCAGCCGGGCTCGTCGGGTACCCCGTCGTCATGAAGGCGTCCGGCGCACGGCTCGCCCACAAGACCGAACTCGGTCTCGTGAAGATCGGCCTGACCTCGGCCAGCCAGGTCAGGGACGCGTACCGGGACCTGACCGACATCGCCCGTTACGAGGACGTGCCGCTCGACGGGGTTCTGGTGTGCCAGATGGTGGAGCCCGGCGTCGAGATGGTCGTCGGTGTGACGCACGACGACCTCTTCGGCCCCACGGTGACGGTCGGGCTCGGCGGTGTGCTCGTCGAGGTCCTGCAGGACACGGCCGTGCGGGTGCCGCCGTTCGGCGAGGAGCAGGCTCGGTCGATGCTCGACGAGTTGCGGGGGCGGGCGCTGCTGGACGGCGTCCGCGGGCGGCCTCCGGCGGACCTTGACGCGCTGGTGGAGGTGATCCTTCGCGTCCAGCGGATGGCGCTCGAACTGGACGGTGAGCTGTCCGAGCTGGACATCAACCCGCTGATGGTGCTGCCGCGGGGCCAGGGGGCTGTTGCGCTGGACGCGTTGGCGGTGTGCCGTTGACCCCTCACGGGGTGCCGACGGGGGTGCTCGCCCCCGGGAGGCGCGTTCTCGGGTGGTGCGTTCTCGGGTGGTGCGTTCTCGGGTGCGGGTCCGCTGTGGCTGGTCGCGCCCACGCGGCGGAGCCGCACATCGATACAGCCCCGCGCCCCTGAAGGAAGGCCCGCTGCCCGCAAGCCTTCTTTCAGGGGCGCGGGGAACTGCGCAGGCCTTTAGGGGCGCGGGGAACGGCGCGACCAGCCCCCACCCGCCGCACCCGTGGCACCCGCCGCACGCGCGCATACGACTGCACGCCCCCGCACGTCCACGCCCCCTCCCAGACGAAACGGACCCCGTGACAACTCCCGCGACGACTCCCGTGATAGCCCACGCCCTCGAAAACCACGTCTCCTGGATCACCCTCAACCGGCCCGAGGCCATGAACGCCCTCACCCCCGTCCAACGCGAGGAAATAATCCGCCTGTTGGAGGCGGCGTCAGCTGACTCCGACACCCGCGCGGTCGTCCTCACAGCGACAGGCCGTGGGTTCTGCGCCGGCGCAGACCTTCGCGGCGGCCCACCCTCCGAAGACCGGGTCCCCGGCGACGTGGCCCGAGTCATCCGAAACGGCGCCCAGCGCCTCATCACCGCGGTCCTCGACTGCGAGAAACCGGTGATCGCCGCCGTGAACGGCACCGCGGCCGGCCTGGGCGCCCACCTCGCCTACGCCTGTGACCTGGTCCTCGCCGCCGAATCGGCCAGATTCATCGAGGTGTTCGTCCGCCGCGGCCTGGTCCCCGACGGCGGCGGCGCCTACCTCCTCCCCCGCCTGATCGGCCCGCAGCGAGCAAAGGAGCTGATGTTCTTCGGCGACGCCCTGACCGCCGCGGACGCGCACCGCCTCGGCCTGGTCAACCGGGTCGTACCGGACGGCGAGTTGGAGAAGACGGCCCGCGCCTGGGCCGAACGCCTCGCCGCCGGTCCCACCCGCTCCCTCGCCCTCACCAAGCAACTGGTGAACGCCTCCCTGGACTCCGACCGCGCCACCACTTTCACCGCCGAGGCCACCGCCCAGGAGATCAACATGACGACGGCGGACGCCACCGAAGGCGTAACGGCGTTCGTGGAGCGACGCGGACCGGAGTTCAAGGGCCGCTGAGCCGGCATCCGGCCCGCACACCCACTCACCCGCTCGCCGACCCCCTTCCCATCTGACAGCCCGTCAGCTTCAATGGACCGTGTGATGGGACACGCAGGAATGGCCGCGGCAGCCGTCCGCTACCTGAGGTCGGCCGGAGACCCGAAGGCGGTGGGGCCGGTCGAACCACTCCCGCGCCCCGACCTGCGCGCGGTCGGCGACGACGAACGTGCACCGATCGACCCCGCTGAATTCCGCCGCGTACTGGGGAACTTCGCGTCAGGCGTCACCGTGATCACCGCTCCGGCCACTCCCACCGACGCCGGACCGGACGACCCAGCCGACCCTGCCGACCTTGCCGGTCCGGCCGGCTTCGCCTGTCAGTCGTTCGCCTCGCTCTCCCTCGACCCGCCCCTGATCGCGTTCATGGTCGCGCGTACGTCCACGACCTGGCCGCGCATCGCCCGCGCGGGTGTCTTCTGCGTGAACGTCCTCGGCGCGCACCAGGGCGACCTGTGCCGCGGCTTCGCGGTGAGCGGCTCGGACAAGTTCGCCGGAGTCGCCCACGACCCGGCCCCGGTCTCCGGCTCGCCACGCCTGGCCGGCGCCACGGCATGGATGGACTGCGCGATCCACGCCGTTCACACGGGTGGCGACCACCTGATCGTGGTGGGCCGGGTGGACGCCCTCGGCACGTCCGACGGCGACACCGACCCCCTGCTGTTCCACCGCGCCCGCTTCGGCCGCTTCACCGGCTGACACCGGCCACGCCCCCGGCGGAAGGGACCTGCCCCGGCACCGCCGGCTCTCCCAGTACCGTCGGCCCCGCCGACCCTCCCGGCCCTCCCGGCCCCCGCCTGCGGCGGATCACCAGCGCCATCAGCGCGGCCACCGCGCACAGCGCCCCGGAGGCGTACCACATCACGTTGTACGAGCCGAAGGTGTCGCGGACGACCCCGCCGAGGAAGGCGACGAGGGCGGCGCCGACCTGGTGCGAGGCGAGGACCCAGCCGAAGACGATGGCGCTGTCGTCGCCGAACTGTTCGCGGCACAGGGCGATGGTGGGCGGGACGGTGGCGACCCAGTCGAGGCCGTAGAAGACGATGAAGAAGATCATCGGAGGCTGGACCGAGGGGGTGAGGAGCAGCGGGAGGAAGAGGAGGGAGATGCCGCGCAGGGCGTAGTAGACCGCCAGCAGGCGGCGCGGGTCGAAGCGGTCCGTGAACCAGCCGGAGGCGATCGTGCCGACGACGTCGAAGATGCCGATCACGGCGAGGAGCGAGGCCGCCGCCGTGATGGGCATGCCGTGGTCGTGCGCGGCGGGCACGAAGTGGGTCTGGATCAGGCCGTTGGTCGAGGCACCGCAGATCGCGAACGTTCCCGCGAGCAGCCAGAAGGGCCCCGTGCGCGCGGCGGAGACCAGTACCCTCACGGCTCGGCGCGCCGCCCCGGGCACGGGCGGTGGCTTCTCCACGAACTCCGTCGCCCCGTACGGCTTGAGCCCGACGTCCGCCGGGTGGTCGCGCAGCAGCAGCCAGACGAACGGGACGACCGCGAGCGCCGCCAGGGCCACGGTCACGGCGGCCGGGCGCCAGTCGTGCTCCGAGACGATCCAGGACAGGACCGGCAGGAAGATCAGCTGGCCGGAGGCCGAGGCGGCGGTGAGGATGCCGGTGACCAGGCCGCGCCGTTCGGTGAACCAGCGGTTCGTGACGGTCGCGGCGAAGGCGAGGGCCATCGAGCCCGATCCCAGCCCGACGAGCAGCCCCCAGCACAGCATCAACTGCCACGCCGAGGTCATCCAGATCGTGGCGCCCGAGCCGACCGCGATCACGATCAGGGCGAGCGCGACGATACGCCGGATGCCGAACCGGTCCATCAGCGCGGCGGCGAACGGCGCCGTCAGCCCATACAGCGCGAGGTTGACGGAGACCGCGAGACCGATCGTGGCCCGCGACCAGTGGAACTCGGCGTGCAGCGGGTCGATCAGCAGCCCTGGCAGGGAACGGAAGGCGGCGGCGCCGATGATCGTCACGAAGGTCACGGCGGCCACGAACCACGCCCGGTGCACCCGCGTGCGCCGCCGTCCGGAGCCATGGTCCTGCGCGGATGCCGCTTCGGCCGCGGCGTCGGTTGTCTGTGTCACGTCATCGAGCTTCCGCCCTGCTCCCGCGCCGGACGAGTGGCCCGAAAGACAGCATTCGCTAGGATCGGGCCATGAGTACGCACAGGACGCACATGACGCACAGCTCGTTCCGCCGGCACCGCGTCGTCGTCCTCGCCCTGGACGGCCTTCTCCCCTTCGAACTGGGTATCCCGCAGCGCATCTTCGGACGCGCCCAGGACACGAAGGGCCGCAAACTGTACGAGATCGTCACCTGCTCCGTCCGGCCACCGGGCCCGGTCGAGACGGACGCCGACTTCTCCGTGCTCGTCGAGAACGGGCCGGAGGCGCTGGCCACCGCCGACACCGTCATCATCCCGGCCTCGTACGAACTCGGCCCGGTCCACGACGAGGGCGTACTCACCGACGAACTGGCCGCGGCCCTCGCCCTGATCCGGCCGGGCACCCGGCTCGTCTCCATCTGCACGGGCGGATACGTCCTCGCCGCCGCCGGATATCTCGACGGGCGCCCGGCGACCACGCACTGGGCGTCCGCCGAGCACTTCCAGCATCTCTTCCCGAAGGTGCGGGTCGACGCCGACGTGCTGTTCATCGACGACGGGGACATCCTGACCTCCGCGGGTGTCGCGGCGGGCATCGACCTGTGCATCCACATCGTGCGCCGCGACCACGGCACCGCCGTCGCCAACGAGGTGGCCCGCCGTACGGTCGTACCGCCGCACCGCGACGGCGGGCAGGCTCAGTACATCCAACGGCCGGTCCCCGAAGCCCAGTTGGCGACCACGATCGCCGCTCGCGCCTGGGCGCTGGGCCGGCTGCACGAGCCGATCCAGTTGCGTGACATGGCCGCGCAGGAGGCCATGTCCGTGCGCACGTTCACGCGCCGGTTCCGCGAGGAGGCCGGGATCAGTCCCGGGCAGTGGCTCACCCAGCAGCGGGTCGAGCGGGCGCGCCACCTGCTGGAATCCACGGACCTCTCGATCGACCAGGTGGCTGCGGACGCCGGCTTCGGCACGGCCCAGTCGATGCGGCAGCATCTCCAGTCGACGCTGGGAGTCACCCCGACGTCATACCGCCGCACATTCCGCTGAACGGCCCGTTCCCGCCCCACCCCCTTACCCGCGTCGCCCCGCCTTTGTCACCTCCTCCAGAACAGGTGGTGGGCGACGCCGCTCGCGCTGGGCACGACCTCAAGATGGAACCGGTCAAGCAGCTCGTCGGGAGACTCCCAGAGCCGAAGCCCAGAACCGAATTCCACCGGCGCGACCGCCACGTGCATGGCGTCGACGAGGTCGGCGTCAAGGAACTGCCGGACGGTGGTGACCCCGCCACCGAGCCGGACGTCCTTGCCCTGCGCCGCCTCCCGCGCCCGTTCGAGGACCGTGCCCGGCTCACCGTCGACAAAGTGGAACGTGGTGTCGGCGAGCGTGATCGAAGGACGTTCGTGGTGAGTCATGACGAACACCGGGGTGTGAAACGGCGGCTCGTCACCCCACCAGCCGCGCCATTCATGGTCGTTCCACGGCCCGCGCTGGGGGCCGAACTTGTTGCGGCCCATGATCTCGGCGCCGATGTTGCGCGCGAAGTCCCGCGTGAAGTAGTCGTCGAGGCCGCGGCTCCCTCCCGGGTCGGTGCGCATGGGCCAGCTCGCCGTGGCACCGGCCCAGGCGAACAGCTTCCCGGGATCGGCGTGGCCGAACGGGCTCTCCAGGCTCTGGTGCTCACCGGCACCGATTCCGTCGCTTGAGACGCTGAAGTTCATGACTCTCAGCAGCTGATCCATGTGTTTCCTCGTCAGTTCCTGTCGCGCTCTCGTGCGGCGAGGTGCCCCACACCAGGACGTCGAACGGCACGCGACAGAATCGACAGCGGCGCCCGCATTTCTTTCCAAGGCGTGCCCGGCACGCCCGTCACGACAGTTCACGTCTGTCGCTCGGCGGCATCCCGGCACCCACGGATGCGATGTCGAGCCTGCCCGCACACCGCGCCGTCGCACCGGGCAGGGACGAAACCGAACCCGGTCGACAGATCCTGGGCTGCGATGGGTCGATCACGGTTCGATAACGA
>NZ_JBEZJY010000067.1:0-37012 GCF_040651415.1 Streptomyces sp. NPDC048484
GCCTTACGCCTGCCCGGACTTGGGAACCACGCGGGCCGCAGCGCAAGCATCGCGATCACAGCGAGCGACGGGCGCTTACCGGGAAAGACTCAGTGTGTTCTGGGCTCTAGCGCTGATCTTTGGGAGCGGTGGCGGAGCGTTACTGGATCAGGGGCATCCGGCTCCCCTTCCCGTCGAGCAGACAGCCGATCCACTGCGCGGGTATTCACCATGGACTGAGCGCCGTATGGTGACCGCGGAGAGGTTTTGTCATGCAGGAGAGTTCGGATCATCAGCGGAATTGGAATCTCTACGAACTAGAGACCAACTTTGATAGGGCCCGGGCCGCAGACGTCCCGACCTACGCACCAGCTGCGTTTTCTGAGGCTCAGGGGATGCTGGACGAAATTCGCCGTGACTTCCAGGAATTGTGTGCGCGGGGAAACCTGACTGAGCGAATTTCCGTTGCCAGCTCTGCTCTTGAAGAGGCCAGTGCGAAGGCTGGGACTGCCGAACCGCATCTGGCCAGACTGGTCCGGACGCGGGCGCGGATAGTCAGGAACAGCGCAATCGGCTATCGCGCGGCTGCGGAGTTAAGCGCGGCCGAGGAGCGCTATCGACACGCAGTCCGCAGCCTGGAGAGGCTTGACTCCTCCTCTGACGAGCTGGTGGCATCCGCGGAGCAAAGCTACTTAGACGCGGCCGTCGCATCCCTGGCCAGGGGGCCTCTGCGAGAGCTTGCCCACGACCTCGAGTATGCAAAGACGTTCGTGAGCAGGGATGTTCACGCTCAGGCCGAAGAGGAGCTGGAGGAGCTGCGTAACACTGTGAGCGAAGCCAGGCGAGGCGAGGCGTCGTTGTTCGCCGTCCGAGAGCAGGTCGCTGTCCGCAGTGCCCAGATTCGAAGTCGGCTTGACGTCCGGAGTGGCGGTTTGGTTGCTGACGACCGGCGTGTTCCCCCGATCGCGCCGGGCGGCGGGTGGGCGCCGGGTACGTTCGGACCGCCCCGTGCCCCTGTCGTAATGCGCATCGTGGGCCGCGCGGCCAGTTCACTGACGGTTCGCTGGAAGAACTCCACCGATGTGTACGACTCTCAGCTGCTGGAGCGCAGCACCGAGGACGGCCCGTTTCAAGTGGTCGCCGAACTCGGTCCGTCGGCGGGCGGATGGACAACGTACGAGGATCTGGGCTTGAGCGCAGACACCCTGCACCGGTATCGGGTCCGAACCCAGAACGAGTACGGCTCGAACGCCACCACCTACAACAACATGGCCGTCGGCTACACGCGGACCACGGACGACCTACCAGCCTGGCGCGTGCAGTTCTATCTCCGCGTGGCTGACGTGCCGGACGCAGGCACTGGCGACAGCATCCAGGTCCGTCTGCAGTCACCTTTGTTCAACCATGCCCCGAACGGAAACCGAACCTGGCTTGACCATGCACCCCGGCTGGTCGACACCGCACCACTGCAATGGGAGGACGACTTCGCGAGGGGAAGCGCGTTCACCTATGACCTGCGCTCCCAGTACATCAGTCAGTTGGGTGACATCACCATGCTGACGCTGCGCAAGGTAGGCACGAATGCGATTGCCATCGCGGAGTTCGGCCTGGTCGTCAACGGCAGGGAAGTCTTCCGGAAGTACTTCGGCGAGACGCAGTCGACGTGCCTGTGGCTGGACGAGGGCGACGGGCACGAACCGATCTTCACGGTCTACCATCCCGAACTGCGGGCTTCCGCTGACTGGCAAAGCTACGTACAGACGCCTGCCTTCCCCGCAACCTTTTTCTCCAACGAGGAGATCGTCAGCAGGTTCGAATGCATCGTCGGAGATGTCATCCATGGAACGCCCGCTGACTGGCAGAAGACCCGTCGGCCCGTCCGGGTGAGGAAAGTTTCCGTCGCCGATGAACCGTTCGAGAGACTGCATGTCACACTGCGTCTCCGGGGCCAGGCTGATTACCTTCCAGACCCGAACATCACACTCGGCTTCGATCTCAAGGTCTGGATCGACCGCAATGCCGATTGCACACGGGCAACGCTAAACATGGTCAGTGACGAGGTCCATGCGAACGCGGATTTCGATGAACTGGTCGACATCCTGCTACTAGCAGCAGCGCCAGTGGGCGAAGCCCTGCTGGTGTTCGGCATGTACCTCGCCCGAGAAGCTGCCCTGTCGCAATGGCAACCAGTAGTACAGCGCCTCGTGTTCGGCACCCAGGGCAGGTGCCCGGTACTCGAAGTTCAGGAGGACGCAGACGGAGACGCCAGCATCGTGTTCTCGCTAGAGCCGGCATGAGAGGTCGTGACCCCTATCGCCCCCTCACGCTCCTCGGTCTCAAGTGATCACAAACTGGGCGTCACGCGACTACACCGAAGTCCTGGCTTCGCTGGTGCGACGCCAATGGGTGGTGCAGTTCCCGTCACCGGCACCGCTGAAGGAGGGGGACGGCCCTGAATTCCTGAACTGGGTTTCGACGGCTCAGGCTGGTACAGGGTTCGCCCGGCTTGACTTGGTGCAGAGAAGGTCGAAGGTGAGGCACGCGGACACGGTCGACGTCGCCGTGGTCGGCTTCACCGGCACGGCACGGCATCCGAAGGCGCTCGCCGTACGGCTGCCCGACGGACGCGTCGCGCTGTCGCAGAGGCTGACCACGGCGCTCGCCTCCGTCGTCGGCCCGCGCCTGGTCCCCCAGGGCGGGCGGGCGTTCACGAAGGCCGGCGACTCCTACACGCCCACCGTCGACGACCTGGTGGTGGAGGTCGTGGCGGGCACCACCCGCCACGCGGTCGTCACCGTGGTCCGCCTGCGCTGACCCGTGACGGTGTCGATCGGCAGCCGGCAAACTCTGAGCAGGCGGAGAGGGGTACTTGGCAGAATTCGGTGTGTGGGAACAGCACAGCACACATCGCGGCAGCACCTCGTATCCCAGGTTCTGCTCGCAGAGTTCACGGCGCCCGAGCCGAAGGGCGGTAGCCAGCAGTTGCTGCCGTTCGACCTGCACCACCCCGGACGTGTGCACAAGCGGATGCATCCCAGGCAATGCGGCTGGTTCGAGAACTTCGTCGCCGTCGACTCCGCGTCCGTTGAGGCACTGTGGGGCGACGTGGAGAGGCGGGTGCCTGCGGCGATCGCCGCCGTGCACGCCGGCACTCCGTTCGCCAACCCACGTCATGCGGCCACGCTGCGCGACCTGATCGTGCTCCACTTTGTCCGGTCGCGCCACTACCGCGATATGCACACCGCCTCGTTCGAGCGGGCCCGCACGCGCCTAGTAGCCAAAGTGACCAGGAAGTACCCGGAGCGGCTGCGCCTCGAGGCGCTGCGTGAGACGGGCCTGCATCTGTCCGGCCCGGCTTCCCTGGGCGCCTTCGCCGAACTCCTCATCGAGCGGTCGTCGGTCATGCACGACCACGAGAGCGGCAAGTTCTTCCGCACCAACATCGAGGACACGTTCCACAAGATGCGGGAGCTGGCGTCGATGCGGCGGCTGGAGGTGACCATGCCCGAGTCGGGCCAATTCCTGATCGGCGACAACCCAGCCCTCACCCTGTCCGTGGAGGGAGGCCGCACCATCTATGGCATGGCGTTCGGTGACGCTCAGACCCTCGTACTTCCCATCGGCCCACGGCACCTGCTGTCCCTGGGCCGGGAGGATGTCACGCTCACCGTCTCCCAGTCCTTCGTCGACCGCCTCAACACCGTGCAGATCCAGGCCGCCCACCGCTACGTGTACATGCACCCCGAGAGCGGCCTGAAGCCGTTCGTGGAACACGCCGCACAGCTGCGACTCGCCGGGGGCTGAACCGCCTGACGAGCGGTCGTCATTGCTGTACCTCTGCGAGAACCAGCGGCAACGCGTCGGCCTGCGCATCCGAGCCGACCGGCTGATTCAAGTCCAGGTAGCAGCGCAGCCGTACGCCCGGCTGACCGACATCGTGCGTCGTGCACCCTGCGGACGACGTCGCCCACCGGTCGGCGAGCAGCTGCTGGAAGGCGAGCGCGGTGTCGTCGTCGGCAGCCGCAACGTCGACGACGACCAGGCCCGGCTCACTCACGTGCACCTCGTGGATCGGGTTCATGTACGGCACTACGCCCGAGCCGCCCGGAGGGTTCCGGCGATCCGGCGTCTTCACCCGACCGAGTAGCTTAACCGAGCCCTGTCGACGATCAGCCGGGCAGCAAGGCACCCTGGCTGACGCGCATGAATTCCAGGTAGGCGAGCCTCATCTCCTGCCCGTCCTCAGCCAGCATCTCCAGCCAGTCCGGGCGCAGTCCCTCTGCCCGCTGCTCAGTTGGCTGTTCGGCCAGTTCCTCGTTCACGAACCTGAGCGTGCTCACAAACCGTTCCGCCATGCGCCGCAGCGTGCCACCCGCGATCTGGATGGAGTCAGGTCCCAGGAGCGCTAAGTGGCTGCACGCGCCGATGAGATTGGTGGAGTCATCTGCATAGGACTGGAGCGACGCCTTGTCCAGCACCGTGCCCGCTTCCATTTCTTCGCGCCGCCGGACGGATTCGCTGTTGAAGACGGCGTACATGTCCATCACCTGCAGACAGGCCTTCTGCCGTTCTTGGCGGACCCACTGCTGCAGCTCCAGAACAGCCTGGTCGCGAACCTGTTCCCGTACGGCGGCCGCGTTCATCTCCGCACCGATCCGAGCACCCCGGACCGCGGCAAGCCCGCCGACGAGAGCACCAACGACCGCGCCAACAAGTCCGACACCACCTGCGATCACCGCTGCCCATCCTTGATCCACGCATTCGAAACTGGCAGAGGTTCGGGACCCCATGAGCCGTTTCACCGAACAGTGGCCGCATCAGTGCAGCACGGTGGCCACTTCTCGTGCCGTGGTGAAGCCAGATGGCAGGTGATCAAGGGCTGTCGCCGGACCAGTCCCAACGGGCCGGATCGCTGGGGCGCGGGTCGTACAGCGCCCGGCCGCCGGGGCCGAACTGCCCGAGCTCGGTCTGGAGGGAGACGCCGGTGTCGATCTCGTCCTGCGTCCAGCCGGTGATGTCGAGCAGCAGCCCGTCCAGCGGTCCGCCGACCAGTTCGGCGTAGGCACGGCCGGGGCAGGGGCTGGGGTGTGGGTCGTCCGCGTCGTGGCCGTAGACGCGGCCGCGCAGCAGCTGCTCATCGTCGCTGTCCATACCTGCCAGCCTCGCAGCCGCCACCGACAGCGGGGGCTTGCCCAGGACCGCCTGGGCAAGCCCCCGCGCTGTCAAGGTGTTGGGTCAGCTGCGCCAGCGTCCGAGCCAGCCGCCGGCCCTCGAGGCCTGCGCCGTCTCTTCCTCCTGGTGCTCCTGCTCCTGGCGCTCGCGTTCGGCTTGTTCGGCCTGCCGCTCCGCTTCGAGCGCCCGGGTCTTGCAGTCGTCGCACAGGTGCGGGTGACTGTCCCCGCGGCCCCAGTCGACCGCGATGCTGGCCTTCCACCGGTCGTCGGTGAACTTCTGTCCGCACTCCCCGCACACCGGACTCTGCGCCTCACGTTCGGCTGCTTCCTGCACGAGACGGCGCCGCCCTTCTTCGGCACGGCGGGCGAGGGCGGCGTCCCGGCGGGGGTTGCCGATCGCGTCGAAGAGGTTCTGCCGGTCTTCACGGCCGAAGCGCCAGAACGCGGGCCCGGCCGGGCCGTGCTCGCGCAGCAGCTCCAGCGTGGTCGCCACGATCGGCATCTTCCCCTCGTAGAGATGGAAGCTGTCGGCCCCCTGGCCCTGCCAGTGCTCGCGGGTGAGGGCGGCGACCTTCTCCATCTGGTTCAGCGCGGGCCGCTTGCCGACCTGGTGGAAGACGAGCAGGACCGGCGGGTGCGTCGCGTCGCCCCACTGCGGATCGAGGGCTGACCAGCGGGTGCGCCACATCGGCTTGTCCTGGCCGTCGGTGTCCTTGGCCTTGCGGTGGAAGTGACGCATGTACTTGTCGAACTTCGCCGCTATCTTCGCGGCGTCCTCGGTGCAGTTGTCGGCCTCGATGAACAACAACGGCAGCCCCACCTCCGGGGCGATGAGGACGATGTCGGCCCACGCACTTCCCACGCCGGGGTTCTTCCACGTGCCCGTCGCCGGGAGGGCGACCTCGGTTGCGTAGGAGGTGATGCTGCCGATCCCGTCGGGCGCGTCGACATAGGCCTGGGCGGCCGCGATGGCTTCGGCCTGGCTGTGAATGACTTCTCTGGCCCCACCGTTCGACGCGGCTTGGCCATCGCAACACCCCGCAGGGTCAGGTGTTGCAACGACTGGTTGAACTCGCCCAGTACACCAGCTTCCGTCTCGCCACCCACTTGGCCGCCGAACAAATCGCCGCGTCCATCGGCACCGTCGGGGACGCCCTCGACAACGCTCTGATGGAATCGACCATCGGGCTCTACAAAACTGAACTCGTCAAGCCGCAGCGGCCCTGGAAAGCCCTGAGCGACGTCGAGTTGGCCACCGCTGAGTACGTCGACTGGTACAACCACCGTCGGCTTCACGGTGAGATCGGCCACGTCCCACCAGCCGAATACGAAGCCACCCACTACCAGAACACACAAAAACAGCAGGTCACAGCCACGACCTAGAGTCTCTACCGAACTCGGAACGGTTAACTGACGACGATGGCCGCGGACCCGGTCGGGCCGGTCCACTACTCCAAGCAGCACCCGATGGCGTTCTTCGGACCGGAGTGGGTCAACTGCCTGGAGCAGGACGTGGCGGACGCCATCGTCCGCTACGAACGCGAGGGCTGACGGCCGGCAGGCGACAGGACCCCGGGCGGTTCTCCGTCCGGGGTCCTGTCGTCTCGGCGGCCGGCCGTGGTGGGCTACGGGGTGGCGGGCTCACCGCCGATGAGGGCGAGCGTCCCGACGAAGGACTGGCGGTCGGCGACGGCGTAACGTGCCCGGGACCAGGGCCAGCCGAAGAACTGGCGCTGGACCGGCACGGTCAGCGCGAGCAGGATCTCCACTTTCGTGGCCTCCTCCCGTTCGGACAGCACCACGATGCGGGCGTTGCCGGCGTACTGGACGGCGAACTGGATGAGGGACTGCGGGGCCCAGCTGCCCGCGTACGTCCCGACGTTGTCGATCAGCCACCGGGTGGACTCGTCGAGCTGCTGCCACCAGCGTTCCCGCTCGCCTGCAAGGCGTTCACGCATGACGGACGTCCAGCCCGGCTCTTCCTCGGCCGGGAGCTGGATCTGCTGGAGCAGGGCGCATACCGAAGCGATGCGGGTCATGTGCGCGCTGAAAGCGTCGCGGGCGGCGTGGACGTCCCCCAGCCGCTTCCTGCGGGCCTCCATACGAGGAGCGACGAACAATCCGGTCGCGAAGGCGGTCACCACGGCGGTGGCGGCGGCCACCAGCAGGGTCCACACGGTGTTGGGCATGGACCACATGCTCCCGCACCGCGGTGAGGTCACCGGCACTCAGGCGGCCGTGCCCCTGCAGCACCTTGACCAGGGCGTTCTCCTCCCAGCCGTCCCCGTCCTCGAAGTAGCCATCCATCGCGGCGCTGTTCTCGACCCATCCGCCCTGCTTGGCGATGACCTTGCGGTCGTTGCCGGCGCGCTTGGAGCTGGTGGCCAGCCCGCGCCGCGGGGAGTGCCCGGTGGGCCGGAAATCGAGGGCGTCCCACTTGCCCAGCCGGGTGATGACGTCGCCGATCGTCTCCGGGTCGAGTCCGCCGGGCATGACGGTGTGCCAGCGGTTGTGCAGCGGCTTGTACGCGAAGTCGTCCGGGTCGGTCAGACCGGCCTCTTCCTTCCAGGCCCGCCACGCGCGCACCGGGCAGCTGTTCGGCCGGGACCCGAACGGCACCTGACCCTTCCGGGGCTTGATCTTCGAGACCCGCACGTCGACCTCCATGCCGTGCTCGGTCTCGACGAAGTCGCGCACCCGCAGGAAAGCGACCTCGTGCTCGCGCCCGGCGATGGCGAAGCAGGTCAGCCCGATGGAGCGGTCCCGGATGCCCAGCCGGGTGTCGGGTGCCGCCACCACGGTGGCGCGCAGGTGCTCGGCGAGCAGCGCGGGCGCCGGCCCCCGGCCGCGGGTCTCCTTGGTCTTCTCCATCTCCTTCACCTTGGCCTTGAGCACCCGGCGGGCGCGGGCGGCCACAGTCTTGTCGAGGACCAGGTGGTGGTCGGTGCGGCCGGTGACGGCCCCGCCCGCGGGTTTCCCCGCTAGCCTCCATCTCCTTGACCAGCTGCTTGAGCCGGTTGCGGGCGACGCCGTCCTCCGGCCGTACGCCGTGCTCGGCGCGGGCGGAGACCACGGTGCCGGAGATCCGCCGATCGATGGTGGAGGGCGCGGTGCACGTTCCCTTGCGTCCGCCGGGCTGAGTCCACAGCCACTCGACGAACATCACCAGGGTGCCCGGCGTGACGGCGAGCAGCGGTACGCCGGACTCGTTGCAGAACTTCGTCCAGCTCGCCCAGTCCATGAACTCGACGACAAACTGGTCAGCACGACGTCCTCGGTCCTTGAAGTACTCCTCTTGCAGGCCCCTTCGGCGATGACTTCTTTGGGTGTCTGGTCGTCGACGCCGCGCTGTGCGTCGAAGAGGCGCTGGGCGTAGTCGGCCGGGAGGTGGACGGTGATGCGGCGCTGGCGGCCGTCGTCGGTCGTGCCGATCGGCGCGCTGTAGCCGAAGCGGGCGCGGGCCTCCACGGTGATCCCGGTACAGGTTGCAACCTGCTTGCGGCACCGGTCGCGGACCCTCGGCTGCCAGCGGGCCCGTACCGCGTCTATGCGGTCAGCGATCTTTTTGGGCTGCTTGCGCGCGTCGGTGCGGTAGCGCTCCTCGGAGCGCTGGGTGATTCCCAGTTCCTGGGCGACGGCCGTGGGCGACGCTGGACTTCACCAAAACAACGACACCTGACACCCATCCCAAAAATCCCAGCCCACAAGCCGCAACCAACAAGGAACACTGATGACGTCACACTACTGAAAACCCCACGACACCCATCAAATATTCAGTCGTGAACGCTGAATTTT
Organism: Streptomyces sp. NPDC048484; assembly: GCF_040651415.1. Classification (NCBI taxonomy): domain Bacteria; kingdom Bacillati; phylum Actinomycetota; class Actinomycetes; order Kitasatosporales; family Streptomycetaceae; genus Streptomyces; species Streptomyces sp. NPDC048484. Next base: position 8,949 of record NZ_JBEZJY010000067.1, read on the forward strand.
AAGCATCCTAATCGCCAGCGAGATCGCTGCGGCCGCATTAGGAATTAGGAAGCTTGGGCGGAGTATAGAACCGTCCACCGGTCGCAGGTCAGCATCTAGCCGCATTCGAAGACCTCCAGGCTTTCCCGAGACCTTTGGTCCCTGCCAGACAGTCGGCTCATACTCCCATCCCAGCTTGAAAGGCCGACCTGTCTCGCGAGCGATGCGAGCCTCCTCTGCAAGCCATTTCGAATCTTCGACAATGAGTGCCATGCAGATCTCGGGCCGTAAGGTCAGGAGATTCACAGATATTCCCGTGTAGTTAAGCCGACCGATCCCGTTCCGGAAGAGGTCCTTTAGTCGCGTAATTTCCGGCTCATCTTCCGGGTCAGGTAGTACAACGGCATATGGAGGGTGTTCGTGTTCCTCTGCGGCATACAGCTCTTCAACCCATTCCCGGTAAAAGTTTCGGCGTATGGAAAATTCTTCGATTGGGGAGGGGAAGGATTCGTCGTAGGGGGCAAAGATGCCGGACGGCGCCACGTGGTTGAAGTTGGCATGCGTAGCCACGTCGCGCGATCGCACAGGAAGTATGAGATCGTATCCGCCCTCACTGGTAGCAATCATCACTACGGTCGCATGGGACACGGCTGCTGCTCGGTGTCGGCCATCAACGATCGGATCCTCGACCTGCTGGTGAAGCCATGAACGGCGAGGTAGTTCGGACAACTGGACAGCTGCAGTCGGGTTGGCCGCTAACCCCTCCATCATTTCGGTATCCAGGTCTTCTGAGGTGGCAAGCGATGTGAAGTATCGCCCCATTACACAATCAATGGATGCTCCTTCTTGCTTGTCGAACCATAGATGATCAAATGCATATGCTGCACCTGGAAAGAAGCGCCGACGTTCGCCCTCACTTGCGCTTCTAAAACGAGCTACATAGTTAAAGAATGAGTCTTTTCCGCCACTCTGGTCAAATTCTGTCGAGTAATAGTCATCGGCTGGCACTTTGCGGTCGAGGAGTCGCCCTACAGCAGATTCTGCATCATCCCATTCGTTCACCAAGGCGGGAAATTCGCATATGGGGTGTGCCACTCCCCAGAGGTCAACAGGCGGATAATTTGGATAAATGGCACGGAGAGTCTTGAGGACCCCGGACTCTTCTAGGATGTGTGCTCTCTGTTCTGCCTTCCTGGCTTTTTCGCGCGCCGCAGCCGATGCAAGCGGCGAGAGAGTAATTAGCTCATCAATGGCGTCTTTCCAAAATTGACGCCATTCGTCTTCACTCCCAGCATCCGAGATTCCGTGATCTTTCGCTATGCCTATGCATAGCCGTATCAGGGGCTGGAAAAGGGGCCAGTCCGCAAGACTCTTCCGTGAACCGCTAAGTGCTTCATGAATAGTACTCTTAGGGAGCCCCGGCACTTGTTTTGCAAGTACGATGTATGACGGATTTCCCGCATGCTTTCGCAGTCGATTGAATTCTCCAACAAAGTTTCGGGCCGAGGTAATGGCGTCTTCGGTAGGCACTTCTGACCTCACTTTCGTGTGTTCTCTCCACTTTCCCACGCCACCCACCTCGTGACGAGACAGTGTCCGGATCTGTCCGGAGATCCTTTAAACAGAGATAGAGGCGACTAGAAAGGAGCAGGAAGGTGCCTGATGTCGAGCCCTTCAGCCCAGTGGTCCCGCTCAACGGGAGATGATCATGATCATTCGACCCTCAGGCCTTGTCCCCAAGCCGCACCGGGGCCGGAGTAGCTGCCGAGCAGACAGCTCTGGTACAGAGCGGAGCGATCTGGGTGACCACCGCAATCGCATCGCTATGGTGCGAGCCGCAGTGGCCGGCTTCGTATCAGGGGCTACTCGTGCTCTGATCGGCTTTCTTCTCCGCCACTTCTACAGCTGACAACGGTCGTGCAACCGCGGGCAGGAGACGGGGTGGCCCTGACGGAGGTTCGACTCGCCCTCGTGCAGGGCTGATGCGTTCTCAGCCGGCGAGATGAGCTGATCGCTTGCGTACGCGCCGCCGTGGATGATTCGCCCGGTTCTGCAACGAGAGACGCGACCCCTGATGATCAAGGTTGTCGAAGCCTTTGATCACGAACAGGGGTCGCGTTCGCGTGCCATCCTCCCTGATCGGTGTCCTGCAGCGCCACTGCGAGGACATCGACTCCGCCTGCCCCGGTCCGGAACCGTCGCAACTCACTTCCCTGGCCGAGGTCTTGGGCCGGATACCCGATCCACGCCGGGTCCGGGGCCGCCGCTACCGCCTGGGCTCCCTGCTCGCGCTGTGCCTGGTCGCCGTCCTCGGCCGAGCAACGTCCCTGGCCGCCATCGCCCGCTTCGCGGCCGATACCGACTCCGACCTGCGCGAATCACTCGGACTGGCCTCCAGCACACCGAACTCCTCCACGCTAGGACGACTCCTGTCCCGCCTGGACGGCGATGCCCTGGACGACGCCGTGGGCGCCTGGCTCGCCCGGTACGCCGCCGACTCAGTTGACCAACCCGGCGACAGGCTGGTCGGTCTTGCCGTCGACGGCAAGACCGTGCGCGGATCCCGCACCGGCGGCGAGGCCGTCCACCTGCTCGCCGCCGCACTGCACGCCTGCCAGACCGTGATCGCCCAGCGCCAGGTGGCCGCCAAGAGCAACGAAATCCCCGCCTTCGCCCCGTTGCTGGACCGGATCGCCCTGCGCGGCGTCGTCGTCACCGCCGATGCGATGCACACCCAGCGCGCCCACGCCGAACACGTCATCACTGCCGGCGGCCACTACCTCCTGGTCGTCAAAGGGAACCAGAAGAAGCTGCGCAAGCAACTGCGGTGCCTGCCCTGGCGGGAAATCCCGCTGCAGGCCCGCACCACCGGGGCCGGGCACGGCCGCCGCGAGGTCGCCGCCTGAAAGTCTGCACCGTCCAGCCCGGCCTGCTCTTCCCGTATGCCGTCCAGGCAATGGAGATCAAGCGCCGCCGCACCCACCGCAAGACCGGCAAGGTCGAGACGAAGACTGTCTACGCGGTCACCAGCCTGCCGCCTGAGCAGGCCAGCCCGGCACGGCTCGCCGAACTTGTGCAGGATCACTCGTCAGTTGAAGCCCTGCACCACATCCGAGACGTCACCTACAGAGAGGACGCTTCGCGGATACGTACCGGCACCGCACCCCGCGCCATGGCCACCCTGCGCAACCTCGCCGTCGGACTCATGCGCCAAGCGGGCTGGACCACCAGCACGCGACCGCCATGCTCCGACTCACAGCGTGAGAACGCATCGCCCCTGGGGCTGCTGTAAACAGGAAACACCACGTTGCGCAGCCCGCGGCGCACTGCTCCGGCTCGCCGTAGACCATGCGACACATGGCGACCCCTCCTCGGCTCAAGGCGAGGTGATCCGGTGCACTTGGCCGTTGAACCAGTCGTAGACGTCCCCGAGGAGTCCTGACTGGAGCCATCCCGGGTGGAGGGACAGAACGGAGGCTCCGAACAGGATCACGAATCCCCAGCCGAAGATCGGGAGACAAGACGAGGGAGCGGGATCATTCGGATCCCTCGGCACCTTCCAGCTGCACAAATTGCACGCTCGGTTGCCGTCAGTTCTGCCACACCTTATGCACCGCTCCATGAGGCGCCCCCTCGCTGCTTCAGCGTATCCAGCGCAGATGCCCGAGTGGCGGGTATGCCCGAAACTACGATCGTTGGGCCCGTTTTAGTGCTATTGGCATTGGTCAGCGGCATCTGACAGGACCGTTGCAGGCCCCTTCTGGGTGGCGGTCCAGGGTTCAACCCATCCCGGGAGCGCGGGTGGAGCCGCAGCGGTGAGCAGGATCAGCAGGTCGCTGTTCTTGCCGTAGCGGCTCAGCTTCGCGGCATCGAGGCCGGACTCGCGCAGCGTCCACTCCGCGAAGTTCGGATCACCTGAAAGAAACTGCGGGGGTTGCCTGCGCCGCCGAAGCGCCGGATCACCCGGTAGCAGTGCAGCATGGGCGATTGGGGCTCGTCGAGGTGCGGGACCCACGGCTGGTACAGACGGCAGTGATCGGGGACGAGCACTCGGACGTGCCCGTCGTCCTGCCGACCGAGGCCATCGCCCTCGATGGGTTCCGCCACACGCACCCCCACGACACGTTCTGGCGTGGGCTCCTGCTCGGCAGCTGCGGCGCCCAGCTCGCCCACAAGCTGTACGTGGACCTTCTCTGAACTACCGGTGGCAGCGCGTCAGCGACTGCCGGCAAACCAGTTGCGCACCCGGATCCTCGGCGGCCTCGTCAACCAGTACAGATACGCTGCCTGACGTGCAGCAACGACTTTTCGAGCGCCACACGGTCAGCTCGGGACCCAGCGGGCATACTCCTGCTCGGCCGCGTCGGCCTCGGCGAGCCGCCCCAGACTCCGGAGCAGCTCCGCCTGGCCGGTCAGGGAGTTGAGGTAGGCCAGCAGGAAGGCGTCCGGATCGAGGCCGGCCAGATTCCGCAGGATCCAGGTCGCCTCGACGCCGAAGGACAGCGCCTCGAGATCGCGACCGCCCTCGGCGAGGAAGGCGGCGTGGTAGGTCAACATGTTGGCGTAGTGGAGGGTCGCCTCGGTGACCTCGGCGCGCTGGGAGAGCCCCCAGGTCCGAAGGAAGTCGATCCCCTCGGCGGCCGCGGTGTCGGCCGCGAGACCGTCGTCTTCTGCGTCATGTCCGACGACCACCTCCCACAGGGCGGCGGTGAACGCGTCCGCGAGGCCAGCCGCACTGCCCTCGTCCACGATGAGCTCCCGGCACCGGTCGGCCGCCTCCGTCACGAGGGGCAGCCCGACCCGGTTGTTGCCCATCTCCCGGTGCCAGCGGGCGGCGGAGATCAGCGCCCCGGCCAGCAGTGAGGTTTGGCCGGAAATGTCCCGGAAGATCCCGACTGCCGTGAGTAGTGCGTCCAGCGCGGCATCGAGCTGACCGAGCTCCGCCCGGCAGTTGCCGAGCCCGAGGTGGACGAGCCCGAGCTCGAACGGGGGAACCTCTTGCGGCCCGGCCGTCAAGGCCACGGCCAGGGCCTCGTCGAACAGGCTCACCGCCTCCGCGAAGCGGCCGAGAACGGTCACGCACTGACCGTGCACCCGCAGGGCACTCACCAGGCTGGGGGCGGCGTGCGCTGCCCGGGCTACCGGGATGGCCTCAAGGCTGACCCGGTAGGCGTCGTCGACGTCCCCGAGCACGGTGAGCGCCATGGCCTGCACCACCAGGTTCGCCGCAATGCGGACCTGGACCGCCGGCGCGGGCTCGCTACCCTGCCACAAGTGCGCGGCCAGCCGCGATCGCTGCACCGCCGGCTCCGTCTGCCCCAGTTCCTGTAGGCAGACCGCCGACATGAACGCGACGTCGGCCAGACCGGGCAGGGCGGAAGCGGCCAGATCCGAAGCCTCGTATCCCTCGATGACGCGATCGAACGCGGCCAGGGCTGCGGCGTACTGCCCGCGGCCAAATTCGCCCTGTCCCTCGATGAGGTGGGAGGTCAATATCACGGCGACCACGGGGTTCGTCGGCGACAACTGCTCGAGAGCGGCCCGCGCCAGCGCGGCGTGGCCGATTGCCTCGGCCGCCCGATTGACGGCGAGGTACGCGTTCGCCAAGACAGTCTGCGCCTCGGCTTGCATCGCCGCCATGCTCGGCCAGCGGCCGAAGATCGCGCCGTCCCCCTCGAACCAGGACACCGCCCGGGCCAGTTCGGCCGTCGCACTCTCCGCGAGACCGACGACGTCGGCACGCTGGTCGACGACGAGTGACGCGCGAGCCAGTGCCAGCTCGGCCATGCCGCGGACCAGCGGCAATATCTCTACGTGGGCGGGCACCGGGGCAATGACGTCCAGGGCCTCCCGGGCGCTTCGCACGGCCGCCTCGGGCGTGCCGAGCTGGGACGCGGACAGCTGGGCCAACGCGCTGCCAATATTCAGCAGGTTCTCGTTGTACGCCTCGGGATCCGTGTCTTCATCGACCCGCATCTCGAATCGAGCAAGCGCGACCGCCTGATGTGCGAAGCCGACGGCGACGTCGAGCCGATCAGCGACAGCGAGCGTGCCGGACAACATCTGGAGGCCCTCGCTGAGGTCCTCGGCCACCGCCAGCATGGCCTGTTGCGGCAACGGCAGCGCGTCCAGATCCAGTTCCGCCAGTTCGGCACCGCTCATCGAGGTCAGCCAGTCGTAGGGCTGCCGGCCTGCCAGGAGTTCCACCAGAACATTCATCATCCCAAGACCGTCGACGGCCTCCTCGGTCACATCCCAGTTGACCGCAAATCGTTCGCCGGCTTCCGTGAAGGCCTCCGCTGCGGCCTCGGCATCGCCCCTCCACAGCAAATGCAGCCCCTGGATAGCACTGACGCCCGCGAGCACCGCGGCATTCTCGGGCGTCTCAGGCAGGTTGCGCAGAAGCGCCGCGGTCTCCTCGACCTCAGCGGCGGCCCACTGCCGCTGAGCGGATGTCAGTCGCAGCGGGTCCATACCGCCCTGCGTCAGCGCGCCGAGTTTCGCGAGAACCGCCTTCCCGAGATCCGCCTCGTACTGTGCGAAATGCTCAGGACTCAGCTGCCGGAACTCGGCGATCGACTCGTTCGCGTAGGCGAGCGCCGCATCGACCACGTCGTCATCATCGTCATCATCGAGTTCCTCGGCGATCGTGCTGAGAAATTTCGCGAACTCGGCCCGCGACCGGTCGTCGGTGACGAACCGCCGGCGAAGCTCGACACTCTCCGCAAGCAGCGTTGCGGTCAGCGCGTGGTCGGACAGGTGCTTCGTGAGGCCGTGCAACGCATCGGACACCGCGATCGCGTTCGCCGGGCCCTCGCCAGCGGGCAGCGCGCCGATGCGCGGGGCGAGGCGCTCGGCGAGGCCGGTGCTCAGCCGCGCCGCCAGCATGATCAGCGCGAAGGTGTACTCCGCGGTCCACCGGCCGTGCTCCGGTTCGCTCCAGGCGAGCGGACGCAGCGGTCGCGGCTCCCCGAGGGCACCCTGTGGACCCGGGGTGTCGCGCAGACTCGACGCCAGCTGCGCTAGCGGTCCGGCCAGCGGCTGCAGCGCATGACCAGCGAAGTCGCGGCCGATCGGCAGCTCGATCGCCTCGACACACACGTCCAAGGCGGCCGCCTGATCGTCCAGGTCGGCCAAGCAGGAGCCGAGGTTGACCAGCGTCTCGCAGCGCTCGATCAGCACGCCGGTGTTCGCGCCGCCGCCGTCGCGCGCCAGGGCGGCCGCCGCAGCCAGGGCCTCCCGCGCGGCCGGCCGGTCGCCGCTGTTCGCCTGGCTGGTGCCGACGTTGTACCACGCGCGCGCCAGACGCCGGGACTGGTCCGGGCCAAGTGAACGGGCGACGGCCAGCGCCTCGGCCGCCAGGGCCGTCGCCGCGGCGGCGTCGAGGGCGGTGGCGGCCTCCGCGGCCAGGTCGGTCAGCGCGTCCACCCGAACCGGCGCGGTCCGCACGTGTGGCGGCTGGGCCTCACACCAGGCGATCGCCAGTTTCGCGAGCCGGCTCATCAGCCGGCGGTAGCTGTCCTCGCGGCGCGGGACCCGGCGGACGACCGCGGCCGCGGCGGCCAGCGCGGCCTGCGCCTGCCCGTCGTCCAGGACCCGGTTCAGTGCGATCTCGATCAGGCCGGGCAGCCGGCCGCCGGGCTCCGCCGCGGCCTGGGCCACCAGGGCGCCGAGGCATTCGGCGAGGAAGTTCCGGAGGGCGTCGCGGACCCCCGCCCGGTTGTCGGCCGCGAGACTCAGCGACTCCAGCATGTTCGCGGCGTGTTCGGCGGTGCTCGACTCGTGCCGGTAGACCGCCACCACCAGGTCCGGCAGCTTCGGTGTGGTGGCAAGCAGCTGCTCGGCCAGCAGGTCCGGCTCGAGTGCGGAGATGTGGGAGCCGGCTCCGAACAGCTCGGCCAGCCAGTTCCGGAAGTTTCCCCGGACGAGCCCGCCAGCGTCTTCCAGGTCCGGGATCGCCGACAACAACCGGGGCACGACCTCGATCTCGGGTTTGGTCAGTGTGGCCAGCGCGACGACCTGGTGCGCCAGCCGGGCCGAGACCTGGTCGATCCCGTGGTCGGTGCGCCGCCGCAGCCAGTGCCCCATCTCCCGGTCCAGGAACTTCGTCATGACGTCCGCGGCGGTCGGATAGACCTCACCGCGAATCGCCAGCAGCACGGCGACGTGCACCTTCAGCGGATTGCCATATGCCTCGTCGGTGAGGTCGAGCCCGGACAGGTCGGCCGTACCGCCGCTAAAGGCCCGGCGGGCCGCCTCCCGGTGCTGCAGCCGGCCGTCCCCGGTCAGCCCGCCGACGCGCAGCCGGACGACGACCCGCGGCCGGGCGATGAAGTCACTACGGGCGATGCGCCTGGCGTTGGCCCACCACGTGAGGTCCGAACGAGCCGCGCCCACCGGCTCGTCGCCGTCGCCGGGCAGACGGTCGAGCAGGAGGAACCGCAGCTTCGGACCGTACCTCCGTGCGCCCAGGGTCTCGATCCACTCGATGGTCCGGTCGGTCAAGCGATCCGGATAGTCAAGGACCAGCAGGGTCGGCCAGACCACGTCGATGACCCGCCCGGCGGCCAGGAAAGCGTCAAGGACCGCGTCGTTGGCGAAGCCAGCCGACCAGCCCTGCGCGGCGAGCTCCCGGCACACATGGATGCCCAGCCGGGTCTTGCCCGAGCCACCGGCCCCGGTGACCAGCCCGAGGCTGACGTACTCGTCGGCAGCGCACCAGGCGCGAAGGTCACGCCGCTCACCCTCCCGGCCGAGGAAGCCGACCGCTTGATGCCTCGCCTGGAGCAGCTCGTAGTCGGAGAGCCCGGTGAGTCGCGGGGCCGCCGGAACGGTCTGCAGGATGGGCTGTTCACCCCGGGCATCGAGCGGGACAGCCTCCGCCGCCGTGACCGCCTCCAGCCAGCTCGCGTCAGCCCCGACCTGTTCGACGAACTCGGGTTCGGTGAACAGCCTTTCCACCGAAGCCGCTTGGAGACGCTCCCCGCCGTACCGCAGCCGATTTGCGATGACGACGCCCAGGATCCGCTTCCGGGCGTCCATCAGGGCCGCGCCGGACATGCCGCTCCAAGGCGAGCTGCCGTCGCCGGGCAGCAGCGGCACGGCCGACTGGACATCGATCTCGTAGCGCATCGTGCTGGCGCTCAGCGCCTCGACCGCACCGCGCATCGCCTCCGGTTCCCGGACCTCCCGGCCGCCGCGCGTACCGGCCTGCGCGGCGGGGAAGCCCCGGGCTCGGACCGGCACCGAGCCGTCGTCCTCGGCGACGAAGCCCCAGCGGACGGCTCCGGTGTCGGGACAGCCGGCCCAGGGCGCTCCGTCGACCGACAGCAACGCGGCATCGCCGACGTTCCGGCTGACCCATGTGACGGTCGCGCGGCGGGCATGCTCCTCCCCCGCGACCCGGACCTGAACCGGCTGCCCCGGCTCCGGCATGCCGCCGTCCACGGCTAGCAGATGGCGGGCCGTCAGCACGATCCGATCGTTGACTGCGTACCCGGAACCGTAGGTCGCGCCGAAGACCTCGACCACGCGATGCTGTCCGGTCCGCTGCTGCAGATGATCCATCTACGGCCCTTCCCGAAGCAGAACGGCGTGATCAGTCCTCCGGTTTGGCGGCAGGCGGCAATGCCGACAGTTCGCGGTCACCGATCAGCAGCTTGCCGCCGTTGGAGGCATCGGCGTGCTGCGGGGCCAGCTTCAACGTGAGCTTGTGCACGGATCCGCGGCTGTAATCAGCGGAGGCACCGGCCGTCAGCACGCTCCAGAGACCCACCTTCGCCTCCGTCGAACCTCCGGCGGCCATGGTGACCTGCAGTTCCAGATCGACGGTCTCCAGCTCGAAGCGCAACGGCTCCCCGGCCCCGGCCAACATCGCCTGCTGCAGCTCCGACCGCAGCTCGGCGATTGCTTGGGCCAACGGGATTTCAGTCACCACAATGCCTCCCCCGGTCTGCATTCGGCTCAGCGATTTTAGCGCCCAATCAGTCAAACCAGGCCGCCCGTACAGAGTCCGCCATTGGCATCCTTTCGCTCAAGGGGAGCCGGTGACCTGGTGTTTCAGGTGGGATCCAAGGGTGCGTCGCGTCCGCGGTTCATGCGGCAGCCCACCTTCGTGAGCTCATCGATCACCACGCGTGGTGGGGGTGCCAAGGTCCACGGCCGTATGCTGCCCGTGGCCCCGATTGAGCTGGCGGAGCTTCTCCTCAGCGCCAGCCAGGCTGACCTTGAACCGCTCCGGGTTCGATAGAGATCTCAGATTGTGGTTGTGACCTGGGGTTTCGTGGATTCCATGTAGTGGTTGGCCTCGTACTCGACGGGCGGGACGTGGCCTATCTCACCGTGGAGGCGCCGGTGGTTGTACCAGTCGACCCACTCTGCGGTGGCCAACTCGACCTGGGACAGCGTCCGCCAGGGTCTCTGCGGTTTGATCAACTCCGTTTTGTACAGACAATGCCACGGAGTTAACTCACCATCCAGTACGTCAAGTTGATCTCAAGATGTCGGTTGGGTCAGCCATTCCGGGGCGAGGCGGTATCGTCCTCGCCCCTCCCTGACCAGCATGAACTGGTCGGCCCACCGATTGATCTGTGTGCAGAGGCTGCGATATTTCGGGGTCGTCGTGATCCCCAGCGCACGGCTGATCTCCACGGTGCGCCAGGCTCGGTCCGGATCGGTGCGTAGGAGACGAAGCGTGAGTTCCTTGAACCCCACATCCCGCGATGTGTCTCCCGGTCCGGGAATACCGACCTCGTGGAGAGTGACACTCATAGCGGTGATCCGCTGGCTGTTCTTGGGGCGGGACTGCCCGGCAACGGTGTACTGGGAGATGGGGCACTTCACGAGGCGGGCGCTGGTTCGGGCGCGACGAAGAGGCAGCAGCCCGGTAAGTACGGCCCCGGTGACACCACCGGACACATCGGCGGGCGAGAGGATGCCTTCAGCAGTGACCAGCTGTTCCCGCACCGCGTGGAGTGCGATGGTGAAGCTTGCCCGGTCCGGATTCGTACCCGGCCGGGACTCGACCGCATCGACCATCGCTCGTCGGGTCGTTTGATAGACGGTCAGCAACGCCCAGAGCTCCTGTTCCAGACCGACAGGGTCGGCCGACCGCAGGACCCGTCCGGTGAACAGGGTGTCCTTGAGCGCGAGGAAGGCCAGTTCGATCTGTCGGGTAGGTGCGGCGCATTGCTGCGCCGCACCCCCCTCAGAACCGGACGGGCGGCGTTAACCGCATCCGGCTCAAGCAGGCCCTGAAGGCCCACGGGCAGCCAGATTTGCCGGTCCACGGCTACCGCGCCAGCGGTGGCAGTGGACGTGAATCAGTCGGAAGGCGACACGATCGTCCGGCTGGCCTGCGTCCGGGATGAGGGTGAGCGCGTTGCCGCGCACCGCCGTCCGGGTCGCCTGTAGCCACTGCTCCCATTCCTGGGGGCTTTGCGGCTCCTGGTCGGCATGCAGGAGAAGGCTTCCGCAGAGAGGGCACCGCCCGTGCTGCCCCTGAAGCAGGTGCAACCAGGACGGGCTCAGCGGGGGCTTGTTCCTGCGTCGCCGCGAGGCCCAGTAGCCGGTCAGCGCCGGGTCGTCCACGGACGCCCCCTTGATGACCAGCTGATGCCTGACGATCTTTGTCCAGGCGAACTTGGCGAGATGGCGGCCGGTCTCCCGGTCGCCGAATACCCACCGGTCCTGCCTGGAGGTGTTGAACCGGCCGAAGTACCGGGCGGTCGCCCAGCCCCTCGGCTTGTTCGGGTGCGTGTGCCTGGCCCACTTGTAGACCAGCTTCCACACGTGGTTGTCCAGCGAGGTGAACACCTTGCTGGAGACCACGCCCCGATAGTAGGCAGCCCAGCCCCGGATGATCGGGTTGAGCTTGGCGATCACCGCTGCCGCGTTCTGTCCCCGAAGGGCCAGCACTTCGGCGGTGAGCCGTGCCCGGATCCGTCGCACGGCCGTCTTGCTCGGCTTGATCAGCAGCTTGCCGTTGAAGCGGCGGACGGTGAACCCCAGGAAGTCACAGCCTTCGTCGAGGTGCGCGATGCGCGTTTTGTCCTCGTTGAAGGCAAGGCCCCTGGGCGCCAGCCACATGGCGAGCCGTTCCTTGACCTGCTGGGCTTCATCACGGCTGTGACAGAGCACCACCAGGTCGTCGGCGTACCTGATCAAGGTCGGTGAGCCCACTGCCAGTTCACCGGCGCGCGAGCCGGTGGGCCGGTAGCGGACTCCGGCGGCCTCTTCCATTCCGTGCAAGGCCACGTTCATCAGCGCGGGAGAGATGATCCCGCCTTGCGGGACCCCCTCCCCGGTCGGGGCGAAGCAGCCGCGATCGATCACTCCCGCCTTGAGCCACTGCTCGACCAGTGCCCTGGCGGGGAACTGTCCGATGGCGGCCAGTAGGCGATCATGATCGATTCGGTCGAACGCCGCTGCCAGGTCCGCGTCAAGAATCCACTGCCGCTTCGGGTCCTTGCCCTTGGCGGCCAGAAAGATCGCTCCGATCGCGTCGTGACAGCCCCGGCCGGGCCGAAATCCATAGGATCTCGGCTCGAACCGTGCCTCCCACTCAGGCTCCAACGCATTCAGCGACACGGCTTGAAGACACCGGTCGATGATCACGGGAATTCCCAGGCCGCGCTGACGGCCGTCGGCCTTGTCGATGAACACCCGCCTGACGGGCAAGGGCTTCCAGACGGCCGCCCGGTGCTGCATCCAGTCGGCCAACTCGGCCTTCCCCTGGGGCAGCAGGACAACCCGCCCATCGACACCTGCCGTCTTGCGGCCAGCATTGACCTCCGTCACCCGCCGCACGCTCACCAGCGTGTTGGAGCGGGAACGGAGCATCAGTTTCTGGAGATTACGGACCCGTTTGAGATCCCCTGCCTGTGACGCCGTGAAGATCCGCTGCCTCAGCCGCCGTACTTCCTCCTCCGCGCACTGCCAGTCGATCGACTGCCAATCGGTGGAGTCGCCCTCCGGTCCGTTCACCACGCCGTCGGCAGCCAGAGCGGTGTCCGCCTCGACTGTTCGTATCGTCATAGTGTCCAACTTGTCCTTCGGTTCCGGTGCTGATGGTCATCAATTCCTCACAGGCCCACCTGGCCCACGTCAGCACCCTTTCGGGTCCGGGCAGTGCCCGTATCCGGCCGGTTGTCCGGGGCGACCAGCGGAGGTGCTGATCATCTGCCGCGCCTTCCCGTTGCCTTTCGGCCACCGGCGTTCGCTTCTTGGGCCATCCTGTTCCCGCTGGGGAGTTGGACCTTCCTTGCGGTCGGCTGACCGGCGCCTTCCGGCACCGGACCCCAACGGGGTTTCCACGTTCCACACGAGTGAGACACGACCGGGGTGGGTGCCCCCTAAACTCCGGGACGGCGATGCTCTCCCGGCTGACGATGGGGATTCAGCCGGCGCCTGCCGCTTCTCAACGGCCAGTCCTGTACCCCGCTGGAACAACCCATCGGCGGGGGTCACGATTACGAAGCCTCATCAGGGGTTCACTTGCGTTCACCCGTCCGGTCTTCCCCTTGCCTGTAACCCCCGGATGGAACGAGGGCCCTTGGGCTTCTCCTCCGGGCTTCACACCCCGCCGTTGCCAACGGAGCATGCCGGAGTGGGGACGGGCCTTGAGCACTGGCCCGGAACTATCCTGTCGACAGCAACTGCCGCCCTCCTTCAGGTAATTCACTCAAACTCGTGCGACTTCGTGTCGCACCCCACCGCTCGTGATACAGGCTGACCAGCCGTTCGGCGGGGTCCATGCGGTGGTCCAGGAGCGTCGTCACCAGCCGGTACCGATCACCGATACGGCTTCCGTCGGAACATTCTGCGGTCACGTCCGCTTCGATGATCCGGAAGGTGCGGCCCAGCAGCCGGGTGAGGTAGGAGCCGTCCGGCAGCACTGCCATCACCGCGGGCCGACGACGCAGCGTGATCCGTGCCAGCAGTTGCGCGCCGGTGTCAGCCACGTCGTTCAAGAACTCGTCGCCGGAGAAATTGCGGTCGACGAGCAGCAGCATGCCCGGGTCGAGCAGGGGCAAGAGCCTTCGGGCGTAGGCGGGTTCGCCGGTGCCCGTCGGCCCGAACACCGCGCCCAGCAGTCCCCCGGGTGCCGGTCTCGCACAGCGCCATCAAGCGGACGTGCGGATACCCCTCGACGCCTCGGTGACGGCGGGTCTTGCCCAGATGACCTCGGACACGGAGAGTGTCGGGAGCCTCCAGCGAACTGCAACCGTCGAAGGCGACCGTACGCCACCGTCGATAGCACACGCCTGGGGTGGAAGGACGCGCCAGTGGGCCGGCCACGACCTCGAACAGCTCCCGAAACGGCGCCGGACCAAGGCGGCGCCGGACCTCTCGCAACGCCTTCTCCGACGGAACCCACCAGGTCAGGGCGCGTAGTCCGGCGATCATCTTGCCCCAGACACGCAGGTAGCCAGCCTCCGGAAAGAGACACAGGGCCAGGACGAAGTACACCCCGACCCGCGAGGGCAGCCGGCGAAGCCTTCGCTCCACCGAGCGCGTGCGCTGCAGCACGTCGTCAACCAACTCGAAGGGCAAGTACTGCGTCAACTCGCCCAAGTGACCTGGGGCGAAGACGCCAGAGGCGACCGTGACGGCGCGCGTGAACATCGAAGTGGCAGACTGGCCGGACAACGGGATCTCCGCTCACAGTGAGGACCTTGGTCGGCTTCACTGCTGTAACGGAGGTCCCGTTCTTCACGTCCCGCAACGACCAGCAGACTGATCAACTTGACGTATTGGATGGTGCGTTAACTCCGAGGCATTGTCTGTACAAAACGGAGTTGATCAAACCGCAGAGACCCTGGCGGACGCTGTCCCAGGTCGAGTTGGCCACCGCAGAGTGGGTCGACTGGTACAACCACCGGCGCCTCCACGGTGAGATAGGCCACGTCCCGCCCGTCGAGTACGAGGCCAACCACTACATGGAATCCACGAAACTCCAGGTCACAACCACAATCTGAGATCTCTATCGAACCCGGGGCGGTTCAAGCTGAACCTGCTCCTTGCCTTCCTCCGCCATCTCGAGCACCGGGGCAAACGGCGTGAACGCCGAGCTGAACTGCGTGGGCTCCAGCGGCAGCAGCGCGACGGGGCGCATCAGCCGGAGCAGCGCGAGCGGGCCGCTGGGGGTGATCGCACGCTTTCGTGACCGCTGCCAAAGGTCGGCCCGGCCGTCGAGCGTTTCGGCCGGGCCACCGCCGCCTGACACCAGCAAGACCCGGCACTGCCTCGCCGGGGCAGCACCGCCCGCAGGAGGGCGGCTGCGTTGTCCGTCTGAAATGCCCGGCCGCAGGCCGGGGCTCCTTCCGGAGGAACCGTGCAGTTCACTGTCCTGCCTGTCCGCGGGCAGCCCGTCTCGCCCCTGCCAGGGCAGGCTTTCCTGGTCCAGGACAACTGGGATGATTTCAGCTTCAAGACGACTTTCCAGTTGTTGTGCGTCGATCCGGACGGCGTAGTCAGGGAGATCGGCGGGGTCAACATCGGCCGGTTCGGCATGGCAGCGCCGGCCAGGACGCCGCTGCCGGACGGCTTCGAGACCCTGGAGAGGCACTTCTTCTCCCTGGGGCTGAGGGACACCTACTACGAACGGCTGCGCGAGCTGGGCGGCGACCTGCAGCGCGCCGTGCTGCAGGCACTCAACGACGTCTGCCTCGACCTGGATCTCTTCTCCCGCGCCCGGGCTGAAAGCGTGATGCGCACATCCCTGCTGCGGACCGTCTCCCCCGACAGCGTCGCCGGCCGCTTCCCGGGCAGCGTCCTGTCCGCGGCAGCGCCGGCGGCCGTCACCGACGTCACCCGGCGGCACCTGTTCGACGCGCTGCGCAGCAGCGGGGCGAGCTGGTCGGGCAGCCTGGACGAGGTCACCTTCCTGCGCAGGCTGTACGACCTGGACCGGCTGGAAAGTCACGACCCGCGCTTCACCACGGCCGAAGGCGACATCGTCCAGCACCGCTACAACAACCCCGGGGACTGGGAGGACGACTGGATCTTCGGCGATGAGCGCTTCGCTCTCGCCGACGGCACCGACGAGGTCCTGCTCCGCTTCCTGACGGAAATGATCCATCCCGCCGTGCGGACAGACACCAGCGAGGTCGAGCGGCTGCTCGCGCTGATCAACAACCTGCTGGCTCCCGACGGTTACGAGCTCGCCGCAGCCCGCACCATCAGCGGTCACCCGGTGTACGAGGCACGCCGGATACCGGCCCAACAGCGCACCGCATCCCCCGCTCCCCCGGCCGCCGCGCCGTCCGCGCCGTCCGGCCATGACGCCTATGCTGCGGTCCGCCGCACCGCTCGCGGCGAGCGCAAGGACTACTCCTGCCCGTGCACACCACTCCCGGACGGGGGCCAGGCCGACGTGTTCGAGGCGACCCACAAGGTGCTCGGCACGAGGGTCGCGTTGAAGAAGCTGCACAACAAGTACCCGTCCGAACGGCAAGTGGCCCGCATGCGACGGGAGATCCACGCCGGCCAGCTGCTGGACGGTCATCCCCACGTGATGCCGGTTCTCGACTTCGGCGCCGACCACACCTGGTTCGTGATGCCCTGGGCGGAGGCGACCGCCGCCCAGCGCCAGGAACTGCTGCGGGAACCGGGCGAGCTGCGTGTCCTGGTCGACGCTCTCGCATCGGTGCTGGCCGTCGTGCACGAGGACGGCTGGCTGCACCGCGACATCAAACCGTCGAACATCCTCTACTTCAACGGCCGGTGGGCCCTCGCCGACTGGTGCATCGTCCGCCGGCCACGAGGCCAGACCACGAAGGCGGGCCGCACCGGCCTGTCCATCGGCACCGAGGGCTTCGCCGCCCCGGAACTGTCCGTGACGCCTCATGAGGCTACGGCGTCCAGCGACATCTACGGCATCGGCAGAGTCATCGTCTGGGCCCTCACCGGCACGCTGCCGCAGACCAACCTGCCGCTGACAGCCCCTCCCGGCCCGTGGCGCGCCATCGTCCGCGCCACCACACACCAGGATCCGCAGCGCCGCCCGCAGAGCGTCAGCGAGCTGCTCGCCCTGATCGACCGCGAGCATGCGGCCGTCCCCGAGGACCCCTTCGAAACTGCCCAGTCGCTGCTCGAAGCCGCCGGCAACGGCGATCCGGCCGCCGCAGACACGCTGCTGACCCTGGTCGGCGGCCATCCCGAGGACTACGAACTGCACGTCGACGTCCTCGCCCGCCTCGACGTTCAGCGGGCCGCACCGGCCCTGGCGCGAGAACCCGTGCAAGCCCACGGTCTCCTGCGCTCCCTGGCCGAGCACCTCGACGGAGACGACACGCACATGGTGCAGTTCGGCGATGCCGCAGCGGTCGTGATCTGGCTTCAGGGCATCTGCGCGCACGCCGCGAGCCAGTCCGACTGGGATCTACTGGAGGAAGCCGCCCACACCATGTGCATCTGGGACGGCGCCTGGGACCAGTGGAACGCCCAGGCCAAGATCTCTCCCTGGCTGCGGAGCGTGAAGAGCGAAGCCGCATCCGTCATGGCCGCCGTCCTGCGCGAGCACCCGGAATCCGCCCAGCACTTCAGCCACATCGCCGACGACCGCACCGCCGACCCCCGCATACGCCAGGCACTACGCACCAGCACACCCGCCCCAAGCGGTCAGTGAGCGGCCCGCGGCAGGTACCCGGCCGCCCACGAGGCGGCGTACCGGGCAAGGACAACTGCCCTGCGCGCGGAAGCGCAACTGCGGTCCTCACCGGTGCGTCGGTGTCTGGCATGCGCCGCCTGCACCGTCCTGACCCACGAGGTGCAGCTGATCGCGGCCGCTGGGGGCCGGCTGCGTTATCGCCCAGTGCTCCGTCCACGGCGCATACCGTGCCCTGCGCATCGGCGCGCCGATGCTTCCACGGCCTGAGCCTCGCCGAGTACACGTCCGAGGCGTACAACAAGCTCTGTGACCGCCTGGGCGTGTGCAGTCCATGGGACGGGTGGGGTCCGCGCTGGACAATGCCGCCGCGGAGAGTTTCAACTCGCTGATCAAGGTCGAGTACATCCACCGCCGACAATTCGCGACCCGGACCGAGGCCCGCCTGAAGATCGCCACATGGATCACTGGGTTCTACAACCCGCGACGAAGGCACAGCGCGGCCGGCGGCCTACCGCCCGAGGAGTTCGAAAGAATCATCGCCGAAGCGCGCGAGCGACACGGCCAGAAAGATCAGACCGCATAACCAAAGTCTCTACGGAACCAGGGGGTTGACAGATGCTGCTGTGGCTGCCGCGGAAGGTGCCGGTGCGGCAGGCGTGGGGCCACGGCCGCGCGGGCCTGCCGCACAATCTCCGGGCCCGAGGCTCGAAAAAAATCCTCCGCGCGGCGGTGCAACGAAATCCGATCCTCATGGACTCCTTCAACCATCTAGGAGGTGCTCATGAGGGATCGGACAGAGGCTCGGGACGCCGAGTTCCAGAGCTTCGTCGTCGGCCGCTGGCCACGGTTGCTGCGCACGGCTTTCCTGCTCACGGGGGAGCAGCATGCCGCGGAGGACCTGGTCCAGTCGACGCTCGAACGGGCCTATGTGGCCTGGCGCAGGGTCGGCGCGGCCGACGACCCCGACGCGTACGTACGGCGCGTGATGATCAACGCGCACGCCCGCAGGCACCGCAGACGCCTCAAGGAGTTCCTGGCGCCGAAGGACTACTCGGGCCTCACCCACGAGCTGCCCGACGCCGACGACCGCATCGCGCGGGCGGACGACCGCGGCGCGCTGCTGACGGTGCTCGCCGCACTGCCCGTGCGCCAGCGGGAGGCGGTGGTCCTGCGGTACTGGGAGGACCTGAGCGAGGCGCAGGCGGCGGAGGCCATGGGATGCAGCGTCGGCGCGGTGAAGAGCAACGCGGCGCGAGGGATCGCGAAGCTCCGCGCCCTGCCGGGACTGGCCGAGGCACTCACGAACGGAGGGCGGAAGTGATGAGCGGGGACAGGGAGACGAACCACGACATGACGTACGACGAGGCGCACACGGACATCACCCTCCTGCTGGCGGACGCGGCGGACGAGGTCGAGGTCGGCGCGGCCCCCTATCAGGCGGTGCTACGAGGCGGGAGGCGCCGCAAGACGCGCCGCTGGGCGGTGGCCGCGGCGGCCGCGGCGGTGATCGCGGGGTCCACGGGGACGACGCTGGCGCTGGTGGGAGACACGGGCGGCGGGCACGGGGCGGGGCAGGTGGCCGCGCGGCCCTCGGCGGGGACGGCGAAGCAGAGTCCCGAACGGCGGGTGACGACTCTGGCCAGGGGCACGGACCACGGCAGGAAGTGGAAGGTCGACGCCGTCGTCTGGACCGCGCCGAAGACCACGGCGAAGGCACGCGCCCAGCTCGCCGAGATGGCCCTGTACGGGGAGGAGCCGGTCGCGGTGGAGAAGGCCTCGGACCTGGTGGGCTATAGCTGGCATTTCGTGCACCAGACCGTGGGGGGCAAGCCGTCGACGGTGATCCTGAGAGCAGCCAAGAAGGACGGCGTGGTCGCGATCAAGGACCTCGAGGCGTACCCGAGGCCGTTGGACACCGACCGGGTCGACGCCCCGCAGCGCCTGGTGATCGGCCAGGTCGCCCGGACCGTCCAGGAGGTCACCTGCACCTGGGACGACGGCACGAAGACCCGGGTGGAACGGGCCCCTGCGGGGGCCAGCGACTTCAAGAACCTGATCCTCGATGTGGACGGCTCCCCGAAGGACTGGTTCGTGTGCCTGGGACCGGACGGAGTGAACTACAAGAAGGCGGAGGCCACGGGGTGAGGTGAGCGATGCGGGCAGGGCGGTGGCAGGGGTCACCAGTCGCTCCGCACCAGTCGGCCACCGGAACCGAACGACGCGCTCGGTATCGGGGCCATCCTCCACGGCCCCCAGGGACTACTGCTGGGCCGCCACCGCCGAGAGACCCAAGAGATTCCCGGCGGGAAGATCGAGCCCGGTGAGTCCTACGCCGGCACCGTAGTGCGTGAGGTCAAAGAGGAGACCGGATGCATCGCCCGCGAGGAGGACGTCGTCCTACTGGGAACGCTGCTCGACGACGTCGGCGGAGTGGTGCGTACAACCGTGGTCGCGGTCATCACGCAGTGGGAGGGCGAACCCTCAACCCAGCCGGACGAGAGCATGAGCGACTGGCGGTGGTACTCCCTGGACCAGCTCCCGGACGGACTCTTCGTCCCCAGCGCGCAGTGCCTCACCGCATGGCGCCCCGACCTCCCGATCGATCACCCGCCTGCGCGTTTCTACCCATTCGCCATCCCTACGCCCGGCACGCCGTAGGTATTTGTAGGTTCGCATTTAGCCTGTCCCTTTCTCGTTGACGATGGCCCTTGTCCGGCCCAAAGGACAGCGTGGTGAGACGCACTCCTGTCTGATCATTCACTCGTCGCAGTGCTGATCCCCGTCTCGATCTATACAGCGGTCCTCCCCAGCCTGATCGTGGAGAAGTCTCAGCTGGTCGGGACCGGGAGCTCTGCTTCCCGTCCTTGCTGCTCGGGGGTGGGGTGTGTCGCGTGTGGTCGGCGAAGTCTTGATGAGCCTCCGTCGTACGGACGGGACGATCGACGAGGATCTGGTCTGGCCGGCGACGGGCGTCGATGTCTTCGAGCCCTCGATGCCGTGGCGTACGTTCCGGTGGCGGTAACGGGCAGAAGCATTACTCGGGCACGCATTGGTCTTCCACCATGCGTGCCCATGTCGTCTATGAGTCGAGGCTTGAGCTGACGCGTCTGCTCTACGCCGACTTCGACCAGGACGTGACGGCTGTCTTCGCCCAGCCCTTTCTCCTCTCCACCACCGTGGACGGGCGTCGGCCGAGTTCGGCCTGCGGAGGGTTCAACGGCCAGGGGTTGGCTGTCTCTCAGGTTCCCGTTACATGGCTGCGGAGGGGTCGTTGACGGGGCATGAGCGATCCTTCCGAATCCCTCGTTTCCCTTGCTGCGTACGACGATTCGCATGAAGCCGTCGTTACGGCGGTCCGGCAGCTGACCCGCAGCACGACCTGGGTGATGGTGGGAAGGGTGCCGTTTGACTTCGCCACCCACCACCCCCAGGGCATCACCCGTGGTCACGACCACCGGCTGTACCTGTCGACCGCCGAGATCACCGAGGCGACCCAGCCGTACGAAAGCCCCGTCGACGGTTACGACCGCACCCCTGGCCGGGGCCAGGGGCATGTGTTCGTCACCAACGATGAGGGGGCTGCGCTGGGCCAGGTATCGCTGGGCGAGGACACGATCTACCACCCCGGCGGGATCGACTTCGACGGTGAATGGCTGTGGGTCCCGACCGCGGAATACCGGCCCGACTCCCGCTCCATCGTTTATCGCGTGGATCCCAACACCCTTGCCGTCCACGAGGCGTTCCGTTTCGACGACCACATCGGGGGCATCGTTCGCGACCGCGAGACTGGTCTGCTGCACGCGGTCACCTGGGGATCCAGGCGGCTGCTCACCTTCACCACCGAAGGACGGCTCACCCACCGGGTGGACGTCAAGAGCCACTTCGTCGACTACCAGACCTGCGTCACGGCAGGCGTCGGTCACATGGTGTGTACCGGCATCGCCGAGTACCCGCTTGCCGGCCCCGGCGTGTTCAGTCTCGGGGGCATCGCCATCGTCGACATCGCCTCAGGCCGGATCGAACACGAGGCCCCCGTGACCACCCTGTCCCCGGCCGGCCGCGTTGTCACCTACAACGCGGTCCACCTGGAGATCGACGGCAGCGTCCTGCGGATGTTCGCCGCACCGGACGACGGCGAGGCGGCGGGCGACTCCCACCTGCTCACCTTGGAGACAGCGCTGGCGTGACCGCCGGGGCCCCGGCCTACAACCGGCCGGGGCCAGGCGCGTCACACGCGTACGGCCAGGAAGTAGCGTCCGCAGTACAGCAGCTCACCGCCGAGCTCCGAGCTCAGGCTCTCGGGGGTGAAGCGGCGGCGGAAGATCGGGTAGATGGCCCCCTCGACTGTCCGCAGCTCCGTGTTCTCTTCGTGCAGGTCGCCGTCACTGCGCAGGTCGATCACGATGAGCTCGTGGGCCGTGCGCCGGGCTTCGGCGAGGAACGCGGCGCGCTCGCGTGGCCTCAGCAGCCCGTAGAAGTTGGCGGTGACAATGCGGTTGAGGGTACCGGTGGCGAACGGCAGCGGTGGAAACAGCGCTCGCACCCGCTGCGCCGACGGCACCCGGGCATGCGTCAGCTCCAGCATCTCCATGCTCTGATCCAGCGCGACCACCTCGCTGCGCAGGAACTGGGTCCACACACCCGTCCCGCAGCCGACGTCCAGCACTCGCCCCGCAGGCAGCGCGGTGAGGACCTTCCCGATCTCGGCCGTCTCCCGGTCCAGCCCCGCGTTCACCACCTCGTCACCGCGGTAGCTGGTCTCGTCGTAGACCGGGGCCCGATGACGGTAGTACTGCTCCCGCACTAAGTCACGCATGCCCCCAGAGCTACCCTCTGCCGGACAGAGGGCAAACAGCAGGCTGCCAGCAGGTATCGGAACGGCATGGAATACAGCGCCCGGAAGGGCCAGCCGCTGCCACGAACCGGACTCAGCTCTCCGGTGTACGTCGCCGATTTCCCGGACCTCGCGTCGCTGCTGAGGACAAGATCGTGAGACGAAATGGTGTGGACCCGGAATGAGACAGCCGAGAACAGTCCAGGTCACTGCGACGGAACGGGACATTCCAAATGAGGGCCTACAGTATTGTAGGATCCCGTTTCGCCTGTCCCCTTCTCGTTGATAGTGGCCTCTGTCCGGCCCAAGGGACAGCGCAGTGAGACGAGCCTCTTCTGCGTAGAGAACAGAAATGATCAACCCGGACCACGGGCGTCCTGCGTCCGGTGGCCAGTCCCGCCATACACGTCACACACATTGACTAACAGTCAGCACGCCTGACGAGATGCCCCGCTCAAGTTCGAAGACTGGCATTGTCATTTCTTCTCACGCTCGGTCAGAAATTCTCAGGGTGAGCGAGGGTGAAGGATTCTTCGGAGTGTTCGTACAGGCTTTCTCCCGGGCCACCCTGAAAGTCCCTTGCTTTATGTGCGTAATAGGCTTTGGGTGTAGCTCGTTCCGAGGGAAGGGCTGACATGCGCAGACCAGCCAGTTTCACGACTGACACGTGATCGTTCCGGCGCTATGACTGCCGCATCCCCGCCCGTACGACGTCGTGGAGATCTTGTCCGGCATCCCGGGGCCGCCACCGGCCGCTACGTCGGGGCGGGCCTCTCCGCGCCCGTGCACCGGATCTGGCATCGACCCAGGTCAGTCCTTCCCTCCAGGGGAGGAGCTACACCCATGGCCGTTTGGGGCGCGCGGATGCCCGCCGTCCAGGCCGCGGCCCAGCTCAGCGCAGGGCGTCTGGCGTTGGTCTTGCTTGCTGCGGCCTTCGGTATGGTCGCCGCCCTCCAGGTTGGCGGGCGTCTGGTTCATCACTACGGCGCGGCCCGGGTGTTGGTGGGCCCTGCTGTGCTGCTGGGCTCCACGCTGGTGGCTTTCGGATGGTGCCACAGCCTGCCCGCGCTCAGCACCGCTACCGTCATTTTCGGCATCGCCCATGGGCTGTTTGACATCGCGACCAACGCCTCCGCGGTGCGGTGCCAGGAGGCCTACGGGCGGCCGATCATGTCCGGATTTCATGCCGCGTACAGCTGTGGGATCTCAAATGGGTGTAGCTCCTTTCAAGGGACAGGCTGAGCTGGGCATTTGCCTGACCGGCCGGGCTGAGCACCGCATAGATCGTTTCGAAACCGCCAGGTCACGCTCGGGGCCAGATCAAGATCGACTGCCTGGAAGTCACGGATCGCGGCGTTGCCCTCCTGGGGACCCGGTTCGATCACCCGGTCGCGCGCCAAGCCGCAGTTCATGCAGGTAGGGCCGTCCCTTGAAAGGAGCTACACCCATCGGCGATGGTCGCTACCCTGGACCGGGCCACGGTGGGCGATAAGCGGGACGCCTGCGCGCTGACCCTCGACTGGTACATGGCCGGGCGGGCCTCGGAACCGGGCGGGCCTCGGAACCGGCCGGGCTGAATCTCCGGGACGTGGCCGAGGACGTCGCCGAGGTCCTCGCCCCGAGCACAGGCGAGCTCGTCGAGCTGCCCGCGCTGGTCGTCACGCTGCGCCTGTCCAAGACCAACCCGCACGGCCGCACCACCGACGTGGTGCGGATCGTGGCGCAGGACGACGAGACGTGTCCGGTGGTGGCCTGGCGGGAGTGGCGGGCGGTGCTGGCGGCCGCCGGGGCCGAGCGCGGCCCGCTGCTTCGGCGGGTCAGGAACAACCGGCTGACCACCGCCGGGCGGCCGCCGAAGGATCCCGAGCGGGCGGGCGGCATCGGCCTGGCGGATCCAGCCGCGCAGGGCCTCCGGATGCACTCCGAGATCGACCGCGAGCTTCTTGATCTGCGGCTTCGGATCGGCGGTGCGGTACATCCATACTGCACGCTCACGCAACTCCAGCGAGTACTTTCTGGGGGCGGCCATGGTCGATGTTCCTCTCATGAGTCCCATCTGACCCTCTGTCAACACACTCCGCATCTCGGGGGAACCCCAGGGTGCCTCCAGGGGGGTATCGCCCGCGACATCGCTGTGTGCGCAGCGGACGCGGTGCGCCTGGCGGAGAGCCCGAGCCCGGCTCCGATCGCTCCGCGGCCGGAGCCGGTCAGCAGGCTCCCTGGCGCCCAGCCGCGTACGGCCAGGTTCCCGACGACGATGCCGGTGAGCGACCCCCAGCCGCAGGTCAGCGGGAAAGGAAGCAGCGGCGAGCAGACGCATCACCTGGCAATGCCGTTGTACCGGCGGGCCCTCATGGTCTTCTCGACGAACGAGCGGGCACGGGTCAACCTGCGTTTCGAGGACATGAAGGGGGCGCTCCTTACGGCTTTACCGGCTGTCAGGCGACGGTACCCCCGTCATCGCCCGGATTCCGCTGTTGGAGGCGAAGAAGGCAGTCGCCTTCCGGGTATTTGCCGCCGGCGGCCGGGAGGCGTGGACTGCGACCCCGGCACCACTGCGAGAAGTCCCCCGCTTCCGCGACGAGATCAACGGCACCGGGTCCGATGTCGTGCACTACCGGGGGGAGCCGGGTCCGGGTGTTCTGCGATACGAGGGGCCGAGCGTGATCCAGTTGGAGGCTCTGGACGACCGCTCGCCTACCGGGTGACGGTGGCCGAGGGCAGCGCCGGGGAGCACACGTTCCAGTGGCCGGGCCACGGCTACTACCAGGTGCGCTCGGCCGGGGCGTGGAGTCTGACCGCCGCGTGACGAAACGCGGATAGATCGCTGCCCTCCGGCCAACCGTGATGCGCAAGGTGGTCAACTGGCGCCCCACAGCGCCGTGTTCCCCGCAGGCCGCGTCCACCGGTCGCCGGCTGCAGTGGCCGAGGGTGTGTTCACATCAGATTTCCCTGCCTCGATCGAACGGAAATACGAGACGGCGGCTCTCTTGTTCGTTTATCTCCCGCTATGGCCGGTGAAGGGGAGGGGCTGATTCTCCCGGGCCTAGGAAGGCGCTTTGGGGGTACGGCCGGATCTTTTGTGCGCGAAACGTGACAGCTTGTGTGCCCTTGGTGACCGCTGGGGTCACTGATGATGACTTTCCGTGGGGGGAAGTTGATGTCTCCAAGCGCTTTTGGCATGCCCGCTGGGCGTGCGCGTTTACGGACAAGACAGTCCCTGGTAGCGGTCGTGGCGGTGCTGGGGCTGGGCGCCTCGGCTGTGCCAGCACTGGCTGTACCGGGGGAGGATCCTGCGCCTGCCGCCTCGGCGTGATGCTTCCCGGTGGCAGGCCAAGGACCACACCGGCCGCACCGCCGTCTTCGACCTCAACCCGGCGGGCGATCTGGCCAGGACCACCGACACCGAGGGCAAGGCGACAGGGTTCGACTACGACTCCTCGCGCCGCCTGACGAAGATCACCACCCCGGAGGGGCGGGTGACGGTCTTCACCTATGACGGTGCCAACCGGGTGACCAGCATGCTGCGGGCCACGGAGTTCAACGGTACGGGCCACACCGGTCCGACCTACACCTACGGCTACTCGGCCACCGATCCGAACGTCGCCGGCACGACGACGGTGGCCGACCCCGAGCAGCACGCCACGAAGTACGAGCACGACGCTCAGGGCAGGGTCTCCAAGGTCACCGACCCGCTGGGCCATACACGCTCACGTTCGTACGACGCCAACAACAACGTACAGACCGCGACCGACGCGATGGGCACGGGCGGCACGGGCGGCAACGTCACCACCTACGGCTGGGACGCCCGCAACAACCCCACCTCCGCCAAACTGCCCACCGGCGCCACCTCGGCCCTCGGCGGATACCAGACGCTCGCCGGCGCCGACCTCCCCGGCACACTGACCACGCCGGACGGAGAGAAGAGCACCTACAAGTACGACACGGCCGGCAACACCAAGTCCGTCGCGGTCGAGGGAACCGGCGGAGGCACGCAGACCTTCGACCACAACCCGGCCACGCCGTCCTGCGGCGGCTTCGAGGGCCAGCGCTGCAAGGCCACCGACGCACGCGGCAAGGCGACCTCCTTCCACTACGACGGCGAGGGCAAACTCGACAAGGTCACCCCGCCCGCCCCGCTCGGCACCACCGTCTACACCTACGACGACCTCGGCCGCCCGGAAACGGTGGTCGACGGCCGCGGCATCAAGTCGGTGTACGCGTACGACCATCGCGACCGCATCAAGCTCGTCTCCAGCACCAACACCACCGTCACCTACACCTACGACGGCGACGGCAACCTCAAGCAGCGCACCGACGACATCGGAACGGTGCAGTACGACTTCGACCCCCTGTCCCGGGAGAGGGTCCGCACCCTGCAGGACGGCTCGCAGACCGTCCTGGCCTACACCCCGACCGGCAACGTCGACACCTACACCGACCCCCAGGGCCTCATCGACTACACCTGGGACGCGGCCAACAACCTCAAAGCACTGAAGGACCCCGCCGGACGCACCACGACCTACGAGTACGACAAGAACGACTTCCGCACCGACACGAAATACCCCGGCGGCACCGTCCAGACCGTCACCCCGGACAACTCCGGGCGCCCCAGGACCATCAAGACCACCTCGTCCAAGGGCACGCTGGTCAGCCTGGCCTACACCTACTCCTACGTGTCGGGCACCGCGACCAAGGACGGCACGAAGATCCGCACGTCCGCCGACGCCGTCACCGGGATGAAGACGACCTACAGCTACGACAGCGCGGGCCGCTTCGGCTACGCCAAGGAGGAAAAGGGCACCACCCTCAACTCCTCCTGGCAGTACTGCTACGACCCGGCCGGCAACCTCAGCTCGCAGGGCACCGACCCCGGCTGCCCGCGCGGCACCACCTACACCTACAACGACGCCTCGCAACTGACCGGCAAGAACGGCTCCACGGCGAACTGGTCCTACGACAAGGCCGGCAACGAGACCGCCGGCGCCTCCACCCCGGAAGCCACCCGCACCGACGAGAAGTGGTCGGACTTCTCCCAGCTCACCTTCCTCACCGTCGGCGGCAAGACCTACCCCGGTGAATACGGCTCCACCGACAACAGCGAACGCCTGCCCCTGGGCGACACCTATTACCACCCCGGCGCGATCGGCCTCGCCGCGGAGACAACTGCCGGTGTGGACACAGGATTTGTCCGCGAACCGGAGGGCACCCTGAACTCCATGACGCGTGAGGGCAAGGCCTACTACTACCTCACCGACGCCCTCGGCTCGGTCATCGGGCTGGCCGACGAGGCGGGCACGAAGGTCAACACCTACGCCTACAGCCCCCGCGGCGTCACCCGCACCACCCTCACGAGAGAACAGATCAGCCAGCCCCACCAGTTCGCCGGCGGCCACCAGGACCCCACCGGCCTCTACCACCTCGGAGCCCGCTACTACGACCCCAACATCGGCCGCTTCACCCAACCCGACCCCTCCGGCCAGGAAAAGAACCCCTACCTCTACGCCGAAGGCGACCCCGTCAACCGCATCGACCCGAATGGACTGGGGAGTGTCATGAATCAGGTGTGGATCTCCTCGAAGGAGTCACCTGATGAGTACGACGACTGATCACCTGATCGAGTCCGTGGACAGCGTGTCG
>NZ_JBEZJY010000068.1:0-36626 GCF_040651415.1 Streptomyces sp. NPDC048484
CCGCCGCCAGACCGAGCCGGGTGGCGAGCGCGCTGGCGTCGCTCACCAGGGCCCGCACACCCCACTCCCAGCGCTCACAGAAGTCCTCGAAGTCGGTGGACAGGCCGTGGTGCCCGGCCTCCATCCCCGTCATCGCCAGCTCCGAGAAGCCCTTGCCCATCACCGAACCGGTCGCGCCGCCCAGATCACCGAGCTGGTCGATGACCGCGCCCACACCCTGCGTGAACTTCGCCACCGACGCCTTGTCGAGGGCGAGGTCCGCCCCGTCACCGCCCATGACCGCGCCCTTCCTCCGCCTCGCCGGAGTCGACGCCGACGGTGATGTCGATGTCGACGGCGGCTACGTCCGGAACGACGCCGACGACCGGCGGGAAGAACATCGACCCGTCCTCGGTGGCGATGTCCACGGCCAGCCCGGCGGGCTCGTCCAAGGCCGGCACGACCTCGTCGACGATCCGCGCGCCCAGCAGCGCCGCGTACTCCATGGGCTGATCACCCGATCCGTGCAGCAGCGCAAACCGGGCCAGCGCCGCCTCGCCGGTGAACCCGCACACCCACCGCACCCCACCCGACCGCGCCGACCACAGACCCCCGTCGGCCACCGGCACCAGAAGGACCGAACGCCGCATCTCACCGACCAGCGCCCGAGGATCACCAACCCCCCTACGCTGCTCGGCAATCCGCTCGGCGAACGCTGTGCTTGTCTGCTCCACGGCCACTCCCCCTGGTAGGCGACTGATGGCACCGTAGATCAAGACGCACGGCATGACAGAGTCGGTTCTCGTGAAGATTCCGCTCCGGGCCCGACTGCTCTCAGGGCACGGGAGCCGCCGGCGAACTGGTCGGCAGTGACATCCTCGCGGTTGCGCGGGAGTCGTCGTCTGGGCTTCCGCTCTGGGTCGGTGGCGTGTCCACGTCGGCCCCGGATCTCGGCGGTGGTACGGCGCCTCACCACGGAGAGCACCTTGATGGCGAGCTGGACGACGTGGAAGTGGTCGACGCCGATGGCGTGCGGCAAGGCCGGTGCGGACCGCGGCGCGGTAGGTGGCCGAGAGTCACGGCATTGCATTTAGGGGATGGTCAAGGAAGGGGCGTCGAGCAGGTTCGCTTTCCCGCCCGTGACGGCTTGGACGGCGCCCGGGTCAGTCTTCATGTTGTGCGGGTAGCCCAGTTGTAGTGCGCTGACAGTGTCGAGCCTGTCGATCTGTTCTGGACTTAGATGAAGCTCGGCCGCTGCAAGATTGGTCTTCAGCTGTTCGGTCGTTCGTGGGCCGACGATTGGGATGACTCCCTTGGCCATTGACCAGCTGAGCGCCACCGTTTCGGCACTGACGTCCGCTTCCTGGGCGATCGCTTCCACCGTGTCCAGTGTGGCGGCCTTGTTGTCGTCTTCTTCTTTGTGCAGGAACTGGCTGATCGAACTCTGCGCGCGGCCGGTTTCGCCTCGGCGGTATTTTCCGGTCAGCATGCCTCCGCCGAGGGGGGAATAGCCCAGCACCCCCAGGCCGAAGCCTTCCGCCATCGGCAGCAGATCGCGTTCTGCGGCGCGTTCGACCAAGCTGTATTCGGTCTGGATGGCGACCAGGGGTGCCCAGCCTCGTGCCGCGGCGATCGTAGCGCCTGTCGCTACCCGCCAGGCGGGAAAGTTGGACAGGCCGGCGTAGAGGACCTTGCCAGAACGGACAAGATCGTCGCAGGCGCTCATGATTTCTTCGATAGGAGTCGCGTAGTCGGGAGCATGGGCCCAGAACAGGTCCACTCGATCGGTTTTCAGACGTCGCAGGCTAGCCTCCAGTGACTGCACCATCGCCTTTCTGCCGTTACCGGTCATATGGAGGCCGCTGTCCATCGTGGTGCCCGTTGCGTATTTGGTTGCCAGTACCACCTCGTCGCGATGTGAGGTGATCATGTCGGCGAGATAGACCTCCGCGTCCCCGAATTGATAGTTGCTGGAGGTATCGATGAAGTTCCCGCCGGCCGCACGATATTGGTCGTACATGTCCTGCGCCCCGGAAACGGTCGCGCCGTGTCCCCAGCGAGCTCCGAAGTTTCCGGTTCCCAGAGAAAGCGTCGAGACACGCAGTCCTGATCGGCCGAGGTATCGATAACGCACAGTCCGCTCCTGAACACCAGAGTGTTGCGCCCGGCAATGACGCTGTTTTGAGCCGTTCCAGCAGAAGCTGGATAGGCACCATCATCAGCAAGTTCTCTGGTACGGTCCATAACGTGGAGTCCGAAGTTCTTTATGCATCGTCCTCGGATCGTGCTGTGCTTGGTCCCCGCGATCCGCTGGCCGGAGTCATGGGACTGCTTCGTCCACGCGCGGTTGTGCCGGCACCGTTGCACGCCGCCGGTCCGTGGGCCGTGCGGTTTGCCCCCTTTCCACACATCAAGCTCGGCGTTGTCGTCGAAGGCGAATGCTGGTTGAGACTCGACGGTCTTGAGCCGGTGCTGCTGGACGAAGGGGACTTCTACCTGCTTGGTCACCCTCCGCGGTACACGCTGAGTAGCTCGCTCGATGAGGTTGTGGCGCGCCCGGCCACCGCGCTGCCGCGGAACACGATCGGCAGAGGGTTTCGCATCGGAACCGAGGTGGACGAGGACTCGTACATATGCAGCGTCGACTTCACGTTCGATGGCAGCGACACCGCGATGCTGCTCGATGCGCTTCCGCGGGTAGTCCTTGTCCGAGCCGGTGATCCGCGCGGACCGCTGTTCATGAACCTGGCCTCGTTGTTGGTCTCCGAGATCGAATCGCCCGATGTCGGAAAGTCTTTGGTGCTGGAGCACCTTGCGCAGATCATCTTCGTCCACATGCTGCGGGCGCATGCTGACAACAACGAACAACCCAGCGGCTGGCTCGCAGCGCTGGCCGAAGACGGCGTCGGGGCGGCGCTGCGGGCGATACACGCCGAGGTAGGCCGACGATGGACGCTCGCCGAACTCGCTGAGATCGGGCAGATGTCACGTTCCGTGTTTGCCGCAGCGTTCAAGGTCAAAGTGGGTGTACCCCCGTTGGCCTACCTAATTAAATGGCGAATGACCCTGGCCCGAGACGTTCTGCGCAACGGTAGTTTGTCCATCTCTGAACTGGCAGCCGCAACGGGCTATGAATCTGAAAGCGCCTTCAGTACAGCGTTCCGGCGTGAAGTCGGGTCCTCGCCCCGGCAGTACCGCAACGCGGCGGTAAAGACTGACTTAGATCCCGGCGCCGTGGTGCCCACTGCCCGCGTTCGATCCGCGGCCGCTCGACCTCACCGGTCCGTGGTACTAAATGACGTCCCGTAAGCGGATGTTGGAGAAGGCTGGAGTGCTGCTGGGCAAGGTGGGGATACCCGGCGAGGGCCAGGTTGTGCAGCCGGGCGACGTCGAGGATGGCCTCGTGGACCCCGTCGCCGCGTAAGCGGCAGTCGCGGAGGATCTTGTAGGTCTTCATTCGGGAGAAGACGTGGTCGACGCGGGCTCCGGCCCGGCGGTGAACGGCGTCGTCGGCTTGTTGCTCAGGCGTGAGCGGTCGGCCTTTACGCGGCCGGTGCGGGATGAGGGCGGGTGTACCGCGATAGCCGCCGTTGCCGAGGACAGGCGCGTTCTTCACGACCGGTTTACGCCCGGTTCCGGTAGGCACGGGCGCCGTGGCGGTTGCCGGGCAGTGGGCGGCCGGCCGCCACGACCAGTCGGGTGTTGGCGTCGATGACAACCTGATGGTTGGTGGAACAGCGGTAGTTCTTGCTGGAAGCGGCCACGCTCCTGTCGCGGGTCGGGACCAGGGTGCCGTCCACGATCAGGACCGTGTCGGCCGGGTGCCGGCGCCGGCCCGGGGCCAGAGTCCGGCGCCGACCGCCTCGACGACTCCGGCGAAGTCGTGCCCCATCGCCCGGGGAAAGGAGCGGCCGGTCATCAGCTTCATCTCGCCGTTGCGCATCTTCCAGTCCAGCGCGTTGGAGGCCGCCGCCCGGACGCGGACGAGAACCTCACCCGGACCCGGGCGTGGTGGCTCGAACTCAGCGAGCCGCACCACTTCCGGGCCGCCGTAGCGGTCGTATTGAAGGCGCTTCACGAGGCGTATTCGTTCGAGATCTCGGTGGCGTAGTTCTTCCAGAGCGGTTGCATGGTCTCGGCGTTGACCGGCTGCCCGGAATCGATCATGGCCTTGAAGTCGCGGAAGTACTGCACATACAGGTCCGGCGTGAAGGTGTTCAACATGACCGCGTTCTCGTCGCCGACGTTGGCGAACGTGTGCGGCGCCCCGGTCGGCACGATGACCCAGGTGCCCGGCCCGGCGTCGTATTGGTCCTCGCCGACGGTGAACCGGAAAGTTCCCGCCAGCACGTAGAAGCCCTCGTCATGCTGGGCGTGGCGATGCTGCAACGGGCTCGGGGTGCCCGGCGGAATGGTGACCTCGGCGAACCCCAGCCGGTGGCCGGTATGCTCGCCGTTCTCCAGGATGCGGATCTGCTGGGCCCCGCTGCCGAGGATCTCGCCCTCACCGGGGCGGACGATGTTTACCTTCGCCACGACTTCTCCTATTGCTATTACCTGCCTTGGTCACCACCATCCTTGTCCGGGCCGGCTGTGCGCGTCTTGGTCGTCTGTGCACGATTGCTGGTTACCAGTGCACGGGCGTTGTAGCCGTACGTCGCCTTGAAGAGCTTGCTGAAATGGGTGGGATCGGAGAATCCCCACCGGGCGGCCACGGCGGTGACCGTACGTCCGCTTCCGGTCAGCTCGGCCCGGCAGCGCTCCAGGCGGCGACGGCGGATCAGGGCCGCGACGGTGAGCGGCTGGTCCTCGAACAGCTTGTGCAGCCGGCGTACGGATATGTTGTGGGTGGCGGCGATGCCAGGCGGGGACAGATCGGGATCGGCCAGCCGGGTCTCGATGTAGCCGGCGATCCGGCTGCGCAGCCACTCGTCCGGGGCCGGTTGTTCGTCGCCGAGCCGGGCCTCCAGTGCGACCGCGATCAACTCGACGACGGCCGCCGCCGACCGCAGCGCCTCCGCCTCGCGGAACTCGGTCGCCGACCACGCCGACTGCCGGGCCAGCACGGAGACGAGAGCGCCCGGGCCGTGGCTGCCGTCGATGCGTACGCCGATGAGCCGGTCGATCTGCGCGGGCCGGATCCGAAGCTCCCGGCGCGGAACCAGGATGGTGACGTGCGCCGCGGCGGTGCTCTCGAACCGGAGCGTACGCGTGGGATCGAGCAGTACCAGGTCGGTCGGCCCGAGTTCGGCGTCGCCGCGCCCTTGCTCGATCCGCGTCCGGCCCCGGGTCATCACCTTGACCGCCAGGTTCTCGCCGTCGGAGGCGTCGCGCTCCCGCCCGATGCAGGCGCTCTCGGGCGTGTCGAGGGAGACCAGCCGCAGCGGCCCGAGGTCACGGGTGGCGATCCCGCCCCGGAAGCCGGCCCCGGCCAGCTTGTTGATCAGCGGCGGAAACCCGCTGGCGGCCAGCTCGTCCTGGAACGACTCAAGGTTGCCGATCACCGGCCAATGATAACGACGACACTTCTGCTCAGGCACGGTGTTCGGCGGGGGTTACAGCGGCGCCGGCCCGCATCTGCTCTACAAGGCTCTGGTGCACGCGGTCGACGGCTCAGTCGCGCCGGCGACCGACGGCCGAACGCTGAGCGCAGCACCGAGCGAGGAGCCGGACGAGCTGATCCATGGACGGCCGGCGCAGCTCACCGCGACGGTGAAGAATCTGCGGGATTTTCAGAAGGCGTTCGACCTGAGCTACACCTACGACCGGATGGGTCGCCGCACCGGCCGCACCACCCCCACCGGGCAGGTCAGCTCCTCGGCGCGCAGCTCGGTGGGTCAAATTGCGATCCGGCGAACTTCGTCACGATGCACTCCTATGCGAGCTCCTCTGTCATGCGACACATAGAGAACCAAGTTCGAGCCGCAGTTGAGAAGGGAGGAACCATCCAGTACAGCGTCACCCCGGTGTACAACCTCAATGACAAGATTCCCACGGGAGTCACCGTCGAGGCGTACGGTTCGGACGGTTTCCAGTTCACTCAGCTCAAGAGCTCAAGAGCTCAAGAGCTCAAGAGCTCAAGAGCTCAAGAGCTCAAGAAGCACCGACTCCGGCAACACCGCATTCATATCGAATAAGAAGGGAGGGACCTGAGAGACCAGCCCTTAACCCGTCGATCCCCATTTTGGCCACCCTGAAGAAGACCAATGGAAGCCACCGACAGACAGGTTATTCGCATGAGCACCTCCCTCGCGCGACTCATCCAGCTCGTCCCGCCGCCGCCCGAGCCTCGAGAGAAGGAATGGGATGCGGCAGAAAGCGAACTCACGACAGAACTTCCGTCAGATTACAAGGAGTTCATCCGCACTTACGGGGGCAGCAACTGGGACGACTACCTCTACGTTCTCGAACCTGGCTGCCCAAATGACAACTACGACCTCATCGAATGGGAAGACCAGCAGACCGAGGCCCTGGACGGGCTGTGGGAGTTCGAGAAGAAGCCGGCCGAGTTGGCAGCGGAGGGAACCCGCGTCATCCCCTGGGCGACGACGGACAACGGAGAGTGCCTGTACTGGCTCGTCCGCCCTGGGCAGAGTCCGGACCAGTGGACCATCATGGTGAACGAAGCCCGCGGGGACAACTGGGAGCACTTCTCCACCACCTGCACCCAGTTCCTCGCGTCCGTTCTCGACGGAGAACTGCAGTCCAGCATCCTCTCGTCCCGCTTCCCTCTTGCTGCTCACGAGTTCCGTCAGCTCCGCCCGGTATAACCAGAACTGCGCAGACCGGGGCTTGCCCTCAGGTCTCGGGGGACTTCCTGGTCGCCGACGCGTACCGGCTGCCCTTCAACGACGGCGCACTGCACGGCTTCCGGGCCGACGAGGCGTGGATCAACGAACAGCGCGCCCGCGCCGCCTCCGTGAGCATTCCCGGCTCGGCATCGACCGCGAACAGGTAGTCGAAGTACGGCAGGAACGCGTGGGTGACGAGTCCCGGGCCCGTGCCGATGTCCAGAAGGCGCCGCGGACTGTCTGTGGGAGCTCTGGTCGAGAAGGGCCGCGGGGGAGACGGGGATGCCCGGACTGCTCGGCCGGGGCAGGCGCAGCGTGTCGAGGCCGCGTCCGGGCACAGCGGTGATCAGGACAGTGCGCGTCCGCGGCGATCAGCTAGGGTGCACGGTCGGCGCCCAGGGCCACGGTCCATTTCTGGTACGCGGTCACCTCGCGCCGGTGGAGCTTCGCGCCCACGTGGAGCTTCCCGAACCACCGTTCGTCGCCAGGCCCGCTGACCTCCCAGACGGAAGGCCTGATGTCGCCGGGCCTGGGGTGCTCGGCGACCACCGAGTACGTGTCGGTCACCGACTCCACGAGATGGTGGAGTGCGCTGGGCATGTCGGTCACGGTGCGCCCTTCCGCTCGCCGAGCCCTCCGGCCACGCCACGATGAGTGACAGGCCGGATGCACTCAGTGTCCCGTTGTGGGTGGGTAGCTTGCCAGTGGCCACTGACAGCGCGGCCTGAGCTGGTCATCTGGGGGTGGGTACGCGAAGGACGGTTCCGGAGGCCATCTCGGTCAGGGAGAGGCCGGGAAATCCCTGTTTGCATCACTGCTTTGCGGCCCATGCGCAGCGACCGGCTTCGCGGGATCGTGCTGATGGAAAGCGGCCGAGGAGCGGCCGACGGCAACCTTTTCCTGCAGCCTTGAGAATCGAGCCTTCCCCGCCTCCAGCGACAGTACCGAAGGCGGCGCCGGCTGCGCAGCCGTGTATCCGCACCACGTTGTTCGGTCGGCGAGACGGTTACACGACGCTGTCGGCGGTTCGGTTCAGGGTTTCCAGGTGCGCAGGAAGGAGGCGATCCGCTCGGCGGTGCAGCGCGGATTGTTCAGCTCATGGGCGAGTGCGTTTAGCTGTTCGCGGCTGGAGATGACGGGGACGTTGCTTGCCTCGAGATACATGACGGCGACGGCGCAGGCGACGGCGAGGTTGGAGCGTGCCAACCAGCGGCAGCGGACCAGGTTGTGGGCCAGCGCCGCGGCGCGGAAGTAGGGGCCGTCGTAGACGGGTGTGTCCGGGAGTTCGCCGTGGTGGCGGGCGACAGCGGCGATGGGAACGCCGTGGTCGTCGACGGCAGGCTCGCGGTGGCCCGGCCCGTTCCGCCGCCCCCATCGGCCACTATCCGCCATCTCGCGGACATTACCTGGACGCCTTGCGGAGCACCATCTTTATTCCTAGGAAAAGACCACATATTGCCGCCCCGATGCCCAGTGCAAGCATCAGGTAGTCGCCTTTGTTTACGCCCCATAAAATAAAGATTGCGCTGGCGGCGAGCATGAGCAATACGAAAACGGAAAATTTCACTTCGAGGCTCGCCATGAAGTGTTCCTCCCAATGCGATAGTCAACTCTGTTGAAGGCGGTTCCTGCTCCCCGTTTCCAGCGAGCACTGCTCGCTGGAAACGGGGAAGCCTCGTCGCTGTCCCTGTCATCCGTAGGAAATGAGATCCGCGTTCATCAGGCTCGCTCCAGCGCCGACAATGCAGGAATCAGCGACTGCGGCCACTGTGCCCGGAGTTCCGAAGAGCATGGTGGACGCTGTCAGAACCCCGGTATCCGAAGTCAGGCTGACACCGCCGACACATCCCACAGCGGCAGTCACGACCTTCTCGCCGATGTCCATCACATCGGAGAAGCCGAACAGCCCGGTGGGGTCGTTGCGGTTGACGGGGTCGCCGCTGCTTCAGCCCGGTTCTAATCAACGGTCAAAATGCCAACAATAATTCCAGCCGATATTGCGATCACCCATAGAGTGATTTGAATCTTCTTAGAATTAGTCACGATTTACCGCCGATCGGGCAGAACTCTTATGGGCTTCTGTGGGGCAGCCGCTTCCAGGGACGACCGGCTGCCCCGTCGCACGGGGCAGCCGGTCACGTTTGAGTCCACTTGCCTGCGCGTCTTATGGCGGGCTCATTTTCATCTGACTGTCACTGGCGTTGCCGTCTGCGGTTACTGACGTACAGCGAGATGAATACGACCAAGGCGACGGTGAAGAGGCCTTTGACGACGAATCGCAAGGTAATCCATACGGGTCCAGAGGGGTCCCAGGAAGCGTCTGCGAGGCTCAGAAGGACAGTCATGGCGAAGGTGCCAAGCAATGCGTTCTTTGCTCTCGCTGTTCTTTCTTGAGCCGTCGACATCAGCATCCTTTCATTCCGTGACCCATGCGTACGGATTGAAGCAACTGTTGAGGTCGCCAGCCTCATCCTTCAGGGAGCTGTCCGTGTCATCCCAGGCTCTTTTGGCGTAGCAGCCGACAGGCGCGGCGCTGGAGGCTCTGCCCAAGAACCTCGAGCCCTTGGTTTTCGCGAAGTTAAGAACGCCCGAGTACCAGGCCAGTCCGGTTGGGTCGATACGGTTGACGGGGTCGCCCTCGGCGTAGAGGCAGGGGTTCTGTTCCTGGCCGGAGGGGTCGGGTTGGGTGAAGCGGCCGATGTTGGTGTCGTAGTAGCGGGCCTGGAAGTGGCACAGCCCGGTGGGGTTTTGGTATCCGGTGGCGAAGCGGTAGGGCTGGGTCACCTTCTCGGTGGTGGTGGAGCGGGTGACTCCGCGGGGGCTGTAGGCGTAGGTGTTGACCTTCGTGCCCGACTCGTCGGCGATCGCGATGACGGAGCCGAGCGCGTCGGTCAGGTAGAAGTACGCCCTGCGCTCAGCTTCTCCGGGAGTCGGTCACCCAGAAGGCCAGGCCCCAGAAGAGCGCCAGGATCGCCAGCCCGACCCATGCCCCGTACATCCCCTGGAACACCATGAGAAACACAAGGAACACCGCGAACGGAATAGAGGCGACAAGCCACATTCTCAGCATTCTGTTGTTGTCACCGGAGAACCTCTTCATAGCCTTATCCCTTCACCAAGGCCCGGGGTGACGTGTGATGTCTCCCCGGGCCTGCCTTTCAGCCCTGGCTATTTCAGTGCGTCCGCGGTCAGTTCACCCGCGTAGTACCCGACACCCGCGCACACGGCGGGCGCCGCGGGAGCGGTGACGCCCCCGCTGGTCATAACCGCCCCACAGCCGAGGCCGGCCAAAGTGCCCACACCCCACGAGGCGAGACTGGCCCACGCTGCTCGCGTATCACCCTGGAATGCCGCGATTCCGGTGTTGAGCAGGTCACTTGCCTTGCCCAGTCCTTCGAGGGCACCCCCGATGCTCAGCTGTCCGGTTGGGTCGATGCGGTTGACGGGGTCGCCCTCGGCGTAGAGGTAGGGGTTCTGTTCCTGGCCGGAGGGGTCGGGTTGGGTGAAGCGGCCGATGTTGGTGTCGTAGTAGCGGGCCTGGAAGTGGTAGAGCCCGGTGGGGTCCTGGTATCCGGTGGCGAAGCGGTAGGGCTGGGTCACCTTCTCGGTGGTGGTGGAGCGGGTGACTCCGCGGGGGCTGTAGGCGTAGGTGTTGACCTTGGCCCCAGACTCGTCGGCGAGGCCCACTACCGAGCCGAGCGCATCGGTCAGGTAAAAATACGCCTTGCCTCCAGTCGTCACGGAATTCAGCGTGCCCCCGGGTTCGCGGTTGAATCCGGTGTCCACTCCGGCAGTTGACGTGCCGGACAGGCCCAGCGGGCCGTTGTGGAAGTAGGTGTCACCGAGGCGGATGCGCTCCGACTGGTCGGTTGAGCCGTACTGGCCGGTGTAGGTCTTGCCGCCCGCTGTGACCGAGGTCAGCTGGGAGTAGTCCGACCACTTCTCGCCGGTGCGGGTGTCTTCCGGAGTGGAGGCGCCGGCTGTCTCGTTGCCGGCCTGGTCGTAGGACCAGTTGGCGGTCGAGCCGCTCTTTGCGGTGATCTGCTGGGCGTCGTTGACGGTGTAGGTGGTGCCGCCGGGGCAGCCCGCCGCGGTGCCCTGCGAGGTGAGGTTGCCAGCGAGGTCGTAGCAGTACAGCCAGGAGGCGTTGAGGGTGGTGCCCTTCTTCTCCTCGGCGTAGGAGAAGCGGCCGGCGCTGTCGTAGGTGTAGGTCGTCTTGAGGCCGGTTACGTTGTCCGCGGATGAGCGGATCTTGCTGCCGTCGGTTGTGCCGCCGGTTCCGTAGCCGTAGGTGTAGGCCAGGTCGACCAGGGTGCCCTGGGGGGAGGTGGCCTTGATGGTGGACGGCCGGCTGGACTTGTCCGGTGTGACCTTGTGCAGCGTTCCGCCCGGGTATCTGGTGGTGGTGCGGAAGTCGTTGCTGTTGTACTCGTATGCCGTCACCCGGCCCTGTGGGTCCTTGAGCTCCTTGAGCTTGTTGACCTCGTTCCAGGTGTAGTCGGTCTTGCCCGTGGGGTCCTGGTGGTAGTCGACGTTGCCGGCCGGGGTGTAGGCCAGCAGCGTCTGTGAGCCGTCCTGGAGGGTGCGGACCGTTTCGCGCTGCAGCGGGTCGAACTGGTACTTGATCACGCCGGTGCCGTCCGTGCGCTGGGCGAGGTTGCCGTCGCCGTCGTACCGGTACTCCACGGTCTCGTTGGTGGAGGAGACCTTGGTGATGCGGTCCCGGTTGTCGTAGACGTAGACGGTCTTGATGCCGCGGCCGTCGGTGAGCGTCTCGGTGCGGCCCAGCGCGTCATAGGTGTACGTCGTCTTGCCCAGCGGGGCGGGCGGGGTGACGGTGTCGAGGTTGCCCTTGGTGTCGTGGTGGAAGGTGGTGGTGACGGTCTTCGTCGACGACATCTTCGTCTTCTGGGTGCAGCGCTGGCCCTCGAAGCCGCCGCAGGTGGGGGTGGCGGGGTTGTAGGTGTAGGAGACGTTGCCGCCGCCGGTGCCGGTCTGTGCGACGGACATGGTGTTGCCGGCCGTGTCGTATTTGAACTCGGTTTTCTCGCCGTCCGGGTTGGTGGAGTCCTTCGGGACGTCGCCGCCCGCGATGGTCTGCCAGCTGTTGACCGTCTTGGCGCCGGTCGGCAGGGCCGCGGTTTCCAGGTTGTTGCGGGTGTTGAAGCCGTAGTCCGTCACGTTGCCCGGCGTGGTCCCCGAGCCCATGGCGTCGGTGGCGGTGTCGATGTTGTGGTTCGCGTCGAACTTCGTGGACCGCTTGTGGGTCAGCGCGTCCGTCACCTCGGAGACTTCGCCGTCGGCGTTGTGCTTGTACGAGGTGCTGTGGGACTCGGGGTCGGTGACCTTCGTCGTGCCTGCGGAGGAGGGTGTGGTGGTGTCGTAGCTGTAGGTCCAGGTGGGGCCGGTGTGGCCGGAGCCGTTGAAGTTGGTGGCGCGCAGCATGGAGGTGACGCGGTTGGCGTCGTCGTAGGTGAAGGCGGTGACGCGGCCTTCGGCGGTGGTGATCTTGTTGATCCGGCCGGAGGAGTCGTGGCCGAAGAGGGTGGGCTTGCCTTCGGTGTCGGTGGTCTTGGCCAGGTTGCCGGAGGGGTCGAGGTCGAAGAGGGCGGTGCGGCCGGTGTGGTCCTTGGCCTGCCACTGCGAGGCGTCGGTCTTGAGCAGGTCGATCGACCGGCCGGAGCGGGTCTCGGTGAGTTTGAAGCCCTTGTGCTCGCCGGCCTCGTCGTGCTGGGTGACGGTGATGGTTCCGTTGTTGCGGTCGGTGACCTTGGTCAGGGTCCCGTTGGCGTTGTACGTGTCCTTCGCCCCGGACTTGCGCTGGGTGAGGGTGTACGTGCCGTCGGCGTTCTTCTTCAGGTCCTTGCTGTAGCCCTTGGGTGTGGTGAAGGAGCCGTCCGCGTTCTGCGTGAAGCGCAGGGTGTCGCCGGAGGCGTCGTAGAGCACCGTTTCGGTGCCGGAGATCTGCAGGTAGCGCTCGTACTGCTGCCACCACCGCTGGGAGACCTTGCCCCAGGGTGCGTCCAGGGAGTTGTAGGTGCGGGCCAGGGTGAGCTTCTGACCGACGCCGGCGATGTCGAAGTCGGTGGCGGTCAGCATCAGGTTGCCGGTCGAGTGATCGACCCGGGCGGTCAGCGCGTCGGTGATCGCGAAGTCTGTGATGCGGTGCCAGGGGACATCTCCCTGGCCCTCCGGCACAAACGCCAGCGCTTCGCCATCCGCCCCACTGGCACGGCCAACCCCTGAGCCGGGCTTGCCGCTCCGCGGGCCAGGGCGGGTGGCGCGTTCCTTCTGGGCCGTGCGCCAGGCCGCCACCTCCGCCGACGGTGACTTCTCCGCCTCGGGCGCCACCGGCTTGGTGGAGCCGACCTTCACCTCCGGCATGTCGAAGCGGGGCGCGTCCTTGCCCCACGCGGAGGCAGGCCGTGGGTCGTCCGCGAGCGCCTCAGCGGCCGGAAGCATCGACAGAGCCAGTGCGCTGGAGGCGATGACGGCCATGACGGTCAGGCGGGATGATCTCTTACGGGCACGCCGAACGGGCGCGCCTGAGGCACGAGTATTCAAGGCTTCCCCCACAGGAAGACGGCTCCCGGTGCACCCCAGTGGTCACCGGAGGCGCACAAGGTGCCACAGGAACCGCACAAAATTGCGGTTCGTACCCCCGAAATCACATCCCATGCAGCCCGGAATCCGCCCCACCCCTTAAACCATCCATAACGTACTGAAAACGTTCGAAAGCCCTTACTGCTCGTTATGGATCGTCGTCAACCGTCGGACCAGGCGCCAGGAACTGACCGAAAGTCATGTCCCGTCGAATGGAGCCGGCGGATCTCCGCCCAGTCCTCCACGCTGATCACTCCTCCTCCTGGCCTGACTCGCACTCAGTCACCTCTTCGGTGAGCAGCGGGGCGTCGACGGCGAACCGTACGACGAGCGGCATGCCGACCGGTTCGAACAGTTCGCCGACGCCTCCCTGGTGAGCCCCGGAGTGCCGCTGGCCCAGGAGCGTGGCTGGGCCGGGAGCGTGGCTGGAGAGGGGTGTTGGCCACTACTCCCACGTCGCCGACATCGACGGAAGGGTGATCCTCATCGACTTCCAGTCGAACAGGTCCAATGCGGCCGCAACGCGATATCGCCATTACGACCTCATGAGGACCAACTGACATGCTCGACAGGTAAGGGGCAGAGCGCAGGGCCGCGGGGTCTCTCACCGTCGAAAGCAGGTCCTGGGGGCCGTCCTCCCGCGTCCGGATCCTTCCCGAGTACTGCTTCTTCGACGGAGGGAGGCAGGTCACCGCTCCCTACGGCCATGTCGGCTTCCTTGACCACGGTCAGGAGGGCATGCAACTCGGCGGAAACCTGCCAGTTGCGGTCGATGTGACGACCGGGTCTTGCCGCCTCACCGACTGGGTCGAGGTGGACGACTTCTCGGAACGCGGCCTGCACTGAATCAACGTCATCCCGGGTGCATACGAGGGGCCTCGCCAGATCATCCTGGTGAGGCCCGCTGTCGGCAGCCGGCCCCGGCTACGTCCTGCTCGACGGCACCCTGGCGGAGTGCGACCGGGTTCGGCGACGGCCAGGCCGGCCACTCCCACGAACACCGCCGGCACGGGGTGAACGTGCAGGTGGTCACCGTCCCGGCCGGGCGGCTGCACCCTGGGGACTTTTCGGGGACTTTCACGCCTGTCTCAGGGACAATCCGGGGACTCTCCGCCGCGTAAGCAGGGAAGGCCCTGACGGCGCTGAAAGATGCGAACGCGCTGGTCAGGGTCTATCCCACTAGCATTCGATGATGTTCACCGCGAGCCCGCCCCGGGCCGTCTCCTTGTACTTGACGCTCATGTCGGCGCCCGTGTCCTTCATCGTTTTGATGACCTTGTCGAGGGACACCTTGTGGGAGCCGTCGCCGCGCATGGCCATCTTCGCCGCGGTCACGGCCTTGACCGCGGCCATGCCGTTGCGCTCGATGCAGGGGATCTGGACGAGGCCGCCGACCGGGTCGCAGGTGAGGCCGAGGTTGTGCTCCATGCCGATCTCCGCGGCGTTCTCGACCTGTTCGGGGCTGCCGCCGAGCACCTCCGCGAGGGCGCCGGCCGCCATCGAGCAGGCCGAGCCGACCTCGCCCTGGCAGCCGACCTCGGCGCCCGAGATGGAGGCGTTCTCCTTGAAGAGCATGCCGATGGCGCCCGCGGCGAGGAGGAAGCGTACGACCCCGTCCTCCTTCTCCTCAGCCGAGGAGGAGGCGCCTGCGACGAAGTTGACGTAGTAGTGCAGGACCGACGGGATGATGCCCGCGGCGCCGTTGGTGGGGGCGGTGACGACGCGGCCGCCCGCCGCGTTCTCCTCGTTCACCGCCATCGCGTACAAGGTGATCCACTCCATGGCATGGGCCAACGGGTCGCCCTCGGCGCGCAGTTGGCGGGCCGACATGGCCGCGCGGCGGCGGACCCTGAGGCCGCCCGGCAGGATGCCCTCACGGGACATGCCGCGCGAGACGCACGCCTGCATCACCCGCCAGATGGCCAGGAGCCCCTCGCGGATCTCCTCCTCGCTGCGCCAGGCCCGCTCGTTCTCCAGCATCAGGGCGGAGATGGACAGGCCCGTCTCCTTCGCCAGCCGCAGCAGCTCGTCGCCCGTACGGAACGGGTACTTCAGGACCGTGTCGTCCAGCTTGATACGGTCCGCGCCCACCGCGTCCTCGTCGACGACGAAGCCGCCGCCCACCGAGTAGTACGTCTTGGACAGCACTTCGGCGCCCGACGCGTCGTACGCCCACAGCGTCATGCCGTTCGCGTGGTACGGCAGCGTCTTGCGGCGGTGCAGCACCAGGTCGTCGTCGAAGGAGAAGTCGATCTCGTGCTCGCCGAGCAGGTCGAGGCGGCCCGACGACTTGATCTTCTCGACCCGGCCGTCGGCGCCCTCGACGTCCACCGTGCGGGGCGAGGCGCCCTCCAGTCCGAGCAGCACCGCCTTGGGCGTCCCGTGGCCGTGCCCGGTCGCGCCCAGTGAGCCGTACAGCTCCGCGCGGACCGAGACCACGGGGGCCAGCAGATCCTCGGTGCGCAGCCGGTTGGAGAACATGCGTGCCGCGCGCATCGGGCCGACCGTGTGGGAGCTGGACGGGCCGATACCGATCGAGAACAGGTCGAAGACCGAGATGGCCACGGGAACTCCTCAAAACAGGGTGAAGCGGGGTGAAGCGGGGTGAAGCGGGGTGGGGCAAGGTCCGGGCGGGGTAC
The DNA here is from genome assembly GCF_040651415.1 of Streptomyces sp. NPDC048484. Lineage (NCBI taxonomy): Bacteria > Bacillati > Actinomycetota > Actinomycetes > Kitasatosporales > Streptomycetaceae > Streptomyces > Streptomyces sp. NPDC048484. The sequence continues at coordinate 16,013 of NZ_JBEZJY010000068.1, forward strand.
CGCGCGCACCTTCCAGTGTGCGGGGTACCCCGTGAAACGGAACTACCTGCCCCGAAACGGAACTACTTGCCCAGACCGGGGTACAGCGGGTGCTTGTCGGCCAGGGCGGTCACCCGGGCCTTGAGCGACGCCGCGTCGTAGACCGGCTTGAGGGTCTCGGCGATGACGTCCGCGACCTCGGTGAAGTCCTCGGCCGTGAAGCCGCGGGTCGCCAGGGCCGGCGTACCGATCCGCAGGCCCGAGGTCACCATCGGCGGCCGGGGGTCGTTCGGGACGGCGTTGCGGTTGACCGTGATGCCCACCTCGTGGAGCCGGTCCTCCGCCTGCTGTCCGTCCAGCTCGGACTCGCGCAGGTCGACCAGGATCAGGTGGACGTCCGTGCCGCCGGAGAGCACGTTCACTCCGGCCTCGCGGGCGTCGGCCGCGGTCAGCCGCTCGGCGAGGATCCGGGCGCCCTCGACCGTACGGACCTGCCGCTCCCTGAACTCCTCCGTGGCGGCGATCTTGAAGGAGACCGCCTTCGCCGCGATCACGTGCTCCAGGGGGCCGCCCTGGAAGCCAGGGAAGACGGACGAGTTCAGCTTCTTGGCGAAGGCCTTCTTGGCGAGGATGATCCCGCCGCGGGGGCCGCCGAGCGTCTTGTGGGTGGTGGAGGTGACCACGTCCGCGTGCTCCACCGGGTTCGGGTGGAGGCCGGCGGCGACGAGGCCCGCGAAGTGCGCCATGTCGACCCACAGGTAGGCCTCGACCTCATCCGCGATCCGGCGGAACTCGGCGAAGTCCAGCTGACGGGGGTACGCCGACCAGCCCGCGATGATCACCTTCGGGCGGTGTTCCTTGGCGAGCCGCTCGACCTCGGCCATGTCGACCAGGCCGGCGTCGTCCACGTGGTACGCGACCACGTTGAACTGCTTGCCGGAGAAGTTCAGCCGCATCCCGTGGGTCAGGTGGCCGCCGTGGGCCAGGTCCAGGCCGAGGATGGTGTCACCGGGCTGGGCCAGCGCGAAGAGCGCGGCCTGGTTGGCGGAAGCGCCCGAGTGCGGCTGCACGTTGGCGTACTCGGCGCCGAACAGGTCCTTGACCCGGTCGATCGCGATCTGCTCGGCGACGTCGACGTGCTCACAGCCGCCGTAGTAGCGGCGGCCCGGGTAGCCCTCGGCGTACTTGTTGGTGAGGACCGAGCCCTGGGCCTCCATGACCGCGAGCGGAGCGAAGTTCTCCGACGCGATCATTTCGAGGGTGGACTGCTGACGGTTCAGCTCGGCGTCGACGGCGGCGGCGACGTCCGGGTCGAGTTCGTGCAGGGGCGTGTTCAGAAGCGACATCGGTCGGGAGTCCTTAGGAGCCGAAGAGTTCAGGAGCCGAGGAGTTCAGGAGCCGGAGAATTCGGTGTACTCGTCGGCGGAGAGCAGGTCCTTCGGCTCGTCCGCCGCCCGTACCTTGAACAGCCAGCCGCCCTCGAAGGGAGCGGTGTTCACCAGCGCGGGGTCGTCCACGACGTCCTGGTTGATCTCGGTGATCTCACCGGTGACGGGCGAGTACAGGTCGCTCACCGACTTGGTGGACTCCAGTTCGCCGCAGGTCTCGCCCGCGGTCACCGTCGCACCGACCTCGGGGAGCTGGACGTACACGACGTCACCGAGCGCGTTGGCCGCGTGCTCCGTGATGCCGACTGTCGAGACGCCGTTCTCGGCGCCCGACAGCCACTCGTGCTCCTTGCTGTAGCGCAGCTGCTGGGGGTTGCTCATGGCTTGAATTCTCCTGTACGCCGGGGAGTGCTGATGCAGGGGGACCGGGGTGAACCGGGCGATGTGCCCGAGGTCACCGGGTGTCTCACTTCGGAGGACTGGAGGGCCGGTGTCACTTCTGGAGCCTGCGGACCGGTTCGGACCCCGACCCCGGTTCTCCTTCCGACACGCGCCGACCAGTGTTACTTCTCGCGCTTGTAGAACGGCAGCGCCACGACCTCGTACGGCTCGTGGCTGCCCCGGATGTCCACACCGACACCGGCGGTGCCGGGCGCCGCGTGCTCCGCGTCGACGTACGCCATCGCGATCGGCCTGCCGAGCGTCGGCGAGGGCGCGCCCGAGGTGACCTCGCCGACGACCTTGCCGTCGGCGACGACGGGATACCCGGCGCGCGGAACACGGCGGCCCTCGGCGACCAGGCCGACCAGGACGCGCGGGGGTGTCGACTCGGCGCGGGCGGCAGCCGCGGACAGCGCCTCGCGCCCCACGAAGTCGCCCTCCTTCTCGAACTTCACGACCCGGCCGAGCCCCGCGTCGAACGGGGTGAGCGAGGTGCTCAGCTCGTGCCCGTACAGCGGCATGCCCGCCTCCAGGCGCAGAGTGTCCCGGCAGGAGAGCCCGCAGGGGGCGAGCCCGGCCGGGGCTCCCGCGTCGGTCAGTGCCTGCCACAGCTTCCCGGCGTCGGCCGGGGCCACGAACAGCTCGAAGCCGTCCTCGCCGGTGTAGCCGGTGCGGGCGATCAGGGCCGGCACGCCCGCGACCGTGCCGGGCAGGCCGGCGTAGTACTTCAGGCCGTCCAGATCGGCGTCGGTCAGGGACTTCAGGATGCCGGGGGACTCCGGGCCCTGTACGGCGATCAGGGCGTAGGCGTCCCGGTCGTCGCGCACCTCGGCGTCGAAGCCCTCGGCGCGCTCCACGACGGCGTCCAGGACCACCTGGGCGTTGGAGGCGTTCGCCACGATCATGTATTCGGTGTCGGCGAGGCGGTAGACGATCAGGTCGTCGAGGATGCCGCCGTCGGCCCGGCAGATCATGGTGTAGCGGGCCCGGCCCGGCTTCACGCCGCCGATGTTGCCGACCAGTGCGAAGTCGAGCAGCGCGGCCGCCTGCGGCCCGCTCACGGTGATCTCGCCCATGTGGGAGAGGTCGAAGAGGCCGGCCCGGGTGCGTACGGCGAGATGCTCGTCGCGCTCGGAGCCGTACCGCAGCGGCATGTCCCAGCCGGCGAAGTCGGTCATCGTCGCGCCGAGCGAACGGTGCAGGGCATCGAGCGCGGTGCGGCGCGGTTCAACAGAAGCGTTACTGCTCGTACTGCTCGTGTTACTCGTATTGCTCGTGCTGCTCATCGGCGGGGCTCCCAAGGCATGACGGCGAGGTCGTTCCTCCCCATCTGTCATCGAAAACCTGAGAGGTTCGCCGTGATCACCGGTGAACGTGGTGGTCACTGACTTGCACCGTGGGTGGAGCCGACGCCCTGACTGGAAGGAGACGGCCCGCTTTTCAGATGTGCCTCGCCCGCGCGGTAACGGGGCCTGAGAGATTCAAGGGAGGGACTTGCTCCTTCGGCGCCCGGGCACTCGTACACCTGCGTGTACATGTCCCCGGAACTCTCCCGCGCGGATTCAAGCGGCCGGTATGCAGTTGGCGCGCACATCATTGCACGCCCCGGCTTCGCAGGGGGGCCGCGCAGGGGGCAGGGGCGTTCACGCGGCGTTCACAGGGATCTGTGACGCGGCTGTGGAGTGATCTGTGACGCGGCTGTGGCAGGACAAGAACAGAAAGAAGGGGACCAGCGCATTACCTTCTCTTTACACTCGACGTGGATGGGTCTCTGACCGCATGGGGAGGACGATCAGGGTGAACAGGACCACGGCGTACGCGACCAGCACGGGCATCGCGCTGCCCAAGCAGCCCCCCGCCCCGGCCAGGGCGGCGTGTGGCCCGCTTCCGGCGCCCGTCGTCCGCGATCTGCGGGAGCGCGCGGGTCACAGCCCGCACGGTCTGCGCTTCGGGGCGGCCGACCTGGTCGTGGTGACGGGCCTGCCGGGCAGCGGCAAGTCGACCCTGATGCGCCGGGCGGTGACGGGCCGCCGCATCGACTCCCAGGACACCCGTGACCGCTGGGACGGCCGACTCACCCGGTTCCTGCCGTACGCGGTCTACCGGCCCCTCGTCCGCGCCGCGCACTATGCGGGCCTGCGCCGGGCCCTGCGCTCCGGAGAGGGCGTCGTCGTGCACGACTGCGGTACGCAGGCCTGGGTGCGCAGCTGGCTCGCCCGGGACGCCCGGCGGCGCGGCGGCACACTGCATCTGCTGCTGCTCGACGTCGATCCCGGTACGGCGCTCGACGGCCAGCGTGAGCGCGGCCGAGGCGTCTCGCGGTACGCGTTCGCGCGCCACCGCGGCGCGGTCGCCCGGCTGCTGCGTTCCGTGGAGAAGGGCGACCTCCCCGAGGGCTGCGGTTCCGCGGTGCTCGTCGACCGTGCCGCGGCGGACGTACTGCGGCGCATCGATTTCGGCGACTGAGCCCCGGTTCCGGGGGACAGGCTCCGGCGTCGGCGGGCTTCGACGGGCTCAGACGGGCTTCAGCAGGTCACGGCTGCGGCGGGCGGGCGCGTGTGCGCGTAACCTCGGCAGCCGCACAAGGCGGTTCGAGCGGGCGGTAGAGATGGACTTCGCGGCACAGAACATTCCGGGGCAAGACATTCCGGGGCAAGACATTCCGGGGCAAGGCATTCCGGCACAGGGTGTTCCAATGCAGGGCGTTCCGGCACAGGGCGTTCCGGTGCAGGATTTTCCGGCACAGGCGTACGCCCACCCCCATGTCGGCTGGCCCGGCAACGAGTTGGAGGAGGTGCTCGCCGCCTCCCTCGGGCTTCCCCCGTCGCCCTCGACGGGTGCCCGGATCGTGGAGACCGCCGGGCGCAGCTTCCTCTGGGTGCCACTGCCCGAGGGAGGCGGCCCGCACAGCGGCCCGCTCGACCTGCCCACGATCGAGCTCGGCGGGCAGGTGTACGTGCCGGTCTTCACCTCCGAGCAGCAGTTCCGCCAGGTCGTCGGCGACCACATGGCGTACACCGTGGCGCCCGCCGTCGAGTTCGCGCGCGGTCTGCCGCCCCAGGCGGGTCTCGCGCTGAACCCGGACGGCACGGTCGGGGTGCCGCTGCCCCCGCCCGCCGTCGCCGAGCTGTGCCGGGCCGGCCGGACCGAGCTGGACGGGGCGGCGAGCGGTGGCCGGGTCCGGCTGTTCCAGCCCGACTGGCAGGACGACCCGGTGGACTTCCTGACCGCGGCCTCGGCGGAGTTCGCCGCGACCGGGATCGTACTGAGCGCCCGGCGCTGCCTGGCGAGCATCGAGGGCGGCGACACCATGATGTTCGTCGGCATCGAGCTGGCCCACTGGGACGAGAACGCCCGCACGCTTCCGCTCGACGCCCTGGGCCGGGCGCTGGGCCGGGTCCCCGTGGCGCATCCCGTGAGCCTCGTCTTCCTGGACGTGGCCCAGGATCCTGTGGCCGACTGGTTGCGCGCACAGGTCCGCCCCTTCCACACCGGAGCCCCCCACTGAACCCGGACGGCGGAAAGTCCGGGCTATCAACATCCGGGCCATCAACAGCTTTCCCGGCGGAGCGCAACGGTGCTGTCGGGATCGCCGCCTAAGCTGGTTTCATGGCTCTTCGGGGTGGTGCGATGTTCAAGAGAATGTGGCGCCCCGCCGAAGAGAACCCGTATGTCAGGGATGTCGCGAAGGGGCGGTAGAAAGTGAGCGCGTCGGGCACGGCCGAGGCCGGGCAGGTCGAGCACATGCTGCGCCAAGTGACGCCCGGGCGTTACGACGCCTACGAGGCGCTCCTTCGCGCGCTGGCGATCCCGTCGTCCGGCCAGGTCTGGATGCTGCTCTGGCACGGCCAGGCGGGCTCGCCGGACGCCCAGTACGGGAACATGGAGGTCGACGGTTTCGGCTACGCCCCCTGTGTGACGTCCGCCCAGGAGCTCTCGGCCAGTGGCTGGAACCGCTCGTACGAGGTGGTCGACGGGATCGATGTCGCCCGCACCCTCTACCCCGACCACTTCGGCCTCTGGCTGAACCCGCACGCGCCGGGCGGCGGTGTCGGCATCCCGTGGCTTGATCTGCGCCGTATCGCCGCCGGTCTGGAGCGGCAGCCCGCGGGGCCGCTGCGGCTGTCCGAGCCGGGCATCGAGATCCCGCAGTTCTACGGCCTGCTCACGCAGAACGCGCACCGGACCACCGCCGTCCGCTCGCTGCGCCGCGCCTGGGTGCAGCCCGCGCTCGGGGCGCCGTATCTCGCCATCGGGCTCGACGTGTACGACACCAGTCCGCCCGCCGTGGACTCGGTCCGGGCGATGATGCAGCAGTCCATCAGCGCCGTGCCGGACGGTCTGCCGGTGTCGACCGTGGCGATGTCGGACGGGTACGACCCGGTGGCGCTGTGGCTGCGGGCCAACGCCCGGCCGTTCTACGACCGGGAGGCGCACGCGGCACCCGTACAGGCGCCGGCGGCAGGCGGTTACGGGTTTCCCGGCACGTACTGAGATGATCCGGGTGGGCCGAGTCCATCCGGTGGAGTTCACCGGGAAGTCCCACCAGGAGTCCATCCAGGAGTCCATCCAGTGGAGCAACAGGCTCACACCTGTACCTGCGCCGGGCGTAATGTCCCGATCTACGCGGGTAAATGGGATGCGAGGCACCTTTCGCCCCAAGTGTCATGTGTCCGGCCCCCGTTACCCGGCGTTCGGATAACGGAACCCACCTAACAGCATCACGTTTACGCATCCATTCACCGTCAGGTCTGGCTACAGATCACCGAGGCGTTGAAGACTCCCGGTCCAGGGGGTTTTAAACCTCCTGTCTGTATGACGGACTGATCACGCCGCTACAGCGGCAAGCGTGGGCCGGCTACCGCCGGTTGAGAGGGGTCCCTGCCACGATGACGGCACCATTGCACGAGCCGACGGCCGAAGCCGCACCGAGCGCGGCCGAAGAGGCGGCGCTCGTTGCCGGCACCGCCGAGGCGAAGGCGGTACAAGGACGTTCCCTCGGCCGTATCGCCTGGGAGCGCCTGAAGCGGGACAAGCTGGCCCTGACGGGCGGCGTGGTCGTGCTCGTGCTGATCGCTATCGCGCTGCTCGCTCCCGTGATCACGAACCTGGTCGGACAGGACCCCGAGTCTCACCACGAGGACCTGATCGACCCGCTCTTCTCGACTCCCACCGGCTCCTACGGCGGTATCAGCGGGGACCACCTTCTCGGTGTCGAACCCGTCAGCGGCCGGGACATCTTCGCCCGGATCGTCTACGGAGCCCGGATCTCCCTGCTGGTCGGCTTCCTGTCGGCCATGGTCGCCGTGGTGCTCGGCACGGTCCTCGGCGTGCTCGCCGGCTTCTTCGGCGGCTGGGTCGACGCGGCCATCAGCCGCGTGATGGACGGTCTGCTGGCCTTCCCGCAGCTGCTCTTCATCATCGCGCTGGTCTCGGTCATGCCGAACGAGATGCTCGGCCTGACCGGCACCGGCGTGCGCCTGTTCGTCATGATCCTGGTGATCGGCTTCTTCGGCTGGCCCTATGTCGGGCGTGTGGTGCGCGGCCAGACGCTCTCGCTGCGCGAACGCGAGTACGTGGAGGCCGCGCGCAGCCTCGGAGCCGGGCGGTTCTACATCCTGTTCAAGGAGCTGCTGCCCAACCTGGTCGCTCCGATCATCGTGTACACGACGATGATGATCCCGACCAATATCCTCACCGAGGCGGCGCTCAGCTTCCTGGGCGTCGGCGTCAAGCCGCCCACCGCCTCGTGGGGCCAGATGCTCTCCGCCGCGATCGACTACTACGACTCGGACCCCATGTACATGGTGATCCCGGGTGTGGCGATCTTCATCACCGTGCTCTCCTTCAACCTCTTCGGCGACGGCGTACGCGATGCGCTCGACCCGAAGGGCTCCCGCTGAACTGCCGTACCCCAAAGGGACCCGTCATTCGTCGACGGGCCGCTACATATCGGAGGATCCGAGTGAGTACCCAACGCACCACAGGGCGGCGCAAACAGGCCGTGGCCGCCGCAGCCGTGGTCGCTGCACTGCTGTCCACGGCGGCGTGCGGCGGCGGCAACGACGACGACGGCGGTTCGAAGGACGGCGCGGCCGGCTTCAACGCCGCGAACAACAAGGTCGCCCAGGCCTCCCTCGCCAAGAAGGGCGGCGAGCTGAAGTTCGCCGGCGCCCAGGACGCCGACTCGTGGGACACCACGCGCGGCTACTACGGCTTCATGTGGAACTTCTCCCGCTACTACAGCCGCACCCTGGTGACCGGCAAGGCGGAGCCCGGCGCCGCGGGTGCCGAGAACACCCCGGACCTCGCCACCAGCACGGCGAAGATCACCGACGGCGGCAAGACCTACACGTACACGCTGCGTGACGGGATCACCTGGGAGGATGGCAAGGCCATCACCTCCAAGGACATCAAGTACGGCATCGAGCGCATGTGGGCCCAGGACGTCCTCTCCGGCGGTCCGGTCTACCTGAAGGACGTGCTCGACCCCAAGAACGAGTACAAGGGTCCGTACAAGGACAAGTCCAAGGACAAGCTGGGTCTGAAGGCTGTCGAGACCCCGGACGACAAGACCATCGTCTTCAAGCTGCCCAAGGTCAACTCGGACTTCGAGAACATGCTGGCCATGACCTCGGCGGCCCCGGTGCGCCAGGACAAGGACACCAAGTCGAAGTACGGCCTGAAGCCGTTCTCGTCCGGCCCGTACAAGTTCGAGTCGTACACGCCGAACAAGAAGCTGGTCCTGGTTCGCAACGAGAACTGGAAGCAGTCCTCGGACCCGGTCCGCAAGGCGTACCCGGACAAGGTCTCGCTGACGTTCTTCACCAACGCCAACGACATGGACCAGCGTCTGATCAACGGTGACTACGACCTGGACGCCAACCAGACCGGCCTGTCGCCGCAGGGCCGCACCACGGCCCTCAAGCAGCACAGGGACAACCTGGACAACCCGGTCTCCGGCTACATCCGCTACGCGGCCTTCCCGCAGAGCGTCAAGCCGTTCGACAACGAGCACTGCCGCAAGGCCGTGATCTACGGCGCCGACCACGAGTCGCTGCAGACCGCGCGCGGTGGCCCGATCGCCGGTGGTGCCATCGGTACCAACATGCTGCCGCCGTCGGTCCCGGGTTCCGAGGGTCAGAAGTACGACCCGTACAAGGCGGCCACGACGAACAAGAACGGCAACGTCGCCAAGGCCAAGGAAGAGCTCAAGGCCTGCGGCAAGCCGAACGGCTTCAAGACCACCATCGCGGTCCGCAACAACAAGCCGGTCGAGGTGGCCACGGCCGAGTCCCTGCAGGCGTCGCTGAAGAAGATCGGCGTCACCGTCGACATCGACCAGTACGACGGTGCGCAGAGCAGCGGCATCATCGGTAGCCCCTCGAACGTGAAGAAGAAGGGCTACGGCATCATCATCATGGGCTGGGGCCCGGACTTCCCGTCCGTCCAGGGCTACGGCATGCCCCTCTGGGACAGCAAGTACATCCTCGAGAGCGCCAACAACAACTTCGCCCTGATCGACGACAAGTCGATCGACGGACTCTTCGACAACTTCGTCAAGGAGCTCGACGACACGAAGAAGACCGAGATCTCCACGGAGATCAACCACAAGGTCATGGAGGGCGGTTACTACCTGCCCTTCGTCTTCGAGAAGTTCATCAACTGGCGCTCCAACCGGCTCGCGAACGTCTACACGACCGACAACTACAGCGGTACGTACGACTTCGTGAACCTGGGTCTGAAGAAGTAATCCCGACCGGCGCACCCGCCATACGGTACGAAAGGCAGGTGAAGGCCGGCGCGGCGTGACCTGTGGGCCACCCGGAAGACCTCCGGGTGGCCCATGGCACCGCCGCCGGGCCGAGAGCAGTGCTCGCATACCTCATCAGGCGGCTCTTCGCCGCCGCAGTGATGCTGGTGGTCATCATTCTGGTGGTCTTCAGTATCTTCTTCCTCGTCCCCCGCTGGGCGGGCGTGGACCCCGCCACGATGTTCGTGGGCAAGCAGGCCGACCCCGCGGCCGTCGAGGCCGTGCGGCAGAAGCTCGGTATGGCCGACCCGATCTTCGTCCAGGTCTGGGAGTTCTTCAAGGGACTCTTCGTCGGACGTACGTACTCGGGTGGCGGTGACGTCACGGAGTGCGCGGCCCCCTGCTTCGGCTACTCCTTCCGTAACGAGCAGGCCATCTGGCCGGTGCTCACCGACCGCTTCCCAGTGACCCTGGCTCTCGCGCTCGGTGCCGCTGTGCTGTGGCTGATCTGCGGCGTCGCGGCGGGTGTGCTCTCCGCGCTCAAGCGCGGGTCCCTCTGGGACCGTGGCGCGATGGTCATCGCCCTCGGTGGCGTCTCGCTCCCCATCTACTTCACCGGTCTGCTGTCACTGGCGATCTTCAGCTACGGGCTGGGCTGGCTCGACGCCCAGTACGTGCCACTCGAAGAGAGCTTCACCGGCTGGTTCGGCGGCATGATCCTTCCCTGGGTCACGCTGGCCTTCCTCTACGCCGCGATGTACGCCCGTATCACCAGAGCGACCATGCTGGAGGTCCTGGGCGAGGACTACATCCGTACCGCCCGCGCCAAGGGCCTGACAGAACCCGTCGTCATCGGAAAGCACGCGATGCGTTCCACCATGACGCCGATCCTCACCATGCTCGGTATGGACCTCGGAGCGCTGATCGGTGGCGCGATCCTCACCGAGACCACCTTCAGCCTTCCCGGCCTCGGCCAGGCCGTCCTCAAGGCGATCAGCGACAAGGACCTGCCCGTCATCCTGGGCGTCACGCTGATCACCTCGCTCGCGGTGATTGTCGCGAACCTGCTGGTGGACCTGCTGTACGCCGTGATCGACCCCCGAGTGAGGCTCTCATGACCGAACTCAGCAAGAGCGGAGCCGCTGTGGGGGAGCCCGTCAAGGACTCACCCACTCCCTCCGCCTTCCTCGAAGTCCGCGACCTGAAGGTGCACTTCCCGACCGACGACGGGCTGGTCAAGTCCGTCGACGGGCTCAGCTTCTCGCTGGAGAAGGGAAAGACCCTCGGCATCGTGGGCGAGTCGGGTTCGGGCAAGTCGGTGACCTCGCTCGGCATCATGGGCCTGCACACGACCGGCCAGTACGGCAAGCGCAAGGCGCAGATCTCCGGCGAGATCTGGCTCGACGGCACGGAACTGCTCTCCGCCGACCCGGACCACGTACGCAGGCTGCGTGGCCGCGAGATGGCGATGATCTTCCAGGACCCGCTGTCGGCGCTGCACCCGTACTACACGATCGGCCAGCAGATCGTGGAGGCGTACCAGATCCACCACAAGGTCGCCAAGAAGGCGGCCCGCAAGCGGGCCGTCGAGATGCTCGACCGGGTGGGCATCCCCCAGCCGGACAAGCGGATCGACAGCTACCCGCACGAGTTCTCCGGCGGTATGCGCCAGCGCGCGATGATCGCGATGTCGCTGGTCAACAACCCCGAACTGCTGATCGCGGACGAGCCGACGACCGCCCTGGACGTGACCGTCCAGGCGCAGATCCTCGACCTCATCCGGGACCTGCAGAAGGAGTTCGGCTCCGCGGTCATCATCATCACCCACGACCTGGGCGTCGTCGCCGAACTCTCCGACGACATCCTGGTGATGTACGGCGGTCGCTGCATCGAGCGGGGTCCGGCCGAGAAGGTCTTCTACGAGCCCAGGCACCCGTACACCTGGGGTCTGCTGGGTTCCATGCCGCGGCTCGACCGTGAGCAGACCGAGCGGCTGATCCCGGTCAAGGGCTCTCCGCCCTCGCTGATCAACATCCCGTCGGGCTGCGCCTTCAACCCGCGCTGCCCGTACGCGGACGTACCTAAGGACAACGTCACCCGCACGGTCCGCCCCGAGCTGGCCGAGGTCGGCAGCCAGCACTGGGCCGCCTGCCACATGACGCATGAGCAGCGGGAACGGATCTGGACCGAAGAGATTGCGCCGAAGCTGTGAGTGACAAAGCAGAGGACAAACCAGTGGCCAACCGCGCACGGAGCGAGGGCGCGGCCTCGGGTGCGACCCTCATCAAGAACGCCGCCCCGGGCGAGACCATCCTGAAGGTGACCGGGCTGCAGAAGCACTTCCCGATCCGCAAGGGCCTGCTCCAGCGGCAGGTCGGCGCGGTGCGGGCGGTCGACGGCCTCGACTTCGAGGTCAAGTCCGGCGAGACCCTGGGTGTCGTGGGCGAGTCCGGCTGCGGCAAGTCGACGATGGGCCGGCTGATCACCCGGCTGCTCGAACCTACCGCGGGCACCGTGGAGTTCGAGGGCAAGGACATCACGCACCTCGGGGTCAGCGCGATGCGCCCGATGCGCCGTGACGTCCAGATGATCTTCCAGGACCCGTACTCGTCGCTGAACCCGCGCCACACCATCGGCACGATCATCAGCGCCCCCTTCAAGCTCCAGGGCGTGTCGCCCGAGGGCGGCATCAAGAAGGAGGTCCAGCGGCTGCTGTCGGTGGTCGGTCTCAACCCCGAGCACTACAACCGCTACCCGCACGAGTTCTCCGGCGGCCAGCGCCAGCGCATCGGCATCGCCCGCGCGCTCGCGCTCAACCCGAAGATGGTCGTGGCGGACGAGCCGGTCTCCGCGCTCGACGTGTCGATCCAGGCGCAGGTGGTGAACCTGCTGGACGACCTCCAGAAGGAGCTCGGCCTCACGTACGTGATCATCGCGCACGACCTCTCCGTCGTACGCCATGTCTCGGACCGTATCGCCGTGATGTACCTCGGCAAGATCGTGGAGCTGGCCGACCGCGAGTCGCTGTACAAGGCGCCGATGCACCCGTACACCAAGGCGCTCATGTCGGCCGTGCCGATCCCGGACCCGCGGCGCAAGTCCGCCAAGAGCGAGCGCATCCTCCTCCAGGGAGACGTGCCCTCGCCGATCTCGCCGCCGAGCGGGTGCCGCTTCCACACGCGGTGCTGGAAGGCCACGCAGATCTGCACGACCGCCGAGCCGCCGCTCCTGGAACTGAAGCCCGGTCAGCAGGTGGCCTGCCACCACCCGGAGAACTTCGAGGACCAGGCCCCGCAGGACACCGTGCTGCTGACCGTCGCGAAGCGGGCGGCGGAGCTGGTGGCCGACGAGGTCCTCGCGGAGTCCGCGGCGACCTCGGCGGCGGTCGCGGCCGAGGTCGGGGAGCCGGCGACGGCCACGGAGACGCCGGCGAAGGCGGAGACGCCGACCAAGGCGACTCCCGCCGAGGCTGCCTCCGAGGGCGACACTCCCGCCGGCGACAATCCCGCCAAGGAGAAGTGAGCAGCACCGAGAAGAAGTAAGCAGTACCGAGCCCCTGCCTTGCAATGTAAGGCGGGGGCTCAGTGCTGGGTGAGAATAGTGAGGTGCTTCAGCAACTCTTCACTCCCTCCGTTCAGCACACACTCGAACTGGTCGGCATCTTCTTCTTCGCGATCTCCGGCGCGCTGCTGGCCGTGCGCAAGAACTTCGACGTCTTCGGCATCGCCGTCCTCGCCGAGGTCACCGCCCTGGGCGGCGGACTGTTCCGGGACCTGGTCATCGGGGCCGTGCCGCCCGCGGCCTTCACGGACCTCGGGTACTTCCTCACCCCGCTGCTCGCCACCGCGCTCGTGTTCTTCCTCCACCCGGAGGTGGAGCGGATCCAGCTCGGGGTGAACGTCTTCGACGCGGCCGGCCTGGGCCTCTTCTGCGTCTCCGGCACGACGAAGGCGTACGAGTACGGGCTCGGCCTCACCGCCTCCGTGACCCTCGGCCTGGCGACGGCCGTCGGCGGCGGGGTGCTGCGGGACGTCCTCGCCAACGAGGTGCCGTCGCTGCTCCGCTGGGACCGTGACCTGTACGCCGTGCCCGCCATCGTCGGCGCCACGATGGTCGTCCTGTGTATCCGTTACGACATGCTGACTCCCTTCACCTCGGCGCTCGCCGCTGTCACCGCCTTCGCGCTGCGGCTGCTCGCGATGCGGTACCACTGGCGTGCGCCCCGGGCGTGGCACCGTCGCTCGACGGCGGTCGAGGTGCCGGACTGAGGTGCCGGAGTGGGGCGCTGGGTCGGGGTGCCTGAGTGCGGCGCCGGACTGGGCCGGACCTGCGGTTCACGTGATCGAAACAGAGAAAGCTACCGCTTAGTAATTACCTGTTGTACCGTTCGGATATGTCAGAAGCAGCTTCCCTGCACGCGCTACAGGCCAGGATCGGCGACAGCGAGTTCGACCGCGACACGGCTGTCACCCGACGCGAACCCGGTGTCTACGACATCGACCTGTCCGCCGGGTGGACGATCATCAACGCCGTCAACGGCGGCTATCTCCTCGCTGTCCTGGGCCGCGCGCTCGCGGACGCCCTGCCGCACCCCGACCCGTTCACGATCTCCGCGCACTACCTGACGGCGTCCCGGCCGGGTCCCGCGGTCGTGCGCACCGAGGTCGCACGTACCGGTCGCACCCTCTCCACCGGTCAGGCGTCCCTGTTCCAGTACGACGACGAGGGCCGCGAGGTCGAGCGGATCCGCGTACTCGCCTCGTACGGAGACCTCGACGACCTGCCCGAGGACGTCCGTACGGTCGCGAAGCCGCCCGCGATCCCGCCGATCGACCAGTGCTTCGGGCCCGCCGACAGCCCCGTCCCGGTCCCCGGCAGCTCAGCCATCACCGACCGGCTGATGCTCAAGCTCGACCCCGGCACGCTCGGCTGGGCGCTCGGATCGCCGTCCGGCAGAGGCGAGATGCGGGCCTGGTTCGGCCTTGCCGACGGCCGTGACGCGGACCCCCTCTCGCTGCTCCTCGCGGTGGACGCGCTGCCGCCGACCGCCTTCGAAATCGGCCTGTCCGGCTGGGTGCCCACCGTCGAGCTGACCGTGCACGTGCGCTGCCGTCCGGCGCCGGGTCCTCTGCGGGTCGCCATCACCACCCGCAACCTCGCCGGCGGTTTCCTGGAGGAGGACGCCGAGGTCTGGGACAGTGCGGACCGGCTCGTCGCCCAGTCGCGCCAACTGGCCCGCGTACGGCTCGGCTGATGCTCGTACGCCGGAGTTGAGCCGCCCTTTGCCCTGACCACAGGTGGGGCGCAGCGCGGGCTCAAGCGGGGCTCAGGGTCGGTTGGTTGCATACGCCTCTCGGATGCGGCCCATGCAACGGCGCATTCACCGGCCCATGCAACGGAGTTGCCCTCATGCCTCGTCGGGCAACGGCAGCGGCAGCGGCAGCGGCAGCGGCAACGGCACTTCGGGGCAGCAGACTGGGCAGGCTCAGGGCTGACCTGCTCGCGGTCCGGGCGGCCGGCGGGGCGTCAGCCCAGCCAGTGACGGCGGCCGATGCTGATCAGCCGCATCCGGCGTCTGGCCACCCGGGCCACCTGCTCCTCTTCCTCCGGGGCCGCCTCCAGGAAGGTACTGGCGGTCATCAGCATCTGGTCGACGTACAGCCCGGCGAGCATCAGCAAGTCGTCGTCGCTCCAGCCCGCCGATTCGCCCTGCTTGGCCAGTTCGGCCTTCACCTCGTCGGCGAACCGGTCCATCTGCTCCGCGATCGCGGCCCGTACGGTCTGTACACCGCCGTTGCGCTCGCGGGCGATGAACCGGATGTGCGCCGGATGCTCGCGCACGTGACGGGCGATCAGGGCGACGGCACGGTCTATGCGTTCGTCGCTGTCGCTGTCGCTGTCGCCGGGGCCGTGGCCGGGCCCGGACACCGTGACGGAGATCATCGGGTGCAGGCTGCCCAGCGCCTCCTCGACCAGGGCGACGCCGAGATCCGCGGTCGAGTGGAAGTGCCGGTAGAAGGCGGTGGGGGCGACGCCGACGGCGCGGGTGACCTCACGCAGGCCCAAGCTGCTGAGGCTCTGTTCCTCCAGCAGGCCCAACGCGGCGTCGAGGAACGCCTGCCGGGTTTTCTGCTTCTGTGCCTGCCGGACACCGAGACTGTGACTCATGCCATGCAGTTAACAACTGTTCTCCGTGATTGGAAAGTCACCGGACGCGGTACTCTGGAGTCAGTGAACAACTGTTACCACAATCGTTCACCGAATCGCCGAGTCCCTGAAACATTCGAGGAATCCGGAAGTACTCGGAAGTACTCGTGAGTACCCGGAAGCAACCGGGTGTGAGACGGGACACGGCGACTCGCCGGACCTCCAGGAGAGGCACTCATGCTGTTCCTCGTCGCCGCACTTCTGCTGCTGGGCGTCGTGCTGGGCACCGTGGCCCACGCACCGCTCTCCTTCACCCTCGTCGCCGCTGTGGTCATCGGCGTCTGGCTGGCCGTCTTCGCGATCCGCGAACGCCACGGCCGGCGCCGCGAGACCTCATCCGACTGAACCGACTGAACCGACTGAACCGCCGCCACCTGTCCGCGTACGACTGCCTGCTGGGAGCAGACACATGGAACTCACCACCGCAGCCCCGCGGCGCCGGAGCGCCGCCCGTGACGCCGACGGCATGGCCGTCGCGTCGTTCATCCTCGGCCTCGTCGGCCTGCTCGCCCTGAACGTCTTCCTCGGCCCCCTCTCCATGATCCTCGCCTCGACGGCCCTCCTCCGGGGCACCACCCGCCGCGGACGCGCCTTCCTCGGCCTCGGCCTGGGCATCGCCGACCTTCTGGTCCTGGCCGCCTTCATGTCGGCGGACAACACCTTGTCCTGGAGCTTCTGAGCCCGGCGCGTGCCGCGGACAGGCGCTCCGCGCGGCGAGGGGGACCTCCGGGCCAGGAACAAACGGCCCCCGCCCGACCGGGCCACCATGGAGCGGGCTCTAGAATCGGGCCTACCATGGCATACCTCGACCACGCCGCGACCACCCCCATGCTCCCTGAGGCGGTCGAGGCGATGACCGCCCAGTTCGCCGTCACCGGGAACGCCTCCTCCCTGCACGCCGCCGGCCGTCGCGCCCGCCGGACGGTCGAGGAATCCCGCGAGACCCTGGCGGACGCCCTGGGCGCCCGTCCCAGCGAGGTGGTCCTCACCTCCGGCGGCACCGAGGCCGACAACCTCGCCGTGAAGGGCCTGTACTGGTCCCGCCGTGACGCCGACCCGGCCCGCACCCGGGTCCTGGCCAGCCCCGTCGAACACCACGCCGTCCTCGACGCCGTCGACTGGCTCGGCGAGCACGAGGGCGCCACGGTCGAGTACCTCCCGGTCGACCGGTACGGCCGAGTCCACCCCGAGGTCCTGCGCGCGGCCATCGCCCGCAATCCCGACGACATCGCCCTCGCGACGGTCATGTGGGCGAACAACGAGATCGGCACGGTCATGCCGGTCCGTGAACTGGCGGACGTGGCGGGGGAGTTCGGCATCCCGCTGCACGCCGACGCGGTCCAGGCCTTCGGACAGATCCCCCTCGACTTCGGTGCCTCGGGGCTCGCAGCGATGACCGTCTCGGGCCACAAGATCGGCGGCCCGTACGGCATCGGAGCGCTGCTGCTCGGCCGCGAGTACAGCCCCGTACCGGTTCTGCACGGCGGCGGCCAGGAGCGGCATGTGCGCTCCGGCACCCTGGACGTACCCGCCGTCGCCGCGTTCGCCGTGGCGGGCCGGACCGCCGCCGAGCAGCGGGAGTGGTTCGCCCGCGAGATCGGCCGACTGCGCGACGACCTGGTCGACGCGGTACGCAAGGCCGTGCCGGACGCGATCCTCGGCGGTGACCCGTCGGACGGGGGCCGCCTTCCCGCGAACGCCCACTTCACGTTCCCCGGCTGCGAGGGCGACTCGCTGCTCCTGCTGCTCGACGCGCAGGGGATCGAGTGCTCCACGGGCTCCGCGTGCACGGCCGGGGTGGCCCAGCCCAGCCACGTCCTCCTCGCCACGGGCACCGCCCCCGACCTGGCCCGCGGCACCCTCCGCTTCTCCCTCGGCCACACCTCGACGGAGGCGGACGTCGAGGCGGTCGCAAAGACGATCGGCCCGGCGGTGGAACGGGCGAGGACGGCCGGACTCAGCTAGTGCCGCGGCAGGAGAGGCCCAGGGACACTCAAGCCGCCTCACACGCGCCGCGCGTGGACGGCTCGGCCTTCCGGGTGGCCGTCGAGGTGCCTGTCGGAGTGGCCGTCGGGCCGGCCGCCCGCTTCGCGGCCTTGCGCACCAGGGGTATGTACCGGTCCCAGTCCCAGTGCGGACCGGGATCGGTGTGGTCGGTGCCCGGGACCTCGACGTGGCCGATGATGTGGTCCCGGTCGACAGGAACGTCGTACCGGGCACAGATCCGGGCAGTCAGGCGGGCCGAAGCCTCGTACATCGCGTCCGTGAAGTCCTGCGGCCGGTCCACGAAGCCTTCGTGTTCGATGCCGACGCTCCGCTCGTTGAACTCGCGGTTGCCCGCGTGGAAGGCCACGTCCAGCTCGCGGATCATCTGGGTGATGTCGCCGCCCTGGCTGACGACGTAGTGCGCGGCGGCGCCGTGACCGGGATCCTGGAAGACCTTCACCGCGCTGTTGTAACTGCCCTGCGTGACATGGATGATCACGCGGTCTATGCCGAAGTCCTCGGGCCGGTCCGCCCTCCGCCAGTTCGCCGATGAAGCCGCCACCCAGTGCGCTCCCCGGAAGTCGACCGCGCCCTCCTCGCGCGGCTTGTCCACGCCCGGTGTGCGCCACCACAGACGCCCCAGCTCGTCCCGGGCCAGCACGGCGGTGCCCACGGCGGCCGCGGCCCCGCCGATGAGCAGCGCGCGGCGCCCGATGCGTCGGTCGGAGTCGCCGCCGCGCGTGTCGGAGCCGCCGCCGTGCCCGTCCGAGTCGTTCGTCGTCTCCCCCATGTGACCGTGCATGTTCTGTCGAACGGATACTCGTGGGCTCCGGTTCCCCTGGACCCGTACCCTGGAAGGGTTATGACTGAGACCTCGCAGCGCCCCCGCCCCCTCCGCGTACTGGCCGCCATGTCCGGTGGCGTGGACTCCGCCGTCGCCGCCGCCCGTGCCGCGGAAGCCGGGCACGACGTGACCGGTGTACATCTCGCCCTCTCGGCGAACCCGCAGTCGTTCCGTACGGGCGCGCGCGGCTGTTGCACCATCGAGGACTCCCGCGACGCCCGCCGGGCCGCGGACGTCATCGGCATCCCGTTCTACGTGTGGGATCTCGCCGAGCGTTTCCGCGAGGACGTGGTGGACGACTTCGTGGCCGAGTACGAGGCCGGCCGCACCCCGAACCCCTGCCTGCGCTGCAACGAGAAGATCAAGTTCGCGGCCCTGCTCGACAAGGCCCTCGCTCTCGGCTTCGACGCGGTCTGCACGGGCCACTACGCGAAGGTGCTGGTGAACGAGGACGGGACCCGTGAGCTGCACCGAGCCTCCGACATGGCGAAGGACCAGTCGTACGTCCTCGGCGTGCTGGACGACCGCCAGCTCGCGCACGCGCTGTTCCCGCTCGGAGACACGCTCACCACGAAGGACGAGATCCGCGCGGAGGCCGAGCGCCGGGACCTGGCCGTCGCCAAGAAGCCGGACTCGCACGACATCTGCTTCATCGCCGACGGCGACACCCAGGGTTTCCTGTCGAAGCGTCTCGGCAAGGCGGAGGGTGACATCGTCGACGAGTCCGGCGCGGTTGTCGGCAGCCACGAGGGTGCGTACGGCTTCACGATCGGCCAGCGCAAGGGGCTGCGCATCGGCACGCCGGCGCCCGACGGCAAGCCGCGCTACGTCCTCGACATCTCACCGGTGGACAACACGGTGACGGTCGGGCCCGTGGCGGCCCTGGACGTCTCCGCCCTGACGGCCATCAGGCCCCGCTGGTGCGGCCCGGCCCCGACCGGCCCCGGCACGTACACGGCCCAGCTCCGCGCCCACGGCGGCGAGACCGAGGTGCGGGCAGAGCTGGTGGACGGCTCCCTGGAGGTCACCTTCACGGAGCCGGTCCGCGGTGTGGCCCCGGGCCAGGCGATCGTCCTGTACGACGGCACGCGGGTGGTGGGCTCGGCGACGATCGCAACGACGGAGCGGGCGGCTGCGGCCGTCTGGCCGCCCGCCGCCGTCTGATCGCCCGCCGCCGTCCGGCACGCCGCCGTCAGTCGCCGGGACCGCAAGCGGTCCCGGCGCCGGTGAGGGTGAGTTCGACAGTCTCGCCGCTCTCGACGGGCGTACGCCCGAGGCATTGGCCATCGAGTGGCAGCGTGGCAGCGGGAAGACGGTTGGGTCACACCGTGAGCTTGACCGCTTCGAGCCAGAGGTCGTTATTGTGGGTGCCGGAGTAGGTGAAGTCGAACCCGGACTTGGGGTCGTCGCATTCCTGGTTGAGCCAGGCGTCGTTGTGGACGTGGGCGGTCTGGCAGACGCTGCCCTTGCCGCCGTCCACGTTGATGGTGAACCCCAGCATGTTCGGGGCGTCCTTCTTGGTGCTGCCGAGGTAGTTGTCGATGCCGTCGGCGGCGCTCGACCACGGTTCGGGGAAGTGCCCCTCGCCGTTGGTCGACCCGGGGTCGTGGACGAAGGCGGCACCGGCTGTGCCCTTGGTTCCGGACACGGCGATGTTGACGGCCTTGACCGGCGTCTCCTTGCCCACCGTGCCGGCTGTCTGGCCGTCGCACACCGCGTCCATCCAACCCTTGCCCGTCACGAAGGCCCGGTAGCAGATGTGCCGCCCGCCCGGGTCCTGCGCGGCCAGCTTCTGGACGGCGGTCGCCGCGGTCTTCTCCGGAGCCTTGCTCTCCTTCTCCTCGGAACCGCCACCGCCACCGCCGCCACCGCCCCCGGCTCCGTCCGCCTTCTGTGTCTCGGTCGCGGCCGGAGGTGCCTTGGCCGGAGCGGACGGGGCCTTGGGTGCTTCGGGGGTCGGTGAGTCGGAGGGCTTCAGGGTGCTGATGCCCGCTTCCTGGAGCTGTTCCGTGGCTG
>NZ_JBEZJY010000069.1:0-36432 GCF_040651415.1 Streptomyces sp. NPDC048484
CCCCGCGCGCGGGGCGGGCCCCCGGCGGCGCCCCCCCCCCCACCCCTCGCTGTCGTTCGCGGGTCCGGTGCGGCAATGTTCACGGGGATGTGACAGGCGCATGAAACGGCTTGGCGAACACCCGTAGGGTGCTTGCAGACAACACACCCAGAACCCGCGGGACATCGGTACGTACGCACAGGCGTGTACGCGCAGAGGAACCGCGCCGCCACCGCACCACACGCACCGACGATCACGCAGCGACGATCGCGCACCGACGACGCACAGGGGGGAGCCGAAGCGATGGACGAGCACAAAGAGAGTCTTCGAGTGGGCGCGGCCGTCAGGCGGCGCCGCCGCGCGCTGGAGCTCACCCTCGCCGTCGTCGCCGAGCGCAGCGGGCTGTCGGTGCCGTTCCTCAGCCAGGTCGAGAACGAGCGGGCCCGGCCCAGCATCCGCTCCCTCGAACGCGTGGCCGATGCCCTCGGGACGACCCGCGTGGAACTGCTGGCGGCCGCCGACCCGGCGCGCAGTGTCGACGTGGTGCGCGCCGACGACTCCGAGTTCACCCACGAGCCCCGTGTGCGCCCCCTGGTGCGTGGTCACCACCAGTTGCACGCCATGGAGTTCTCCGGCGACCAGGACGCCGGCCGCGAGTTCCAGCACCGCAACGACGAATTGATGTACGTGGCCGACGGCGTTGTCGAGGTCGAGGCGGAGGGCCGCGCGTACCGCCTGGGCCGGGGCGACACCCTGTATCTGACAGGTGGAGTGCGCCACCGGTGGCGGGCCACCGAGGAGGACACCCGCGTGCTGTTCGTCGCGGTCGCGGACCACGTCGAGGCGGTGGACGATCCCAGCCGCTGAGCACCGTGCCGAGGGCTATCGG
The DNA here is from genome assembly GCF_040651415.1 of Streptomyces sp. NPDC048484. Classification (NCBI taxonomy): domain Bacteria; kingdom Bacillati; phylum Actinomycetota; class Actinomycetes; order Kitasatosporales; family Streptomycetaceae; genus Streptomyces; species Streptomyces sp. NPDC048484. The sequence continues at coordinate 869 of NZ_JBEZJY010000069.1, forward strand.
GCCGGCGGTCCGGGCCCGCACCCCGGCTCGGCCATGAGAGTGGTGTCGCTGGTCCCGTCACTCACCGAGGCCGTCGCCGTGTCCGCGCCGGGGGTCCTCGTCGGGGCGACGGACTGGTGCACCCACCCCGCCGAACTCGATGTCGTACGCGTCGGTGGCACCAAGAACCCGGACGTCGAGCGGATCATCGCGCTCGCGCCGGACCTGGTGATCGCCAACGAGGAGGAGAACCGGGAGCCCGACCTGACCGCGCTGCGGGAAGCGGGTCTCGTGGTGCTCGTCACCGAGGTACGGGACCTGCCGGGGGCTTTTCGCGAACTGGAGCGCGTGATCGGTGCGTGCGGCGTGCGCGGGCGGCCGCGCTGGCTGGACGAGGCCGAGGCGGTGTGGCTCGACCCGCCCTGTCCCTCGATCCGGCTGCGTGCCGCCGTGCCGATCTGGCGGCGCCCCTGGATGGTGCTCGGGCGGGACACCTTCGCGGGGGACCTGCTGGCGCGGATGGGCGTCGACAACGCGTACGCGGCCCACACCGAACGCTATCCGCGCATCCCCGCCGACGAACTGCGCGCCGCCCGCCTCGACCTCGTCGTGCTGCCCGACGAGCCGTACCGCTTCACCCGGGACGACGGCCCCGAGGAGTTCCCGGGAGTGCCCTGCGCCCTTGTCGGCGGACGTCATCTCACGTGGTACGGACCGTCGTTGGCGCAGGCACCGCGCGTGCTGGCCGAGGCGCTGCGAGCAGCCGTCCGCTGAGCAGGCCGCGGGCGGTGTGGGCGGCGGCAACGGTCCAGGCGGCGAGCAGCAGGGCGTAGAGGGCGACCGTGAGGCCGTCGTAGACCACGAGCCCCGTGTGCCGCGCGAGTCCTTCGGCGCCCGTCACACAGGTGCCGACCGGGAAGGTGAACGCCCACCAGGTCATCGTGAAGCGCATGCCCCGGCGGTGGGCCCGCACCACCATCGCGCCGGCCAGCGCCAGCCAGAACAGCGCAAACCCCATCACCGGCACGCCGTAGAGCACCACCAGGACGACGAAGCCCTGGTCGTACGGGGCGGGCACGACCCCCGGGGCGGTGACGGCGAACTTGTCGACAGCCGTCGTGGACTGGCCCAGCGGACCCAGGACCAGGAACAGGGCCGGGGTGAGGGTGAGCGGCAGCGGGCCGCCCGTGACCAGGCGGGCGAAGATCATCGGCAGCGTCACCAGCGTGGCCAGCAGGCTCAGACCGAACAGGGCGAAGCAGGCGAGAAGCAGGGTCTCGCGGCTCGCGCCGGCCGGCAGATGCGGTACGAGCAGCGGACCGAGAGCCGCGGAGACCATCGGGGCGACCAAGGGGAGTATCCAGACGGGGGTGACCTGAGACGTGACCTGGGACGTGTCCGCCCGGTGGTGCACGATCATCAGGTACGGGACGACCACGGCCGCGGTCAGCCCGATCAGCGTGCCGACCGTGAACAGGACGGCGTCCAGGGCGACCGCCGCCGGTGTGCCGATCCAGTCCCGGCCGACGACGAGGGCGCCGCCGCCGACGGCGAGCAGGGCCATCGAGAGGCAGCCGTAGAACGGCGCCGTCGCCGGGTCCATGAGGTGGGCCCTCGCCTGGTCCCGGTGGTGGGTCCAGTGCGCGGCCCGGGCGATGAGCAGACTGATGAGCATGGCCAGGGCGAGGGCCCAGAACACCGTGCAGACGGTGCGCAGGCCCGGGATGCCGAGCGGGAGACCGGCTCCCGCCGTGGCCACGATCGCGGTGCCCATGACGGGGGCGTACCAGTTGGGGCCGAGATGGCGGACGGCGGTGACCATGACGTCACGATGCCTCCGGGGCGGCGCGCTCACCAGGGAGCGTCGGTCTATGGGGACATAAGATGGGCTTATGAGTCGGGATGACGGGACGGGTGACCAGGGAGTTCACGGGGCAGGGGCGGCCCCGGCCGGAGGGTTGTCGCACCGGGTGCCCGAGCTGGGCGCCCTGGAGCTGCTGCTCGCCGTGGCGCGGCTCGGAAGCCTGGGGCGGGCGGCCAGGGAACTCGGGATCACCCAGCCCGCCGCCAGCAGCCGGATCCGGTCCATGGAACGGCAGTTGGGGGTAGCGCTCGTGGACCGGTCGCCCAGGGGGTCACGGCTCACCGACGCGGGCGCGCTGGTCACGGACTGGGCCCGGCGCGTGGTGGAGGCGGCCGAGGTGTTCGATGCGGGAGCGCAGGCGTTGCGGGACCGGCGCGACTCCCGGTTGCGGGTCGCCGCGAGCATGACCATCGCCGAGTACCTGCTGCCGGGCTGGCTGATCGCGCTGCGCGGGCAGCGGCCGGACACGGCGGTGTCGTTGCTCGCGGGGAACTCGACGGTGGTGGCCGAGCGGGTGCTCGCGGGCGAGGCGGACCTGGGGTTCGTGGAGGGGGTGTCCGTGGCCGCCGGCCTGGACTCCGTGGTGATCGCGCGCGACCGGCTCATCGTGGTGACCGCGCCCGGGCACGCGTGGGCGCGCAGACGGCGGGCCCTCGACGCGGGGGAGTTGGCGGCGACGCCGCTGATCCTGCGGGAGGAGGGGTCGGGGACGCGGCAGGTGCTGGACGCGGCGCTCGGCGGGTTGGCCCGCCCGCTGATCGAACTGTCCTCCACGACGGCGGTCAAGGCGTCCGTGGCGTCCGGGGCGGGGCCGGCGGTTCTGAGCGAACTGGCTCTCGGGGAGGAACTTTCCGCCCGCCGGCTGGTGGCGATCCCCGTGGAGGGGGTCGGGCTGAGCCGCGAGCTGCGGGCGGTGTGGCCGGCGGGGCACCGGCCGGCGGGGCCGGCGCGGGACCTCTTGGCGTTGACGCGGTCGTAGGCGGCGGAGGATTGCCTTCCGGGTGCCGGGTGCCGGGTTGCGTGTGGCTTGTCGCGCAGGTCCCCCGCCGCCCCGCCAGGGGCGCGGGGAACTGCGCGACAAGCCCGCAACGACCCGCAGCCGACGAACCGGCCGGAGGCCCCCAGGGGCGCGGGGAACTGCGCGCCCAGCCCCCACCGGCCCGCAGCCGAAGAACCGGCAGGGCCCCCGAAGAACCGGCAGGGCGGGCGGACGGCGTCAGCCGATCGGCTCAGGCATGGGCCGGACGTCGTAGGACAGGCCGATGACGTCCCCGTCGACCGGGTCGCCGAGCTCGACGCGCCAGCCGTCGGCGAACTGGTCGACGCCGGGAGCCATGGGGATGGTGCCGGAGATCAGGACGGTCCCGGGCGTCAGCTCGCCGCGGGACCGAAGGACGTCCGCCCAGTAGCCGGGGGTGAGGAGTTCGGCGAGCGTCCCGGTCTGGATCTCGGTCTCGGTGCCGTCGTGGCTGACCCATGCGCGCAGGGTGAGCTCGTCGATGCGGGACTCCACATCGGCCAGGCGCCAGGCGCGCCGGGCGAGGACGTCGGGCCCGGCGTTCTTGCTCCACGCCACCCCGTGCACCTCCAGGTCGCGGTCGGTGTGGTCGCAGGCGGCGGTCAGCAGCAGCTCCCCGCCTTCGGCGACGACCAGTGCCCACTCGGCCTCGCCGGAGGTGCGGCCGTGCTGGACCGCGACCCGCTCGGTCTGCTGGGCGAGGTACGGGGAGACGGGGTAGAGGGCCGGCGTCACGGACGGGCCCGGCACGCCCAGCTCGGCGAGCTCCGCGACATGTGCGGCGACGTCGTCCTGGCTGCGCCCGGCGTACCCGGCGTTCAGGACCTGGACGACATCGACCTCATGCGTCGATCCGTCGGGCAGTTCGAAGGTCAGCACAGCCATGAGGACACTCCCAGAGATCGGGGAAACGGCCCGCGGAGCCTGATTTCTCCGCGGTTAACTTCTGGCGCAGGGGTTGCGCATACGACCTGTATACAAGAAGTATGCCGGAAGGTCGATGTCACCCGAGCAAGGATGGGCACCATGCACGACACCTCGAAGAGCGACGCAGGGGCCGCGGAGAAGCGCTCCGGCGTCCGCCGCGCCTTCGTCGCGAGCCTCACCGGCACCGCCCTGGAGTGGTACGACTTCGCCGTCTACTCCGCCGCCGCGGCCCTGGTCTTCGGTGACCTGTTCTTCCCGTCGGAGGACCCGCTCACCGGCACGCTCCTGGCGTTCTCCACCTACGCGGTCGGCTATGTCTCCCGTCCCCTCGGCGGATTCGTCTTCGGCCGGCTCGGTGACGTGATCGGCCGCAAGAAGGTGCTGATCGCCACACTCGTCCTGATCGGCGTGGCCACCTTCCTGATCGGTCTGCTGCCCGCCTACGGAACGATCGGCGTGGCCGCGCCGATCGCGCTGGTCGTGCTGCGCTTCGCCCAGGGCGTCGGCGTCGGTGGCGAGTGGGGCGGCGCCGTCCTGCTGTCCAGCGAGTTCGGCGACCCGCGCCGCCGGGGCTTCTACGCCTCCGCCGCACAGGTGGGCCCGCCCGCGGGCAACCTGCTCGCCAACGGTGTGCTCGCGGCCCTCGGCGCACTGCTGACCGAGGCGCAGTTCGAGTCGTGGGGCTGGCGTGTGGCGTTCCTACTGTCCGGCGTACTGGTCGCCTTCGGGCTGTGGATCCGGGCGAAGCTGGAGGAGACCCCGGTCTTCAAGGCGATGGAGGCCGAGCAGTCGCGGCCCGAGGCGCCCATCCGTGAGGTCTTCGCCACCCAGCCCCGTGCCCTGACCGCCGCGATCCTGTGCCGGGTCGGCCCCGACGTGCTGTACGCCATGTTCACCGTCTTCGTGCTGACCTACGCCACCCAGGAACTCGGCATGTCGCGCGGCTCCGCCCTCGCGGCCGTCCTCATCGGCTCCTCGGTCCAGGTCTTCCTGATGCCGCTGGCCGGTGCGCTCTCCGACCGCGTCAACCGGCGCCTGCTGTACGGCGTCGCCGCGGTGGCCGCCGCGGTGTGGCCGTTCGTGTTCTTCCCGATGGCCGCCGGCGGTTCCTGGCTGCCGCTCGCCGCCGGAGTCCTCGTCGCCCTGGTGATCCACTGTTGCCTCTACGGACCGCAGGCCGCCTTCATCGCCGAGCAGTTCTCGCCCCGGCTGCGCTACACCGGCTCCTCACTGGCCTACACCCTGGCCGGGATCATCGGCGGCGCCATCGCCCCACTGCTGTTCACCACCCTGCTGAGCGCCTACGACAGCTGGGTACCGCTGGCCTTCTACATCGCCCTCGCCTGCGCGGTCTCCCTGGTGGGCGTCCTCCTGGGCCGCAACCCCCAGGCCGCCGTCGACGAGGACGCGGAGCTCGCCGCACTGAAGCCTCAGGCCGCGGCGGACGCTCCCCTGCCCCGCTGACAACAGCCACACAACCCCGTCCAGACTCGCCCCGGACAAGGAGGCCCCGCAGTGCGGATCGCCATCGGCCAGCTCACCACCGGCCCCGACCCCGAAAAGAACCTGCGTCTCGTCGAGGAGTGGACGCGGCGGGCCGCGGACGCCGGTGCCCGCGCCGTCGTCTTCCCGGAGGCGTCGATGGCCTGCTTCGGCACACCGCTGGCCCCGCTGGCCCAGCCCCTCGACGGGCCGTGGGCCGACGGGATCCGCGGGATCGCCCGGGCGACCGGCACGGTCGTCGTGGCCGGCATGTTCACCCCGGCCGACGGGGGACGCGTGGCCAACACCCTGCTGGCCACCGGCCCCGGCGTCGAGGAGTCGTACGACAAGATCCACCTCTACGACGCCTTCGGCTTCCGCGAGTCCCGGACCGTCGCCCCGGGCTCCCGCCCCGCCGTGATCGACGTGGACGGCGTCCGGCTGGGCCTGGCCACCTGCTACGACGTCCGTTTCCCCGAGTTGTTCCGGGCGCACGCCGACGCCGGGGCCGTGGGAACGCTGCTGGCGGCGTCCTGGGGGGCCGGCCCCGGCAAGCGCGACCAGTGGGAGCTGCTGGTGCGGGCCCGCGCGCTGGACGCCACTGTCTGGGTCGCCGCCGCCGGTCAGGCCGATCCCGGTACCGGTCCGGGTCCCGTGCCGACCGGCATCGGGCACAGCCTGCTGGTCGGCCCCGACGGGACGGTACGGGCCTCTCTGGGCGCCGAGCCGGAGCTGCTGGTCGCCGACCTGGACGTCGAGGAGGTCGGCGCGGTCCGCGAGAAGACGTCGGTGCTGGCGAACCGGCGGCCGGAGGTGTGGCGGTGAGCGGGCCCGAGCTGGAGTTCCACCGCCCCGACGGGCCCTGGCGATCCCCGGCCGGCGCCGGACCCGGTGTCGAGGAGTGCGTCCTGGCCGAGGATCCCGTGAACAGCCGGCGCACCGCGCTGGTCCGCTGGGCGCCGGGCACGGACACCACGCCCGCGGGCACGGCCCGGCACGACGTGTGGGAGGAGGTCTACCTGGTCGAGGGGTCGCTGTGCGACGTGACGCTGGACCGGACCTTCACCGCGGGCATGTATGCCTGCCGCCCTCCGGGGATGCCGCACGGCCCCTGGGTCTCGCGGGACGGCGTGACGATGTTGGTGATCACCTACCCGTGATCCCGGCGGGCACGGGAGCTGTCCCCGGCGACGGGCATGCCCGCCCGGCCCGCCGAGTGGTGCTGACAGCCCTTGCGGGCCACACGTTCAGCCTTCGAGCAGCACCTTGAGAGTCGACTCCAGGTGGTGGTCGATGGCCGCGCACGCGGCCCGCGCGTCGCCGGCGGCCAGGGCGTCCAGGATGGCCGCGTGCTCGCAGAGCACCGCCTTCTGCCGTCCCTGCTGGTTGAAGACGGCGACCACCCCGGCGCGGACCTGGCGGCTGCGCAGTCCGTCGTAGTGCCGGTCCAGGAGGGCGTTGCCGACGGCCGACACCAGGGACGCGTGAAACCGGTGGTCCACGGCGATGAACTCCCTGGTCTCCTCGGCGCCGGTGAGCGTGCGCTGCTGTTCCAGCAGGGAGCGCAGTTCCTCCAGGGGTACCCGCTCGGCCGCGACGAGCCGTTCGGCCGCGTACCGTTCGACGACGCCCCGCAGCTCCATCAGCTCCCGGACCTCCCGCCCCGTCAGGGGCGCCACCCGGGCCCCGCGTTTGGGCACGAGTTCGACCAGATCCTCGGCGGCGAGCAGCAGCAGCGCCTCCCGGATGGGGGTGCGGGAGACGCCGATACGGTCGGCCAGTTCCTGCTCCGACAGGAAGGCACCCTGCATCTCGGGATCCGTCAGCACGGTGTCCTTGAGATACGCGTAGGCCTTCTCCCGACCGGACGCCACGGCAACCCCCCCCAGACATCGCATACAATGTGTATACAGACGCTACCACGCGCGCTACCACCCGCTTTTCCGAAGGTGCGACAGGCGTCCCGTTCAGGCGGCCGCCCGTACCAGCCCAGCCATGACACACAGATCCACACCCATCTCGGGGTGCCACTGAACCCCCAGGGTCCACCCGGGTCCGGGAAGTTCGACCGCCTCCACCGTGCCGTCCCCCGCGTACGCACTCGGCACGAGCCCGGCACCGAGCCGATCCACGGCTTGGTGGTGGTACGTCGGCACCGATGCCTCCTCACCGACCAGCCCCGCACAGAGCGACCCCGGCACCGGCTTCACCTCGTGCCGCCCGAAAACCCCCACGGCCTCGACATGTCCGTCGATGTGCTGCACGAGCGTCCCCCCGAGCGCGACATTCAGCAGCTGCATCCCCCGGCAGATGCCCAGCAACGGTGTCCCGGAGGCCAACGCGGCCTCGATCAGGGCGAGTTCCCAGCTGTCACGGGCGTGTGCCTCGGGCCCGCAGCGGGGGTCGCGCTCGGCCCCGTACCGGGACGGATCCACATCGGGGCCGCCCGCGATCACCAGACCGTCGAGCCGGGCGACGGCCCCGGCGGCGTACGCCGGGTCGTCCGGCGGCAGCATCGCGGCCAGTCCGCCCGCCGCCTGGACCAGCCGCGGGTAGCCGGCCGGCAGCAGCGCGGCCTCCAGCTCCCACACACCCCAACGCGCGAAGTCCAGGTATGTACTGACTCCGATCAGCGGCCTGTCTGCCATCCCCACGCTCCCTGTGCCTCGTCCACCCCTCGGGGGAAGGGTAGGGGAAGGGCAATAGGCCGACGCCATACCTTTGGAGCGCCATACCTTTGGGGAGGGATCGGGGAGGGAATGGCGGGTCTCCTATGTCAAAAAGCCGCGCAGCAGGGCCGCCGTGCCCGCGCAGTGCTCGCGCGTCGCTTCGCGTGCGCCGTCCGCGTCCCCGTCCAGCACCGCCTCGACCATCGCCGCGTGCTGGCGCTGCGAATGCTCCAGGTTCCGTACCAGAAGGGGTATGCAGTCGAGGAGGTCGTTCACGGTCGAGCGGACGGCCGCGTACTGGGCGGTGAGGGTCGGCGAGCCGCACAGTTCGGCGAGGGTCAGGTGGAGGAGCGTGTCGAGGCGCCGGTACTCCGCCAGCGGTGCGTCCCGCGTGCGGGCCAGTGCCTCACGCAGGTGCCCGGCCTGCCCGGCGGAGAGCCCGTGTGCCGCGCAGAGGCCCGCCGCACCGACCTCCAGCACCTCCCGGAAACGCAGGACGTCCTCGATGTCGACCCCTTCGACGCGCCGTCGTAGCTCGACCTCGCCGGTCGCCTCGGAACGGACCCGTACGAAGGTGCCGCCGTACCGGCCGCGCCGGGACTCGACGAGCCCCTGGTCCTGCAGCACCTTCAGGATCTCGCGGAGCGTCACCCGGCTGATCCCGAGCCGCTGCGCCAACTCGCGCTCGGCGGGCAGCCGTTCGCCCCCGGGGACCAGGCCGAGCCGCACGACCTGGAGGATCTGCTCCAGGGCCTCCTCGAAGCCGTTGCCCGCGCGCACCGGCCGCAGGACCGGTGCCAGCCGGTCGTTCGGGCCGGGTGGATCCGGCTGCGACATCTGGTTGCGCCCCCTTCCCAAGCAATGGTTCTCGGCAATACCTTATGGCTCTCGGCTGACCGAAGGAGATCTTTTCGTGGCAGACCGCACCCCACCCCTGAGTGTCGAGGAGCTGCACGCCCTCGTCGCGAGCGGCGAGATCGACACGGTCGTCCTGGCCTTCCCGGACATGCAGGGACGCCTCCAGGGCAAGCGGTTCGCCGCGCGCTTCTTCCTCGACGACGTCCTGCAGCACGGTACGGAGGGCTGCAACTACCTCCTCGCGGTCGACACCGACATGAACACGGTCGACGGGTACGAGATGTCGTCCTGGGACCGTGGTTACGGCGACTTCGCCATGCATCCGGATCTGAGTACGCTGCGCCGGGTCCCGTGGAACGCCGGTACGGCGATGCTCGTCGCCGACCTCGCCTGGGACGACGGCTCGCCCGTGGTGGCCGCGCCCCGCCAGATCCTCCGCCGCCAGCTGGAGCGGCTCGCCGAGCACGGCTTCACCGCCCGGGTGGGGACCGAGCTGGAGTTCATCGTCTTCAAGGACACGTACGAGCAGGCCTGGGACGCCAACTACCGGGGGCTGACGCCGGCCAACCAGTACAACGTCGACTATTCGGTGCTCGGGACCGGGCGTATCGAGCCCCTGCTGCGCAGGATCCGGAACGAGATGACGGCGGCCGGGCTGACCGTCGAGTCCGCCAAGGGCGAGTGCAATCCCGGGCAGCACGAGATCGTGTTCAAGTACGACGACGCCCTTGTCACCTGCGACCAGCACGCCATCTACAAGACCGGGGCCAAGGAGATCGCCTCCCAGGAGGGCGTCTCGCTCACCTTCATGGCCAAGTACAACGAGCGCGAGGGCAACTCCTGCCACATCCACCTATCGCTCGCCGACGCCGACGGCACGAACGTGATGGCTGGCGACGGGGAGGCCGAGGGCGGCATGTCGCCGCTGATGCGGCACTTCCTCGCCGGGCAGCTCGCCGCGCTCCGGGACTTCTCCCTCCTGTACGCGCCCAACATCAACTCGTACAAGAGGTTCCAGCCGGGGTCGTTCGCGCCGACCGCCGTCGCCTGGGGCCACGACAACCGCACCTGTGCGCTGCGCGTGGTCGGGCACGGGCGCTCGATGCGGTTCGAGAACCGGCTCCCGGGCGGCGATGTCAATCCGCATCTCGCCGTCGCGGGGCTCGTCGCGGCCGGTCTGTACGGCATCGAGCAGAAGCTGGAGCTGCCCGAGGCGTGCACGGGGAACGCCTACACCTCGGGGTACGAGCAGGTGCCCGCCACCCTGCGCGAGGCGGCCGAAATCTGGGAGAACAGTCCCATCGCCCGGGCCGCCTTCGGCGACGAGGTGGTCGCGCACTACCGCAACATGGCGCGTGTGGAGCTGGACGCCTTCGACGCCGTGGTGACCGACTGGGAGCTCCGCCGCTCCTTCGAACGTATGTGAGGGGTCCTTCGTTGTCGCACACGCCTTCCCAGTCCGGTGAGCATGAGCTGCTCGTGCTCGATCCGGCCACCGAAGAGGTTGTCGCCACCGTTGCGGGCGCCGGCGCGGCGGACGTCGACGCGGCCGTCGTGCGGGCCGCGAAGGCGCAGGCCGGCTGGGCCGCCCTCGCGCCGGGCGAGCGGGCCCGGCTGCTGCGCCGGTTCGCAGTCGTCGTCGACGAACACCGTGAGGAACTCGCCCAGCTGGAGGTCCGGGAAGCCGGGCACACCATCGGCAACGCCCGCTGGGAGGCGGGCAACGTCCGCGACCTGCTCGACTACGCGGCCGGGGGAGTGGAGCGGCTCACCGGGCGCCAGATCCCGGTGCCGGGCGGCCTCGACGTCACGATGCTCGAACCGCTGGGCGTGGTCGGCGTCATCGCGCCCTGGAACTTCCCGATGCCGATCGCGGCCTGGGGCACGGCCCCCGCGCTCGCGGCCGGGAACGCCGTCATCCTGAAGCCGGCCGAGACGACCCCGCTGACGGCGCTGCGACTGGCCGGACTCGCCCTGGTGGCGGGCCTTCCCGAGCACCTCTTCCAGGTCCTGCCCGGTTCGGGGCCCGTCACGGGCAACGCGCTGGTCGAGCACCCGGGCGTCGCGAAAATCGTCTTCACGGGGTCAACGACCGTGGGCAAACAGGTGTTGGCCAAGGGGGCGGCCCTCCTGAAGCGCGTCACCCTCGAACTCGGCGGCAAGAGCCCCAACATCGTCTTCGCCGACGCCGACATCGAGGCCGCCGCGGCCGCCGCCCCCATGTCCTTCCTCGACAACTCCGGCCAGGACTGCTGCGCCCGCACCCGCATCCTCGTCCAGCGTCCGGCGTACGACCGCTTCCTCCAACTCCTCGCCCCCGCGATCGAGTCCGTCGTCGTCGGCGACCCGGCCGACGAGAAGACCGCCATGGGCCCGTTGATCTCCGGAACCCAACTGGCCCGCGTACGGTCGTACGTCACCGACGACCTGGCGGGCATCAGGGGCACCGCCCCCGAAGGCCCCGGCTTCTGGTTCCCGCCCACCGTCCTGACCGGAGTCGAGCCCCACGCGCGCGTGGCCGTCGAGGAGGTCTTCGGGCCGGTCGCCGTGGTCCTCCCCTTCGAGGACGAGGCCGACGCGATCCGTCTCGCCAACGCCACCGAGTACGGCCTGGCCGGCTCCATCTGGACCCGGGACGTGGGCCGCGCCCTGCGCGTGTCGAGCGCCGTCCGCGCAGGGAACCTGTCCGTCAACTCCCACGCCGGCGTCCGCTACTGGACCCCCTTCGGCGGCTTCAAGCAGTCCGGTATCGGCCGCGAACTCGGCCCGGACGCCCTGACCGCCTTCACCGAGACCAAGAACGTCTTCATCAGCACGGAGGGCCCCGCACAGTGACCGCATCGACTGCATCGACCGCATCGACCGACGCCGTCGTCTGCCGCCGCTTGGTCGGCCGTACCGCCGTCATCACGGGTGCCGGCAGCGGTATCGGCCTCGCCACCGCCCGCCGGCTCGCCTCCGAGGGCGCCCATGTCGTCTGCGGTGACGTCGACGAGACCCGCGGCAAGGCCGCAGCCGAGGACGCCGGCGGAATCTTCGTCAAGGCCGACGTCACCGACCCCGAACAGGTCGAGGCGCTCTTCGAATCCGCGTACGCCACCTACGGTTCCGTCGACATCGCCTTCAACAACGCGGGCATCTCGCCGCCCGACGACGACTCGATCCTGGAGACCGGCCTGGAGGCCTGGAAGCGCGTCCAGGAGGTCAACCTCACATCCGTCTACCTGTGCTGCAAGGCGGCGATTCCGTACATGCGGCGGCAGGGCAAGGGGTCGATCATCAACACCGCCTCCTTCGTGGCCCGGATGGGCGCCGCCACCTCGCAGATCTCCTACACCGCGTCCAAGGGCGGCGTGCTGGCCATGTCCCGTGAGCTGGGCGTGCAGTTCGCCCGCGAGGGGATCCGGGTCAACGCCCTGTGCCCCGGCCCGGTCAACACCCCCCTCCTCCAGCAGCTGTTCGCCACGGATCCGGAGCGGGCCGCACGCCGCCTCGTGCACATCCCGCTCGGGCGGTTCGCGGAGGCCGACGAGATCGCCGCCGCGGTCGCCTTCCTCGCCAGCGACGACTCGTCGTTCGTGAACGCGACGGACTTCCTGGTGGACGGCGGCATCGCGGGCGCGTACGTCACACCGCTCTAGTAGGGACCCCGGATCCCCACACCGGACAGGCCCTAGAGTGCCGGGATGAGCATGACGACCCCGCCCGGCTGGTACCGGGACCCCTCAGCCTCGCACCTGGAGCGCTGGTGGGACGGGACCGCCTGGACCGAGCACCGCCGTACGCCCGAGACGCAGCACCAACAGCCCCAGCAACAGCCACAGCAACAAGGGCCGTATGCGCCGCCGTACGCGCAGACGGTGCCGATGGCGTCGAGTGGCGGCTCCGGGCGTGCGAAGGCGATCGCCCTCACCACCGCGGCGGCCGTCCTCGTCGCCGCCATCGTCACGGGCGCCGTCGCCCTGAGCGGGGACGACGGCGACGGCGTCCCCGAGGCGAGAACCGGGCCGACGCCCACGGACTCCGCCCCGACGAGCGCGCCGCCCTCGCCCGCGCCCTCGGAGTCCACCTCGAAGCCGTCCGCCGACGACCCCGCCATCGTCGTGGACCAGCTCAACGGCATCACCCTGCCGCTCCTCGACGGCTGGGCCAGACCCGAGAACGTCTCCGACGACGACATCGTGATGACCACACCCGGGACGTACGACTGTCCTGGCGACGACGGTCTCTGCCGCCACGGCACGGTCATCTCGCGCACGGTGACCGCGAACGACGAGAAATCCCCCGAGGCACTCGCCAAGGACGACATCCCGGACGCCGCCGACCTGGCGTACGACCGCAACGAGGTCGACGAGCGCCCCTTCCACGGCATCACGTCCCACCAACTGGCCAAGCAGGGGCCGGTCGCGGTCGCCGGGCGCACCGGATACCTCGTGCGCTGGCGCGTCAGGACCGAGGCGGGGCCCGGCGGCTACGTCCAGTCGATGGTGTTCCCGTCCAGCGTCGGCTCGGAGTCGCCGGTCCTGGTGCGGTACGTCTTCGACGCGGGCGGGGAAGGGCCGCCGCTCGCCGACATGGACCGGATCACCAAAGGAATCCGGCCGGTCGGCGACGAGGACACGAGCGGCGGCGTCGGCAGCGACATCGGCCCCACGCGGTAGGGCCGGGCCCCAGGTGGCGTCAGGGCCTACAAGAACGTGTGGCCCTCGCCGCGATACGTCGGCACCGACCCCGTCACCGTGTCGCCCTCCACGAGGTGCAGTACGTCGAACCGCTCGCACAGCTCCCCGGCCTTCGCGTGCCGGAACCACACCTTGTCGCCGATCAGCAGATCGTCGGCGGGCGAGCCGAGCAGCGGCGTCTGCACCTCACCGGCGCCCTCCTGGGCGTCGTACCGCAGCCCCTCGGGGAGGTACGGCTCGGGCAGCCGGTCCGGGCCCGGGGCGCCCGACGCCGGGTAGCCGCCGCCGAGGACGGTCACGACGCCGACCCCCGGCCGGCGCACGACGGGCTGCGCGAAGAGTGCGGCCGGACGCCCGCTGAACGACGTGTAGTTGTCGAAGAGCCGAGGCACGTACAGCCCCGATCCCGCCGCGATCTCGGTCACGGAGTCCTCGGCCGCGGTGTGCTGGACGCTGCCCGTGCCACCGCCGTTGACGAACTCCAGATCCGGCGCGACGGCTCGAACGGCCCGCACGACGTCCGCCCGGCGCTGCGCCAGTTCCCTGCGGGCCGTGGCCTGCATCAGCCGGATCGCGCGCGACCGCAACGGGCGCCCCTGCAGGGAGTCGCCGACCCCGGCGATGTGCCCCTCGTACGCCATGATCCCCACCAGCCGGAAACCGGGCCGGCGGGCGACCGCGCGCGCCATCTCGGCGACCTGGGCGGCGGAACGCAGGGGGGAGCGGAGGGCCCCGACCCGGATCCGTCCGCCGAGCATCCTCAGCGCGGTGTCCAGTTCCAGGCAGACGCGCACCTCTTCGCGGCCGCCGTCCCGGGCTTCGTCGATCAGCCGCAGCTGCGCAGGGTCGTCGATCATGACGGTCACGGCGGCGGCGAGCTTGGGATCACCGGCGAGCTCGGCGTACGCCGCCCGGTCGGCGGACGGATAGGCGAGCAGTACGTCCTGGAAGCCGGAACGGGCCAGCCACAGCGACTCGGCGAGCGTGTAGGACATGAGCCCGGCGAAGCCCTCCCGGGCCAGGACGCGCTCAAGCAGGGCCCGGCAGCGGACCGACTTGCTTGCGACGCGTACGGGTTTCCCCGCCGCCCTCCGTAGGAGATCGTCCGCGTTGGCGTCGAAAGCCTCCAGGTCCACGATCGCGATGGGTGCGTCTAGGTGAGCGGTGGCCCGGTCGTAGCGGGCCCGGTCTGCGGCGCGGGCAGTCATGTGCGAAGACTGCCAGACCGGATTACCGCAGGGTAGGGGGATGTTCCGGGCAGATGCCCCGGGCCTGCGGACTGGTTCCCACGCGCACGGCGTCAGCCCGTAGAGTGACGCGCACGCCAGCGGGGAACGGATCCGGAAGGGTTCCTTCGGCGAAATGGTCGTCCGGGGTCGAGGAAACGGGGGGTGCATGAGCACGGAAGCGCGCCGCGCCTCCATCCCTCCGCGCCCGTCGACACCACCGGAGCCGCCCGCGACGGAGAGCGAACGACAGCCGTCGGAGGGGTCCGGTGTCGCGGGTGCCTGGTTCGGGCCGAGCCCCGCGAGTACGCCGCCGCAGCCGCGCACGTCCGACGGAGCCGTTCTTCGGGACGCTCCCTCGCCCGACTTGCCGCGCTTCCCGAACCTCCGCCCCACCGGCGGCGAACAACGGCGGACGCCCGAGACGCCCGAGACCTCCGAGACGCCTCCGCCGCCACCGGCTTCGGCCCGTTTCCCGGACACACCGCCCGGTGGGACAGGATTCCTGCCCCCTCCTGCCACTGGGCCGGGGGGTGATTCGAGGCGCGCCGGCCAGGGCGATGCCCCGCCGCGTCCGGCGACGGCACCGCGTGCTCCGATGGCGGGCGCCGAGTGGACGAGCGCCCCGCCGCGTCCGACGGACGAGCCCCATGGTCCGAGCAGGAGCGCCCCGACGGCCCCTGTCCCGTCGCGTCCGGTGGGCGAGTCGGGGACGGCTTCGCGGTCGGCTTCCGGGTCGGCTTCCGAGCGTGTCGACCAGCGGGACTTCCCGCCGCGTCCCGCTGGTGAGCCGGGTGCCGCCGCCCGGAACACCCGGGGGACGGAGGTTCCGCCGCGCCCCGTGAGCGCGCCCAGCCCCTCCGTGCCGAACGGCCGGGAGGAGCAGGCCCCGGCCCGCCCTGCCACCGAGCCCCGGGCCGCCACCGGCAAGACCTCGCAGCGGCCCAACCCCGGTCTGCTCCTGCGCCCCTTCGCCCCGCCGAGGCCGGACACTCCGGCCCCCCGGCCGGACGCCGGCGAACGCCGGACCACCCCGCCGTCCGAACCCGGCGCGGGGGAGCGCCAGGCGGGTCCGTCGCTGCCGCCTCGCCCGGGTACCTTCCAGCCGTTCACTCGGCGTACCGGAACGCCGGAAGAGGCCGCGGCGCTGTCGGAGATAACGACCCGGCTCCGGCCCGTTCCCGCCGCCCCACCCTCATCCCCGCCCCCGCCTCCGGAACCGAGCACGCCACCGTCCGGCAGGCCGATGTCCGGCCCGGGGGAGCCCTTCACGGGCGAGTCCTTCCTGAGCCCCTCCCCGCACATCCCCGCACCTCCGGACCCGGCGCCCCGGCCGTTCGTGTCCCTCGCATCCCCTGACACGTACGACGACGACACCGTGCACGCGCGTCCGGCGGGCCCCCGCCGACGCAGCAGCGTGGTGGCCGCCACGGCCTCCGTGGTGCTGGGGCTCGGCCTCATCGGCGGTGCGGTGACGGGGAGTTGGCTCACCGAAGACAGCTCGGGCGGGTCCGGGACGCCGGACGCGTTCACGGCGGCCGGCGACCTGTGGCACAGCATCCCCGTCGACGAGCTCTTCCCGCCCACGGTCAAGGGCGAGGGCGCGGGCCCCGGCGGGGCCGACCGCACGTGGACCCGGATGGCCGTGGCCCCCGACAGCGGCTGCAAGGACGCCTTCGACCCGCTCCTGCAGAAGGCCCTCGCGCCCGCCGGCTGCCTGCGGCTCCTGCGCGCCACCTACACGGACGCGACCCGCAGCCATGTCACGACGGTCGGGCTGCTGTTCACGAAGGCCGACTCCGCCGCCATGGGCGTACTGCACCGCCGGTTCGAGGCGCAGGGGCTCGACAGCCGGCGTGATCTCATGCCCCGCCCGTACGCGGCGAAGGGCACCGTCGCCGCCGGCTTCGGCGACGGCCAGCGCGCGTCATGGACGCTGTCGGTCCTGACCGACGCCCCGGTCGTCGCCTTCGCGGTCTCCGGCTTCGCCGACGGCCGTACCGTCACCGAACCGCAGTCCGCCGAGGACGCGATGAAGTCCGACGCCACCACGCCGACCGCCCAGGCAGGCCTCGGCCACGACGCGCAGGGCCTCGCCGACCGCGTCGAGCGCAGCCTCCGCAAGACCGTCAACTCGGCGACGGAGAAGCCGTCATGACCCGTAAGGCGCCCCGCGGAAGCCGTAAGGCCCCCCGGGGAAGAGGACTGCTGGTCGCCGTCATGGCGGCCGGGCTCGCCCTGCTTCCCACCACCACCGCTCACGCCGACGGCATCCGTGCGAAGCAGTGGGCCCTGGACGCGATGCACACGCAGGAGGCCTGGCGGACGACGAAGGGTGAGGGCATCACCGTCGCCGTCCTCGACACGGGCGTCGACGCCGAACACCCCGACCTCGCGGGCAACGTCCTCACCGGCAAGGACATGGTCGGTTTCGGCGCCGACCGGGGCGACCGCCCCTGGGCACGGCACGGCACGGCGATGGCCGGCATCATCGCGGGCCACGGACACGGCACGGGCAACGCCGACGGAGTCATGGGCATAGCCCCGGAAGCGAAGATCCTCCCCGTCCGCGTGATCCTCGAAGACGGTGACTCGGCCCGGGGCAAGGCCCGTAACACCCGCGGCAACGCTCTTGCCGAAGGCATCCGGTGGGCCACCGACCAGGGCGCCGACGTCATCAACCTCTCCCTCGGCGACGACTCCAAGTCCGCCCATCCGGAGGCATCCGAGGACGCCGCCGTCCAGTACGCCCTGAAGAAGGGCGCCACCGTGGTCGCCTCGGCCGGGAACGGCGGCGAGAAGGGTGACCACATCTCGTACCCGGCGGCCTACCCGGGTGTGATCGCCGCGACCGCCGTCGACCGCTACGGAACCCGCGCCTCGTTCTCCACCCGCCGCTGGTACGCCACGGTCAGCGCCCCCGGTGTCGACGTCGTCATCGCCGACCCCGACCAGAAGTACTACGAGGGCTGGGGCACCAGTGCCGCCTCGGCGTTCGTCTCCGGCGCCGTCGCCCTCGTGAAGGCGGCCCACCCGGGCCTGTCCCCGGCCCAGGTCAAAGACCTGCTGGAGGAGACGGCCCGTAACGCTCCCACAGGCGGCCGGGACGACTCCCGGGGATCGGGCTTCGTGGACCCCTCGGCAGCCATCAAGGAGGCCGCCGGGCTGAAGCCGGAGGGCCTGACCGCGGCGGCCCACGCCGAGAAGTACTTCGGCGAGGGGCCGGACACGGCCGAGGACGACCGCCCCTCGAACGCCTGGGCCGGCCCCCTGGCAGGCAGCGTCGGCGGAGTCCTCCTCGTGGTGGCGACCATCCTGTGGCGAGGCAGCAGGCGCCCCCGCCACCCCGACGCTTCTTAGGGCCTCGACGGGCCTCGACGAGGGCGGGTCCGGGTCCGGGTCAGGCCCTCGCGAGAACGGACACGGCGGCCTTCGAGGCTGCCTCCACCAGTGAAATCCCTCCGGCCTTGGTGGAGTTGCCGTCGGACAGCACGGCCACGAGGTAGCCGCGGCCGTCCACCACCACCCGTCCGACGCTGTTGATGTCCCACAGCCCGGTCGAGCTCCGCGGCAACCACCCGTTCTTCAGGGCGAATCCGGTGGGCCCCGCAGCGGACACACCCCAGTCCTGCCCCGTGGCGATGTCCTCCATCAGCCCCCGCAGATACCGCCGCGAGTCCTTGTCGAGCACCGAGCCGCCCTCGTCCCCGAACACCTGCCCCAGCAGGGTGAGCTGGTCGGCGGCCGTGGTCTGCGTCAGCCCCCACAGCGGCCCGTCCCCGCCCTCGGTGCCGGTGAGCCCGAAACGTTCGTTGGCCTCCGCCAGCCCCTGTTTCCCGCCTATCGCCTTCCACAGGGCCGTGGCGGACGCGTTGTCACTGTCGCGGATCATCGTGCCGGCGTACGACTTCTCCTGCGCGGTGAGCCCACGCCCCGCGTCCTGGGCCCGCAACAGCAGCGAAGCCAGAATGTCGACCTTCACGATGCTCGCGGTGTCGAACGCCCCGTCCCCGTACACCGCGCCGTGTCCGGACTCCGTGTCCAGCACCGCCACGGACACCCGCGCCCCGGCCTCGACGGCGATGTCCCCCACCGCCTCGGCGAGCAGCCCGTCAGGACCGGGCGCGGAGGTAGCCGCCGCAACATCCACAGTTGCCTCCGTTGCCCCAGGTGCTGCCGGGGAGGATACGAGCGCACCGGCGTCGTGCGTCCGCCCCGTCACGTACGCCGTCCCCGCGACCGTGGCACCCAGGAGCAGGACGGAAGCGGCCGCCGCGTGCCCGAGGGGCCTGCCGCGGGACGGGCGGTCACTGCGCCGCCGGGCTCTGTGAGGGAACATGCCGCGAGCCTGGGCCGTGCCACTGTGCGCCCGGTTGGACACGGATGAGAAGCGTGTCAGGGATCGCTGAGAAGTCCCTGAGTCCGGTGATCCTGGGAGCCCTGGGAGCCCTGTGAGTCCTGTGGAGGCTCCGTCTCCGGCGGCGGCCCACCGGCGGAGCCTGACGACCCCCACCGATAGGGTTGGTGACCGTGGTGAACAAGAACATCCCCGACCCCGGCTTCTCCGACGACGACGGCTCCGCCGACCCCCGGCTGAGCGAGGCGCTCGCGGCCTGGGCCGAGGACCGGTCCGCGCACGGTCCCGTCCTGGCGGCGCTCAAGGACGCGCGGCTTCTCGTTCCGGTCGTCGCCGTGCTGGGTGAGGTCGAGGAGGACGAGAAGGGGCTGCGCCGCGAGAAGACCAGCGACATGGCCGTCCCCACCCTCAAGGCCGGCGGCCGCACCGCGCTTCCCGCCTTCACCTCCACCGAGTCACTGGCCCGCTGGGACCCGACGGCCCGCCCCGTCGCCGTACCCCTGCACCAGGCACTCCAGGCCGCCGCGCACGAGAAGGCCGACACGCTTGTGCTCGACCTCGCGGGACCGGTCGCGTACGAGCTGACCGGCCCCGCCCTGCTGGCCCTCGCCGAGGGACGTACGACGACGGACCCGCTGGCCGATCCCGCCGTGGTCGCCGCGGTACGCGCCGCGGTCGCCGCCGAGCCCTTGGTGCTCCGTGCCCACCTCGGCCCCGGGCAGGCCGACGGCACCCTCGCCCTGGTACTGGACCCCGCCGCCGCCCCGGCCGAAACCGCCCAGGCCGTGGCCGGGCGCCTCGCAGCCGACGAAACGCTGAGGGCCCGCCTGGTGCGCGGCCTCGACCTGGCACTCCTGCCGGCCGACGCGACGCCACCGGGCGAGCCCCTGTACGTACGCCAGTAGATCTGTACGTACGCCGGTAGATCTGTCCCGTGCGCAGGGCCCGGTCTCAGCCGAAGACCGGGCCCGTGTACTTCTCGCCCGGGCCCTGGCCCGGCTCGTCCGGGACGAGCGACGCCTCGCGGAACGCCAGCTGCAGCGACTTCAGGCCGTCGCGCAGCGGCGCGGCGTGGAAGGAGCTGATCTCGGTCGTGCTCGCGTCGAGCAGCCCGGCCAGCGCGTGGACCAGCTTGCGCGCCTCGTCGAGGTCCTTGTACTTGTCTCCCACCCCTTCTTCTGGGGCCAGGCCGAGCTTCACGGCGGCGGCGCTCATCAGGTTCACGGCGACCGTGACCAGGACCTCGACGGCGGGGACCTCGGCGATGTCGCGGGTCATGTCGTCGAAACCGGGGGACTCAGGAGGGGTGTCACTCATGCCCCACACGATAGGCCCAGGCCCGTCGGCCCCCGCCCGCGGGAGACCCCGCGGCAGACGCGGGAACGGTGCGTGCGCACCGGTTAGCACCACCCGGGGGGAGCTGCTAACCTTGTGTTACGACCGGCCGGACACTCCTGTGCCCGGCCCACAAGTGGAGGCTCCGATCTCCCACCCGACCATCCTCCGGGAAGGCGGGTCATCCGGTCAGGCGGTCCCCATCGTTCCGTACGGACGATGGAGCCGCTGGATATGCGCCCCGCGGTGATAGCGGCGGTGCTCCGGTAATCCTTGGAGCCACCGCCTGTGTCCCGTCCGGGGCATTTTTCATGTCCCGCAGCGGTTGGTTCAGTGAAAAGACGTACGCGAGCTGTCTGCCAGACAGCCGTGTGGTGCTATCCGAGGAGGATCCATCAGCGCCGAGCCCCGCATCAACGACCGGATTCGCGTTCCCGAGGTACGACTTGTCGGTCCCAGTGGTGAGCAGGTCGGGATTGTCCCGCTTGCCAAGGCACTGGAGCTTGCGCAGGAATACGACCTCGACCTGGTCGAGGTGGCCGCGACTGCGCGCCCGCCGGTCTGCAAGCTCATGGACTACGGGAAGTTCAAGTACGAGTCGGCCATGAAGGCCCGTGAGGCGCGCAAGAACCAGGCGCACACGGTCATCAAGGAGATGAAGCTCCGGCCGAAGATCGACCCGCACGACTATGACACCAAGAAGGGTCACGTCGTCCGGTTCCTCAAGCAGGGCGACAAGGTCAAGATCACGATCATGTTCCGTGGTCGCGAGCAGTCCAGGCCGGAACTCGGCTACCGACTGCTGCAGCGTCTCGCCACGGACGTCGAGGATCTCGGGTTCATCGAGTCGAACCCGAAGCAGGACGGCCGAAACATGATCATGGTTCTCGGCCCGCACAAGAAGAAGACCGAGGCGATGGCCGAGGCCCGCGAGGCTCAGGCGGCGCGCAAGGCTGAGGCGAAGGCCAACCCGGGCAAGTCGCAGAACCACGCGGGCGACGACATGCCCGAGGGCGAGGTCGACGGCGAGGTCGACGAGGCTGAGACCGAGGCCGCCGAGATCGCCGAGGCCCCGGCCGAGGCTCCCGCCGAGGCCTGACCCCGGGGCGCGAGTCCCAGGCGGTTTCCGGACGCGAGTCCGGGGACGTCAACCGATACGTATGACGTTCCGTTGTGCCCGGTTTAACGACCGGGCACAGGAACGCCACCGACGAGGAGAGTACGGCGCCATGCCGAAGAACAAGTCGCACAGCGGTGCCAGCAAGCGCTTCAAGATCACCGGCTCCGGCAAGGTGCTCCGCGAGCGTGCCGGCAAGCGCCACCTGCTTGAGCACAAGTCGTCGCGCGTGACGCGCCGCCTCACCGGCACCGCCGAGATGGCCCCGGGCGACGCCAAGAAGATCAAGAAGCTTCTCGGCAAGTGACGTTCCGGCGCCTCGGCGCCGTACGTCAGGACCGGGACCCCATCGATTTCGGGCCGTGTGAGTACCGCCACGGCCCCGCTGCAAGGAGTTAACAAGTGGCACGCGTCAAGCGGGCAGTCAATGCCCACAAGAAGCGCCGGGCGATCCTCGAGGCCGCCAAGGGCTACCGCGGTCAGCGTTCGCGCCTGTACCGCAAGGCCAAGGAGCAGGTCACCCACTCCCTGGTCTACAACTACAACGACCGCAAGAAGCGCAAGGGCGACTTCCGTCGGCTGTGGATCCAGCGCATCAACGCCGCTGCCCGCGCCAACGGCATGACGTACAACCGCCTCATCCAGGGTCTGAACGCCGCGAACATCGAGGTGGACCGCAAGATCCTCGCGGAGCTGGCCGTCAACGACGCCAACGCGTTCGCCGCGCTCGTCGAGGTCGCTCAGAAGGCCCTGCCGTCGGACGTCAACGCGCCCAAGGCTGCGTGACGCCGGCGCTGGCCTACGCCGGAGCCAACTGTGGGTCCGCCAGCCTTTTGGCTGCGGGCCCACATTTGTTTTCTTTTCGCCGCGCGTGGAGGCGGCTGGTCCGGCACCGCCGGAATCCGCCGTTGTGGCTGAGCGCCGTCGCGGCGGAAACGAACACTCCGCCCGGCGAGCGGAACGAGCTGCCCGGACCTGCGAAGCAGCGGATGACGTGCTTCGCCCGTGAACCAAAGGTGCATCCATGCCTCCCGGCCCTGAGCTGATCTCCCCGCGCTCGCCGCGTGTCTCCGCCGCCCGACGGCTCGCGAGGCGGAGCTTCCGGGGCAAGGAGCGGCTGTTCCTCGCCGAGGGGCCGCAGGCCGTGCGGGAGGCCGCCGCGCACCGGGTCGGAACCGAGCCCGCCCTCGTCGAACTGTTCGCCACGGTCGACGCCGCGGAGCGGTACGCCGACATCGTGGGGGAGGCCCGCGACGCCGGCGCCCGGGTGCACCTCGCCGCCGACGACGTGATCGCGGACATCTCGACGACCGTCACCCCGCAGGGGCTCGTCGGGATCTGCCGGTTCCTGGACACCCCGTTCGAGAAGATCATCGAGGCGCGGCCCAGGCTGGTCGCCGTGCTGGCGCATGTACGGGACCCCGGAAACGCGGGCACCGTCCTGCGGTGTGCCGACGCGGCAGGCGCCGACGCCGTCGTCCTCACCGACGCCTCCGTCGACCTCTACAACCCCAAGTCCGTGCGGGCGTCCGTCGGTTCGCTGTTCCATCTGCCCGTCGCGGTCGGCGTACCCGTGGAGCAGGCGGTGCGCGGGCTCAGGGACGCCGGCGTACGCATCCTCGCCGCCGACGGCGCGGGCGAGGACGACCTGGACGACGAGCTCGACAAGGGCACCATGGGCGGGCCGACCGCCTGGGTGTTCGGCAACGAGGCGTGGGGGCTCCCGGAGGAGACACGTGCGCTGGCGGACGCCGTCGTGCGCGTACCGATCCACGGGAGGGCCGAGAGCCTGAACCTCGCGACGGCGGCCGCCGTATGTCTCTACGCGTCGGCTCGCGCGCAGCGTGCCCGCCGCGCTCGTTCCTGAGGGGGTCCGTTCCGTCACTCCCAGCTAGTAGGGTGACGGGCTCGGGGACCCGCCCCAAGCTCTCGGCTGCGCTCGAGCAGGGAGGTTGCCCCCGGATGCCGGACGAGAGGTGGGGTACGGGGATGAGTGTCGGCACGAGCGGTGCGCAGAGCGCGCTGCGGACCCACGACGTGCGGAGCGCTCCCGCGTCCAGGCACGCTGATCCCGCCGAACGGAGTGTCGGCCTCGCAGAACCGGGCGTCGACCCCGACGATCTGCCCGACGGACTCGTGATCGCCGACGAACGCGGCCGGGTGATCTGCTTCAACGCCGCGGCCGCCCGGATCACCGCCACCCCCGCCACCGAAGCCCTCGGCCGCCACCTCGACCGGGCCCTGCCGCTGGAGGACCTCGAAGGCCGCCGCTGGTGGCAGCTGACCGACCCGTACGGCGGTCTCGCGATCCGCGTCGGACAGCCCGAGCGCAATCTGCTGCTGCCGGGAGGCCGGGAGGTGCTGGTCACGGCGCGGTACGTGCGGGTGCGGCCCACCGGCCCGGTCCGCCGTTTAGTCGTCTCGCTGCGCGACACGGAGGGCCGCCGCCGCACCGAGCGCAGCCACGCCGAGCTGATCGCCACGGTCGCCCACGAACTGCGCTCGCCGCTCACCTCCGTCAAGGGCTTCACGGCCACGCTGCTCGCCAAGTGGGAGCGGTTCACCGACGACCAGAAGAAGCTGATGCTGGAGACGGTCGACGCGGACGCCGACCGGGTCACGCGGCTCATCGCCGAGCTCCTCGACATCTCCCGCATCGACGCCGGACGACTTGAGGTACGCCGTCAGCCCGTCGACATAGGCGCCGCCGTCGGCCGCCACATCCAGGCGTACGTCGCCGCCGGCCAGTCCGCCGACCGCTTCCTGCTGCGCATCGGCCAGCCGCTGCCCGACCTGTGGGCCGACCCCGACAAGGTCGACCAGGTGCTCAGCAACCTGCTGGAAAATGCGGTGCGGCACGGCGAGGGAACCGTCACCATCGACGTAGAGCCCGCGCCGTCGCCCCGTGAAGGGGAGGACGTCTGCACGTCGGTCACCGTGAGCGACGAGGGCGCCGGCATCCCGGAGGAGTCCATGAACCGCGTCTTCACCCGCTTCTGGCGGGGCAGCAAGCGCGGTGGCACCGGCCTCGGGCTGTACATCGTCAAGGGCATCGTCGAAGTCCACGGCGGCACCATCACGGTCGGCCGCGCCCCCGAGGGCGGCGCGCAGTTCCGATTTACGCTGCCCGTGGCCACCCCGGCGTATCTGCAGTAACGCCGAAGCGGGCCCCCACGGGCGCATTCGTCTGCCTCACCCCCGTTAGACTCGGCCTCTGGCACCTTTGCGTCCCCATTTCAGGGACCGGGCGTCCCGCGAGTCGCGACGGGGACCGTCGGCCAACCAATCGGAAGCACGGGAAGAGATGTCGGCACCGAACAAGTCGTACGACCCTGTTGAGGTCGAGGCACTGAAACCGGAAGAGATCGAGCGCATGCGGGACGAGGCGCTCGCCGCCTTCGCCGCCGCCGGTGACCTCGACACGCTCCAGGAGGCCAAGGTCGCCCACACCGGCGGCGCCTCGCCGCTGGCCCTCGCCAACCGCGAGATCGGCGCACTGCCCCCGCACGCCAAGGCCGCCGCGGGCAAGCTCGTCGGCCAGGCCCGCGGCGCCGTGAACAAGGCTCTCGCCGGCCGCCAGGCCGAACTGGAGGCCGAGCGGGACGCCCGCGTGCTGGTCGAGGAGGCGGTGGACGTCACCCTGCCGTACGACCGTGTACCGGCCGGCGCCCGGCACCCGCTGACCACCATGATGGAGCGGGTCGCGGACGTCTTCGTGTCCATGGGATACGAGATCGCCGAAGGCCCCGAGGTCGAGGCGGAGTGGTTCAACTTCGACGCCCTGAACTTCGGCCCGGACCACCCCGCCCGGCAGATGCAGGACACGTTCTTCGTCCAGGGCTCGAAGACCGCGGCCGACGGCGGTTCCGGCGCGAGGGACACGGACGGCGGGTCCGGTGTCGTGCTGCGGACGCACACCTCGCCCGTCCAGGCCCGCGCGCTCCTCGACCGGAAGCCGCCCGTCTACATCGTGTGCCCCGGCCGCGTGTACCGGACGGACGAGCTGGACGCCACGCACACCCCGGTCTTCCACCAGATCGAGCTGCTGGCCATCGACGAGGGCCTCACCATGGCCGACCTGAAGGGCACCCTGGACCACATGGTCCGCTCGCTCTTCGGCGCCGACATGAAGACCCGGCTGCGCCCGGCCTTCTTCCCCTTCACCGAGCCGTCCGCCGAGATGGACATGCTCTGCTACGTCTGCCGGGGCGAGTCCGTCGGCAACCCCGACCGCCCCTGCCGCACCTGCTCCAGCGAGGGCTGGATCGAGCTCGGCGGCTGCGGCATGGTCAACCCGCGGGTGCTCGTCGCCTGCGGTGTGGACCCCCAGAAGTACAGCGGATTCGCCTTCGGGTTCGGCATCGAGCGGATGCTGATGTTCCGCCACAACGTCGAAGACATGCGAGACATGGTCGAGGGTGACGTCCGGTTCACCCGGCCGTTCGGGATGGAGATCTGATGCGGGTCCCGCTTTCCTGGCTGCGGGAGTACGTCGACCTCCCCGCCACCGAGACCGGCCACGACGTGCAGGCCAAGCTCGTGTCCGCGGGCCTTGAGGTCGAGAGGGTCGAGCAGCTCGGCGCCGACCTCAAGGGCCCGCTCGTCGTCGGCCGCGTGCTGACCATCGAGGAGCTGGAGGGTTTCAAGAAGCCCATCCGTTTCTGCACGGTCGACGTAGGCCAGGCCAACGGCACCGGTGAGCCGCAGGAGATCGTCTGCGGCGCCCGCAACTTCGCCGTCGGCGACAAGGTCGTCGTGGTCCTGCCCGGCGCCGTGCTGCCCGGCGACTTCGCGATCGCCGCGCGCAAGACGTACGGCAAGACCTCGCACGGCATGATCTGCTCCGGCGACGAGCTGGGCATGGGCGACGACGGCAGCGGCGGCATCATCGTCCTGGCGCCCGAGCACGAGGTCGGCACGGACGCCGTCGAACTGCTCGAACTCGTCGACGAGGTCCTCGACATCGCCGTCACGCCCGACCGCGGCTACGCCCTGTCGATGCGCGGCGTCGCCCGTGAGACCGCCACCGCCTACGGCCTTGACCTGCGCGACCCGGCGCTGCTCGACGTGCCGAACCCGAACGCGTTCGGCCACCCGGTGCAGATCGCCGACCCGCTCGGCTGCGACCGCTTCACCGCGCGCACCGTCACCGGTCTGTCGCCCGAGGCACGCTCCCCGATCTGGCTGCGTCGCCGCCTCCAGAAGGCCGGCATGCGCCCGATCTCGCTGGCCGTCGACATCACCAACTACGTGATGCTGGAGCTCGGCCAGCCCCTGCACGCGTACGACCGCTCCCGGATCCAGGGCGCGATCGGCGTGCGCCGGGCCGAGCGGGGCGAGAAGTTCACCACCCTCGACGGCGCCAAGCGCACGCTGGACGCCGAGGACCTGGTGATCACCGACGACCGAGGGCCCATCGGCCTCGCCGGTGTCATGGGCGGCGCCAACACCGAGATCGACGACGCCATGGGCACCACCACCGAGGTCGTCGTCGAGGCCGCGCACTTCGACCCGATCTCCATCGCCCGCACGGCCCGCCGGCACAAGCTGGCCTCCGAGGCGTCCAAGCGCTTCGAGCGGGGCGTCGACCCGGAGGCCGCGTCCGCCGCCGCCCAGCGCACGGTCGACCTGCTGGTCCTCCTCGCGGGCGGCACCGCCGACGCCGGTGTCACCCAGGTCATCACCCCGTCCGCGCCGCACACCATCACCGTCCCGGCGAACCACCCGGACCAGGTCGCGGGCGTCGAGTACGGCCGCGAGACCGTCGTACGCCGCCTGCAGCAGGTCGGCTGTGACGTCTACGGCCAGGACGAGCTGATCGTCACCGTCCCGTCCTGGCGTCCCGACCTGACGGACCCGAACGACCTGGCGGAGGAGGTCATCCGCCTTGAGGGCTACGAGAACCTGCCCTCGACGCTGCCCAAGCCCCCCGCGGGCCTCGGCCTGACCGACCGGCAGCGGCTGCACCGCCGGATCGGCCGCGCACTGGCCGGCGCCGGGTACGTGGAGGCGCTGAACTACCCCTTCATCGGGACCGAGGTGCTCGACCAGCTCGGCCTGGAGGCCGACGACCCCCGCCGCACCCTGGTGAGGCTGGTCAACCCGCTCTCCGACGAAGAGCCCGCGATGCGTACGACGCTGCTGCCGGGGCTTCTCGGCGCGCTGCGGCGCAACGACGGCCGCGGCTCGCACGACCTGGCGCTCTTCGAGACCGGTCTGGTCTTCCGGCCGACCGGCGAGGAGCACAAGGCCGAGCGCCTGTCCGTCGACCGCCGCCCCACCGACGAGGAGATCGCCGGGATCGACGCCGCGCTGCCGCGCCAGCCGCGCCGCGCCGCCGTCGTCCTCGCCGGTGCCCGCGAGCAGGCCGGCTGGTGGGGCAAGGGACGCCCGGCCCACTGGGCGGACGCCGTCGAGGCCGCTCGCGTCATCGCCCGTGAGGCCGGTGTCGAACTGACCGTGCGCGGCGACCGGCACGCTCCCTGGCACCCGGGCCGCTGCGCCGCGCTGTACGTCACGGTGAACGGCGAGGAGACGCTCGTCGGCCACGCCGGTGAGCTGCACCCGCGGGTCATCAAGGCGCTGCACCTGCCGGAGCGCAGCTGCGCCATGGAGATCGAGCTCGACCTCCTGGAGCAGGCGGGCACCGGCGCCCTTCTCGCTCCGCGCATCTCCACGTTCCCGGTCGCCACACAGGATGTCGCGCTGGTCGTCTCCGGGGACGTCGAGGCCGCCGACGTCGAGACCTCGCTGCGCGAGGGCGCGGGTGAACTCCTCGAATCCATCCGGCTGTTCGACGTGTACGCGGGCGAGCAGCTCGGTGAGGGGCGGAAGTCGCTCGCCTACGCGCTGCGCTTTCGCGCGGGAGACCGGACGTTGACCGTGGACGAGGCGTCCGCGGCACGCGACTCGGCGGTCGCCCTCGCGGGCGAGCGCACGGGGGCGGTTCTTCGGGCGTAGCTCCGCCGGGTGGCTCCGCTGGTTGTGCCGGGGGACTGTGGGCCGTGAGTCGGGTGCGGATGCGCCTGGCCGGGCGCGCGGTCCCCCGCGCCCTTCAGAGGGCACCCCGGCACCCCCTGGCTCTCTGTGATCACCTCACTCTTTTGAGTGGCAAGTGTGGGCGCTCTGGTCCGATCGGGGCACACGATCGACAGAATCGATCCGGCCGAAGCGGCCGGTGCCTGCGCTGAACAGGGCCTAGGGGGCCGTCGGCATGATCCGTATCAAGGCTGGAGTGTCCCGTCGGGCCGGGCCCGGGGCGAACCACCGGACACCATGGCGGAAAACCGTCACTCGCGCACTGGGCCGTGACCCGGCCCACGAGCTCCGTCGCGCCAGGGGCCGGGTCCGCCGCCGGCTCGGCCGAGCAGAGGCCCGCCGGCTCGGCCGGAACCGGCAACGGCTGCGTCGTGCACTCGCGTTGGGGATGCCCACCGCCTGGGGCGCGACGGCCATCACGTACAAGCTGACCTGTCCGCTCGCCCAGCAGAACGGGCTCAGCGCGCGCATCGTCACCTGCGCCGTCTTCTTCGCCGTCGGTATGGCATTGATGCTCCATGTCAGGCGAGGACTCGTGCGGGAACTGCGGCAGATCCGCAGGATCGCGGGAGCCGCCCAGGGCACCCTCCTGCGTCCGCTGCCGCCGAGCGTCGACGGGCTGAACGTCGCGGCCGCCCAGTTCTCCGCGGACCACGGGGAGAGCGTCGGGGGCGACCTGTACGAGGTGATCGGTACAGAGCACGGCGTCCGGGTCGTGATGGGCGACGTCCGCGGGCACGGACTGGCCGCCATCGGGACCGTCGCCGCCGTACTCGGCAGCTTCCGCGAGGCCGTCCACGACGAGCCCGAACTCCCCGGCGTGCTGCGGAGGCTGGAGCGCGCCATGGGCCGGCATCTCAGGGAGCGCGCGAAGGGCGAGCATCCCTCGTCCGGGCTCGACCCCGAAAGCCCGGTCGCGGAGGAGTTCGTCACCATGCTGCTCCTGGAGATCGGCCGCGACGGCGAGGTGCGCGCCCTGAACTGCGGTCACCCATGGCCGTATCTGCTCCGCGCGGACGGTGGACCGGCCGAGGCAGAAGAGCGAGCCGAGGTACGAGGACGGGTGGTGCACCTCGGCTTCGGTGATCCGCTGCCTCCCCTCGGACCCTTCCCCCTCCCCGCCGAACTGCCCGTCGTCCGCTGCGGGCGTCTGCAGCCCGGCGAGGCGCTGTTCCTGCACACGGACGGTGTCGACGACGCCCGTGACAGCGCCGGCCGGTTCTTTCCCCTGGCCGCCGCGCTCACCGAGGCCACCCGCGCCCGGCCGGCCGCACCCCAGGCCGTACTGGGGGAGGTCTTCACCCAACTGCTCGCCCACGCGGAGGGACTGCCCTCCGACGACGTGGCCGTACTGATCCTGCGCAACGACCGACCGCAGGCGTCCACACCGCAGGGCGACCGTATGGCCCACCAGGTCAAGTGACCGCCCGGCACCCGCAGTCCGGGACCGTGCCCCGTCATGACCGGTCATGCCCCGTTGGAGTGAACGGATCTTCTTGAAGGGGTGCTGGGGATGCCGCGGACAGGACAGCGCCGAGCACCCGGACACGAAGGGTGAGTGAAGATCACACGTTGGTCGACACGCGGTACCGTCATGTTGACGGCAGTGGGCGGGGGCACCTCGCCTTGACGGCCGCGCGTGGGGGTACCTCGCCGTCGGCAGAACCGCAGGGGGCATCGGACGAACCGATGGGGGGCGGGTCGGCCGAACAGCCGGGGCGCAGCCCCCGGCAGGCAGATCATCAACAGCACGGCTCATCAACAGCACGGCGCCGACCTGATCTCACGCCGCCGGTCGGCGGATCGGTCCGGCACAACCCGGCCGAGTGACCCGGCGGGGCCGTCCGCCCCGCCACGGAGTGTCGGGCAGGCGGCTGGGCGGACGGCGTGAATCCGGGCCGCCGCACTGTACGAGGGGGAGCCGGCGGCCCGGCCGGCCTCTTGCGAGGCATTTAAGTCAACCGGTTCACAACTCTCCGCGACAGGAGCGTACCCGCCCGGATCCGGGCACTCCGTTCACACCCCGTGTGAAGCCGAACGCGCTAGGTTGAAGGCACCCGTCGGCTCCGAGCCACCGGATGGCATTCATGCAGCCCAACACTCTGCTCGACGCGGTCCTCGACGAGGCCGGCATCTCGCACGCCGGACTCGCCGCCCATGTGAACCAGGCGGGGCGGCGACGCGGTCTCGCGCTCCGCTACGAACACACCGCCGTGGCACGGTGGTTGAAGGGGCAGCGGCCCCGCGGCCAGGTGCCCGACCTGATCTGCGAGGTGCTCGCCTCCCGGCTCCAACGTCCCGTCACGCTCGACGACATCGGCCTCGGCGTGCCCGGCGAACCGGCCGCCCCGCACGGCACGACGCTTTCCGGTTTCGTCGAGCGCGCCACCGCCCTGTGGCGCTCCGACGAACAGCAGCGCCCGCACATCCTGGGCGCCCCCGCCGTCACCGGTACGCCCGCCGTGATGCCCGTCTGGGAGTGGGAGAACCCTCCGGAGGACGTGGACGTCTCGCGCGGCGGACGGCACCGCGTGAGCATGACCGACATCGAGATGCTGCGCGCCGCCCGTGCCCACTACGAGCAGATGTACCGCAAGGCGGGGGGCATCGCGACCCGTACCCGCATCGTCGGTTTCCTCAACTCCGAGACCGCGCCGCTGCTCAGAGGCAGCTACGCCGACGCGACGGGCCGTCAGCTCCACCGTGCCACCGGTGGCCTGGTGGCGATCGCCGGCATCTGCGCGTACGACTCCGACGCGCACGGGCTCGCCCAGCGCTACTTCCACCAGGCGCTCCGACTCGCGAAGGCCAGCGGGGACAGAGGACTTGGCGCCTACGTCATCGCGCTCCTCGTCAACCAGGCGCTGTTCATGCGTGAGCACCGGCAGGCCGTGGCCTTCGCCGAGGCCGCGCTGCGCGCCGCGGGGCGGCACATCACTCCGGCGCTCGCGTCGGACCTCTCCGCGATGCAGGCCAAGGCGTACGCACACCTGGGCGACGGCAGTAGCGCGCTGTCCTGCATCCGGCGTGCCGAGCAGGCCGCCGACCGCATCCGGCGCGGCTACGAACCGGACGAGACGGGCTATGTGCAGCCGGGCCTGGTCAACGTGCAGGTGGCGGAGGCGCTGTTGAGCCTCGGCGACCTGACCGCCGCGCGGGAGCACGCCGCGGCCGCCGTGGACAACCCGGCGCACGACCGGGGGAGGGTGCACCGGCTCGCCATGCTCAGCCAGATCGAACTGCGCCAGGGAAACGCCGACAGCGCGGTGGTGACCGCGGTCGAGATGGCGGAGAGGGCGCGGGGGATGGAGTCCCAGCGACTGCGCGACAGACTGCGGGCGGTACGCGAACATCTGGTGGCCAGCGGGTGCGCGGGGACTTCCGAGGCCGCCGAACTCATCGACGGAGCGCTGCGCGTACCGCTCTAGGAACTTGTTCGCGCGAAGACGTCCCGACCGTTTCCGGGACTCCCGAGTCCTCCGGTGTGGGCAACTCTGCCCCACTCATGCCCCACCCCGGCCCCTACCCCTGCGCCTGCCGCTGCGCTGCGATATTGCCATCTACTCGGCGGAAGGTGGCAGAACAGTGCAGTGGACGAAACAGAACGAACAAATCGTGTACGCAAACCGATGGTTCAGCGTCAATCTCGCAGATGTCGAGCTGCCCGACGGTCGGCATCTCGACCACTTCCTCATCCGGCTGCGGCCCGTCGCCGTGGCCACCGTCGTGAATGGGGCGAACGAGGTGCTCCTTCTGTGGCGGCACCGCTTCATCACCGACAGCTGGGGATGGGAACTTCCCGCGGGCGTCGTCGAGGACGGCGAGGACATCGCCGTCGCGGCGGCCCGCGAACTGGAGGAGGAGACCGGTTGGCGGCCGGGACCCCTGCGCCATCTGATGAGCGTCGAGCCCTCGAACGGGCTCACCGACGCCCGGCACCACGTCTACTGGGCCGACGAAGGTGCGTACATCGGACACCCTGTGGACGACTTCGAGTCGGACCGCCGGGAATGGGTTTCTCTCAAGCTCGTTCCCGACATGGTCGCCCGCGGTGAGGTTCCGGCCGCCAACATGGCAGCCGCGCTGCTCCTCCTGCACCATCTGAGGCTCGGGCAGGACGCCTTACCCTGATCCCCCACCGCGTCCACGGGCCTTACCGGCCCAGAGCCTGCCAGACCGCCACGGCCAGTGCGCCCACCGCCGTGACGACCGCGACCGCGCGCAGCGGCCAGCGGGTGTGTTCAAGAGCGATGACCCGAGTACTCAGGTCCTCGATCTCCTTGGCGGTCTGTTCGGCGCGATGACTGAGCAGAGTCATTCCGCCCTCGACGGTGGCATGGGCCACGTCGAGGCGACGGCGTAACTCTGCGAGTTCTCCTCGGACCATGGGATGCTCCGGGTCGGCGGTCAATTGTCCGTTCCTTTCCGTAGTCATCACATCCCTTCAATGCGCACAGAAAGTCAACCCGCCTGGTGGGCGCCTGGGGAGAGTGTGCGAGGGGCATATGCGAGCCCGCCGTGCACACGGTGTGTGAATGCAGCGGGCCCGGCCCTCAAAGGAGAGCCGGGCTCGCGCAGGCCTACGGTTATACGGACAGTAGTCGCATGCCCCTCGGGGGCGGAGCGCTCACGCGTAGCTGTAGAAGCCGGACCCCGACTTCCGCCCCAGCCGCCCCGCGTCGACCATCCGCTGAAG
Organism: Streptomyces sp. NPDC048484; assembly: GCF_040651415.1. Taxonomy (NCBI): domain Bacteria; kingdom Bacillati; phylum Actinomycetota; class Actinomycetes; order Kitasatosporales; family Streptomycetaceae; genus Streptomyces; species Streptomyces sp. NPDC048484. Next base: position 34,117 of record NZ_JBEZJY010000069.1, read on the forward strand.
CAGCGGCGGAGCCGCGTACAGCGGCTCCTTGTACTCCTCGTACATCGAGTACGCGACGGAGGAGACGGTGTCGAGGCCGATCAGGTCGGACAGCTTGAGCGGGCCCATCGGATGGGCGCAGCCCAGCTCCATACCGTTGTCGATGTCCTCGCGGCTCGCCATGCCGGACTCGAACATCCGGATCGCGGAGAGAAGGTAGGGGATCAGCAGCGCGTTGACCACGAAGCCCGAGCGGTCCTGGGCGCGGATCGCGTGCTTGCCCAGGATCTTCTCGACCAGGGACTGCGCCCGGCTGATCGTCCCCTCGGAGGTGGTGAGGGCCGGGATCAGCTCGACGAGCTTCTGCACCGGGGCCGGGTTGAAGAAGTGGATGCCGATGACCTGGTCGGGGCGCGAGGTGGCGACGGCGAGCTTGACCAGCGGGATGGAGGAGGTGTTCGAGGCGAGGATCGCGTCCTGCCGGACCACCACCTGGTCGAGCACCTGGAAGATCTCCGTCTTCACCTGCTCGTTCTCGACGACCGCCTCGATCACCAGGTCACGGTCGGAGAACTCGCCGAGATCGGTGGTGAAGGAGAGCCGCTCCTGCGTGGCGTCCCGCTCCTCCTCGGAGATCTTGCCGCGCTCGGCCGCCTTGGAGAGTGAGTTGTAGAGCCGGGTCCGGCCAATCTCCAACGCCTCACCAGTGGTCTCGGCGACCATCACATCCAGGCCGGCGCGGGCGCACACCTCGGCGATGCCCGCTCCCATCTGGCCGCAGCCCACCACTCCGACGCGTTCGATGTCGGTCACATCGTCCCTTTCGCTCTCACTGTCACGGGGCCCGCAGGTATCGGGTGTCCGTTGTCCGGTCTCTGCGGGCGCCACGCCACGTTACTCCGGACTTGTCCACGATCGACGGGCCGGGTCGGGCATGCTGTGCGAGGTAGACGGTCCGTGACCAGGCGGACCCACTGTGTTTGGGGTGTGCGGCATGCGGCGTATGTCACGACGGGGTTTTGCGGCAGCGGCGGCGGTCGGACTGTCGGGACTCGTCACGGCGGGACTGGCGGTGGCGGCGGAGCTGTCCGGCGGTGACGGAGGGGGCGGGGGCGGAGAGTCCGATGATCGCGGGCGCCGGGATCCTGCCGGTGCGCTGCGCGGCATGTGGGTGTCGACCGTGGCCAACCGTGACTGGCCCTCCAAGCCCGGCCTGACCGCGGCCCAGCAGCGCAGCGAACTGCTCGCGCACCTCGACACCGCGGTGAAGCGCCGGCTGAACGCCGTGATCTTCCAGGTGCGTCCCACGGCCGACGCCCTGTGGCCCTCGCCCCACGAGCCCTGGGCGCAGTACCTGACCGGCGTCCAGGGCAAGGACCCCGGCTGGGACCCGCTCGGCACCGCCGTCGAGGAGGCCCACGCGCGCAAACTGGAACTGCACGCCTGGTTCAACCCGTACCGCATCGCCAACCACACCGACCCGAAGAAGCTGGTCGCCTCGCATCCGGCCCGCACCCATCCCGAGTGGGTCGTGCCCTACGGCGGGAAGCTCTACTACAACCCCGGCCTGCCCGAGGTCCGCGCCTTCGTCCAGGACGCGATGCTCGACGCGGTGCAGAAGTACGCCGTCGACGCCGTCCACTGGGACGACTACTTCTACCCGTATCCGGTCGCGGGCAAGGCCTTCGACGACGACGCCGCGTACGCGGCACACGGTGGGAAGTTCACCGACCGGGCGGCATGGCGGCGCGACAACATCGACCGGCTGGTGAAGGAGACGGCCGCCCGGATCAAGAAGATCCGGCCCGGCACGAAGTTCGGGATCAGCCCCTTCGGAGTGTGGCGCAACGCCGCGACCGACCCGCTGGGCTCGGACACCCGGGCCGGCGTGGAGACGTACGACGACCTGCACGCGGACACCAGGAAATGGGTCCGGGAGAACTGGATCGACTACATCTGCCCGCAGCTGTATTGGTCGGCACAACCGCTTGACCAGGATGTTCCTGCTAACTATGCAGTCCTTCTGCCCTGGTGGGCAGAGGTTGCGAGGGGGTCTGGGACACAGCTCTACATCGGGGAGGCCCTCTACAAGGCGGGCGACCCGGCACAGCCCGCGGCCTGGCAGGACCCGGCGGAGCTGTCCAAGCACCTCACCCTCGCCAAGAAGCACCCAGAGGTGCGGGGGCATGTGTTCTTCGCCGCCAAGGAAGTAAAGGTGGACCGGATCGGGGCCATGGCCCGGGTGGTTGCTGACCACTACCAGGGGCTGGCGCGGACGCCTCGGCCATTCTGAGGTTCCCCCGCTGCTCGGGAGGCTCTGACCAGCTGGTCAGAGCC